>CANGQZ010000001.1 GCA_947455865.1 Sphingomonadaceae bacterium
GCCATCCGCTCGAGCAGCAGGTCCAGTTCCTGCTCGGCGAGGATGATCCCGGCATGCGCCGGGCGGATGAACCCAGTTTTGACCATATGATGCTGAAATGCCAGCAGATGATCGAAGAACCCGAAGGCGTTGTAAAGCCCCACCGGCTTGGCGTGATAACCCAGCTGCGCCCAGCTTACCGCTTCCCACAGCTCGTCCATCGTTCCCACTCCGCCGGGCAGAGTCAGGAACCCGTCGGACAGGTCGGTAAAGGCCTGCTTGCGCGCATGCATATTGGGCACGACGCGGAGTTCGGTGCAATCGGGATTGGCGATTTCGGCACCGGCCAGCGCCTCGGGGATCACGCCGATCACCTCGCCGCCCGCCGCCATCGCGGCATCGGCCAGCGCCCCCATCAGCCCGCGCTTGCCCCCGCCATAGACCACGCCAATGCCGCGCGTCGCCAGCGTCCGGCCAACTTCGCCGGCAAGTGCCATGAACCGCGGGTCTTCCGGTGTGGCCGAGCCGCAGTAAACGGCGACCCGCTGCATCACGCCAGATCCGCCAGCATCAGCCCCGCGGTTGCCTTGGCGCTGCCGACCACGCCGGGAATGCCCGCGCCGGGGTGGGTGCCCGCGCCGACCAGATACATGTTCTTGAGCCGGTCGTCGCGGTTGTGGCCGCGGAACCATGCGCTCTGCATCAGCGTCGGCTCAAGGCTGAACGCGCTGCCGAGATGAGCGTTGAGATCGAGCGCAAAATCGCGCGGGGCATAGTGGAACTTGGTCACGATCCGGTCGTGGATATCGGGGATCAGTCGCCGCCCGACCTCGTCGAGAATGCGCTTTTCAAGGAGCGGGCCAATCTCCTCCCAGTCGACCGGCAGCTTGCCCTGGTGCGCCACCGGGACCAACGCATAGAATGTCGATTTGCCCGGCGGTGCCACCGAGGGATCGGTCACGGTCGGATGGTGGAGATAGATCGAGAAGTCCTTGGGCAGAACGCCGTGGACATAGATATCGTCAAGCAGGCCTTTGTAGCGCGGCCCGAACAGGATCATGTGGTGCGGGATGCCCGGCCACGTCCCCTCAACCCCGAAGTGGACCACGAACAGGCTCGGCGAATACGTCTTGCGCGTCAGCTTCCTGCCATAGTCGGCGGCCGGCGCAGAGCCACTGAGGAGGTCGCGGTAAGTGTGGACGATATCGGCATTGCTCGCCACCGCGTCGAACCGTTCGCGCCAGCCGCTGCGGGTTTCCACGTCGGTCACCCTGTCACCGAAGGTGTCGATCGCCACCACCGGATCGTGCAGCCGCATGGTTCCGCCCAGCCGCTCGAAATGGCGTACCATCCCGGCGATCAGCTGGTTGGTGCCACCTTTGGCCCACCACACCCCGCCGTCCTTCTCCAGCTTGTGGATCAGGGCATAGATCGCGCTGGTGGTCATCGGATTGCCGCCGACCAGCAATGTGTGAAACGAAAGCGCCTCGCGCAGCTTCTCGCTCTTCACATAGCTTGAAACCATCGAATAGACGCTGCGCCACGCCTGATAGCGGGCGAGCGCCGGCGCCGCTTTCAGCATGCTGGCAAAATCAAGGAACGGCACCGTGCCAAGCTTGACGTAGCCTTCCTCCCAGACATGCGCGGAATATCGCAGGAACTGGTCGTAGCCATCCAGATCGCCGGGCGCGACGCGGGCGATTTCTGCCTTCAGCCCGGCCTCGTCGTTCGAATAGTCGAAGTTGACCCCGTCGGGCCAGTTGAGCCGGTAGAACGGCATTACCGGCATCAGCTCGACATCTTCGGAGATGTCATGCCCGCTCAGCGCCCACAGTTCCTTCAGACACGGCGGATCGGTGATCACGGTTGGCCCGGCATCGAAGGTGAAGCCTTCGCGCTCCCACACATAGGCACGCCCGCCGGGCTTGTCGCGCGCTTCGATCACCGTGGTCGCGATCCCCGCGGATTGCAGCCGGATCGCCAGCGCCAGCCCGCCGAACCCGGCGCCGATTACCGCCGCGCGCTTGCTCATGCCGTCGGCTCCGGCGCGGTCAGCGGATTGAGCGGTGGCGTGCCCAGCAGTGTCGCCACCGCCGTAAAGAATGGCACCGGGGGTTTGCCGGAAAGGATCCGCAACTGGTCGGCCATCGTTGTTTCACCTGCATACAAGCGTTCGATCAGGGCTGGCTTCAGCCCATAGAACCGTTGGAGCACCCGGAAGCGCTGGTCCGGCACCGCAGCACAGAACAGCAGCGTCGTCAGCTTGCGATAAAACCATCCCGCGCGCCAGTGCCCCTCGGCCCCTGCCCGGCTCCACGCTGCAAGACCAGTGCCCGAAAGATCGCTCTGCCGGGCAAGATCCAGTGCGAACGCCAGCGCATCGGGCAGCGAATAGCTGGTGAGCGAATGGAACAGCCCTGCCCGCACCCCGGCCAACGCCACGCCTGCGGATTCGGTCTCTGCCCGGTATGCCGCCCAATCGCCGCGTCCGACCACCGGCAGTACCCCGGTTTCCTCGCTCAGGATCTCCGCCACTTGCCATCCGGCCGCAGCGCAATAGGCGGCAATCCGTTCGCGCAGCAGTGGCGCGTTCAGGTCCGGACTGTCCGAATAATAGGTATCCTCGACAAAGACTTCGGTGGGCGAGAACGGCAGGCAATAGACGAACCGATAGCCGTCCAGTTGCGCCACCGTCGCGTCCATCACCACCGGGCGCTCCAGCCCGTGCGGACGCTCGGTCCGCACCAGCTGGCCAACGAACTTCTGCCAGCCGCCTTCCATGTGCGGCAGGCTTGCCGTCCCGCGCGCGTCGATCACTGCGTGAGCGGCAATTTCCCGCCCGTCGGCCAGTTCGATCCGGTCTGCCGCCACCTGCGTCGCCGCGCAGCCGGTCAGCACCGCGCCCACCGGCAGCGCCTTGCGCAGCGCGGCGTCAAAGCGTTCGCTGGTGATGCTGCAATAAGGCGTCGCCAGGCGGCGGCGGCGGCGCGGAAAGCGCACTTCGTAAGCGTCCCAGCGCGCCGCGATCAGCGGCTCGATCAGCTCGGCCGCGCCATCGGGCAGGTCGGAGGCGAAGAACGACCAGACATGATTGCCGCCCAGTGCCGCCCCGCGCTCGATCACCACCACGTGTAGCTCCGGACGCAGCTTCGCCAGCGCGAGGGCGATCAGGCCCCCCGCGAGCCCTCCGCCCAGCACGGCAATATCGGCGACCCGATTGTCCATTGGTCGATTGTCCATCGGCTGCGTTCCTAAGCCGGGCACTTCGCGGGCGCAACAGCGGCGGCGGCGCTCCTGGTTCTCCGGCCATTTACCTATTTATCAGAATTTATACGTATTTTTGATGTTCCGCCCTTGAGGAGGCCGGATTGTCTGCCCTTTTTGACCATGCCGGCCTGACGACCACGACCGACAGCCCGGTCACTTCGCTCGCCGAAATTATGAGCGCGTTCACTTATGCGCTCGATCTCACCGAGGGTCAGCCCGCCGGCCACTCCCTGCGCGCGTGCTGGATCGCACTGCACCTCGCCGAGGCGCTCGATCTGCCCCCGGCCGAGCGCCGCACGGTCTATTACGCCACGATGCTCAAGGATCTCGGCTGCAGCAGCAACGCCGCGCGCATCGCCGAAGTCTATCTGGCCGATGACCGCGCGTTCAAGCGCGATTACAAACTGGTCGGAGCCGGGCTGGGGCCGGTGCTGAGCTTCGTGTTCTCGCGCACCGGCGCAGGCGAGCCGCTTGGCCGGCGGGCGCGAGCGATTGCCAACATCTTGCGCAACGGCCCCGAAATCGCCCGTTCGTTGATCGAAACCCGCTGCACCCGCGGCGCCGATATCGCCCGCCTGCTGCGCTTTCCCGAACCGGTCGCGCAGGCGATCGCCGGGCTCGATGAACACTGGGACGGCTCGGGCAAGCCGGCGGGCCTTGCCGGCACCGCCATTCCGCTCGCGGCCCGCCTCGCCCTGCTCGCCCAAATCGCCGAAGTCTTCGCCGCCAACGCCGGCCCCGATGCCGCCCGCGCCGAAGTTGCCCGCCACCGCGGCGGCTGGCTCGATCCCGCGCTGAGCGATCTGTTCGCCGCGCTCGCCGCCGATCCTGCGTTCTGGACCACGCTGCGCTCGCCGCTGCTCGAAACCATGCTGATCGCGCGCGAGCCTGCGCCCCAGCTGCTCCCGGTCGACGAGGACTTTCTCGACGATATCGCGCTCGCCTTCGGGCAAGTGATTGATGCGAAAAGCCCCTGTACGGGCGGCCACAGCGCGCGGGTGTAAGTGCCGTCGCCGTTGTCACTGACCGTGCCGTCGGTGACGGACAGGTCCGCCACCGCCGTGGCTTCGCTGAACCCGGCAAGCAGGTCCGCGGCAGCAAGGATATAGGCTTGGTCCTCAACGCCGTGAGGCAGGTCAGTCACAGGCAGCTGTCCCGATCGCGGATGTATACGTGTAGTCTCATAGGCTGGCTTCTTTACAGGCCAGAGACGGTTTGTCGCCCCGCAGCGCATCTTATGACAGTACCTGTAACATTCTGGCCCACAAGGAACCGGCTGGTGATGCTCCGTCTGCGCCGGTCGGGCCGCTCCCGTATCGCGGCTGGACAGTGCTGCCCGGCTGCCGTAATCAGGGCGCTTCCCCGGGGAGCCGGCTGGCTGAGAGGGGCGGTTCGCATCGCCCGACCCGTTGAACCTGAACCCGTTAGCACGGGCGGAGGGAGGGCCGGCCATTTCCGCGCGGCTCCACTCTTCCGCCCCCGGAAGGAAGCGCAAGATGGCGGATATTCCCTCGAAGCTCGAAATCGGCGTCACCACCGGCCCGATCCGTGGCAGTCGCAAGATCCATGTGCCCAGCCCGGATATGCCCGCGGTGCGCGTGGCGATGCGCGAGATCGATCTTGAGCCGTCCTCGGGCGAGCCGCCGCTGCGGGTTTACGATACCTCCGGCCCCTACACCGATCCCGCCGCCGCGATCGATATTGCCGCCGGCCTGCCGCAGCTGCGGCGGGACTGGATCATCGGCCGCGGCGATGTCGAGGATTATGCCGGCCGCGCCACTCGCCCCGAAGACAACGGCCAGCTTGGCCCAGACCGCTCGGGCGGCGTCCCGCCGTTCCCCGCTGTCGTCCAGCGCCCGCTCCGTGCGAAGGCGGGGCAGAACGTCAGCCAGATGCACTATGCCCGCCGCGGCATCATCACGCCCGAGATGGAATATGTCGCAATTCGCGAAAACCTCGGCCGCGCCGCGCTGAAAGAGCAGCTGGAGCGCGATGGGCAGGATTGGGGCGCCAGCATCCCCGATCACGTCACCCCCGAATTCGTGCGGGAGGAAGTCGCGCGCGGCCGCGCGATCATTCCCAGCAACATCAACCACCCCGAGAGCGAGCCGATGGCGATCGGGCGCAATTTCCTCGTCAAGATCAATGCCAACATCGGCAACTCGGCGGTCGCGTCCGACGTCGCTAACGAGGTCGACAAGATGGTCTGGTCGATCCGCTGGGGCGCGGATACGGTGATGGACCTCTCCACCGGCCGCAACATCCATGACACGCGCGAATGGATCATCCGCAATTCGCCCGTGCCGATCGGCACTGTTCCGATCTATCAGGCGCTGGAAAAGGTCGGCGGCGTGGCCGAAGACCTCACTTGGGAAGTGTTCCGCGATACCCTGATCGAACAGGCCGAACAGGGCGTCGATTACTTCACCATCCACGCCGGCGTGCGCCTGCCGTTCATCCCGATGACCGCCAAGCGCGTCACCGGCATCGTCAGCCGCGGCGGCTCGATTATGGCCAAGTGGTGCCTCGCGCACCACAAGGAGAGCTTCCTCTACGAACGTTTCGATGAAATCACCGAGATCATGAAGGCCTACGATATCGCCTATTCGCTGGGTGATGGCCTGCGCCCCGGCTCGATTGCCGATGCGAATGACGAAGCGCAGTTTGCCGAACTCTACACCCTTGGCGAACTGACCAAGCGCGCCTGGGCACAGGACGTGCAGGTGATGATCGAGGGCCCTGGCCACGTGCCGATGCACAAGATCAAGCAGAACATGGAAAAACAGCTCGCGGCTTGCGGCGAAGCCCCGTTCTACACATTGGGGCCGCTCGTCACCGATATCGCGCCGGGCTATGATCACATCACCAGCGGCATCGGCGCGGCGATGATCGGTTGGTATGGCACCGCCATGCTTTGCTACGTCACGCCGAAGGAACACCTCGGCCTGCCCGACCGGGATGACGTCAAAGTCGGCGTCGTCACTTACAAGCTCGCCGCCCACGCCGCAGACCTTGCCAAGGGCCACCCTGCGGCGCGGATGCGCGATGATGCGCTCAGCCGCGCCCGCTTCGAATTCCGCTGGCGCGATCAGTTCAACCTCAGCCTCGATCCCGATACCGCCGAACAGTATCACGATCAGACGCTCCCTGCCGAAGGCGCCAAGACTGCGCACTTCTGCTCAATGTGCGGGCCCAAGTTCTGCAGCATGAAGATCACGCAGGAAGTGCGCGAGTTCGCGGCGAAGCAGAACGCCGAGATCGCCACGTTCGTGGCTGCCGAGGATGCCGAGGCTGGCATGGAAGCGATGAGCGAGGTATTCCGCGAAAAAGGCGGTGCGATTTACCTGCCGGCGGAATAGGCCTCTCGAACATGCTCGCTGCGTTGCTGTACTTGTTCACCCCGTCCGCTGGTGGGGCCCCGCCGGCCCCGCCGGCGTCGCCAGCGGTGGTGCTCCCGCTACAGACTCCGCCGCAAGTGCCCTCCCCGCCGCCATCCCCGCCGGCCCCGCCCACCGCCTCCGTGCAGAACGATGCGGTCAGCCCGCCCGGCGTTGGCGGCTATGCGGTGATGGATCCGCGCGCGCCCGAACTGCGCCCGGTGCTGCAGGCCGCGCTCGCCCACATCCTCCCCGCCCGGCGCGGGCGCGGCAAGATCGTCAGCGCCCAGCGGCAGGTCGTCGCGGGCATGAATTACCGGCTCGATCTCAAGCTGCGCGATGCCTCGCGCTGGCGCGTCACCGTCTGGCGCCGGCTTGATGGCACGCTGCAGGTCACGTCGGCCGAACGCCACGATTAAGCGGCGGGCGCCCCGCCTAAAGCCGGTGCACCAGCCCCAGCATCCGCAGCAGCGCATAGACCCCGCCCGAGGCCATCAGCGCCAGCACCGTCGCCTCCACCGTCCCGCCGTGTTCGCTGGCGAAGGGCAGCCCGCCGGTGTTCATCCCGAAAAACCCGGTCACCAGCGTCGCCGGCAGCAGCAGCGCGGAGAGGATCGAGAGCACATAGAGGTTCTGGTTGGTCCGCTGCGAGGATTGCAGGTCGGCCTCTTCTCGCAGCAGCCGCAATTGGCCCTGAATTGCCACCATGTCGCTGTCGATCTCGCTCAGCTGCTGCGCCAGCCGCTCGATTGTCGGCTGCAGCGGCTCGGGCAGATCCTCGTCGCCCTCCAGCCGCTTGAACACCGCGTGCATCCCTGAAAGCAGGCGGTGAAACTGGACCACCCGCCGGCGGATATCGATCAGCTTGCGGTGATCGAAGGTCTCGGGCCGGTCGAGCAGGGCATCCTCGAAGCTTTCGATCTCGCTTGCCTGATCGCGCGCCACCGTCGTCACGTGTTCGATGATCGAGGATACCGCCAGCCCCAGCGCTCCGCCGCTGTCGCTCACCCGCGCCCCGCGTTCGATCTTGGATCGGGCGATATCGGCCGAGCGCAGCGGGTGGTGCCGCGCGGTCACGATCATCCGCGGCCCCAGCGCGATCCGCAATGCGCCGGTGCGCTCGGCGTCGATCCGGTCGAAATCGCGCTCGACATCGTGGAGCACGCAGCCGACATATTCGCCTTCAACAACCGCGCGCTGGTGACGCTCGGGCGAAAGCAGCATTTCCTTGAGCTGTTCGGGCAGCTGCGCCGATCCGGCGATCCACTGCTGGGTCACCGCATCGGCCAGGTTCAGGTGCAGCCAGCGGAAGGTCGCCGGGTCGGCGGCCGGGGTCAGCGCCCAGTCGCCCTCGTTCCACGCGCGGGCCTCGCCCGCGGTGAAATCGATTCCCCAGATGATCGCCGGATGAGTGAGCATCGCCGATGCCCGTAACCCGCCTTGGCGCGCGGGTCTATCGTCCGCAGCGGTGTGCGGGTTCAGCCGCTCCGCTTCATGTTGTCGAGCCCGGCGATCACCCCCGGCTTGGTCGAAGGGTTGGAGGCATTGGGCTTGGCCGGCTTCTCCGCCTTGGGCTTGCGCGCTTCGCGGCTCGATTTCTTCTGGCTCTTGGCCATGTTCGGTACTCCTGCGGCAAAATGGCCGGTTCTTGGCTTACGCCTTGCGGCGCCGATCCTTGCGCGAATTCGGCAGGTTTACCCCGCCAGCTCCGCCTCCAGCGTGATCTCGCAGGTGAACAGCTTGGAAATCGGGCAATTCGCCTTGGCCTCGGCGGCGATCCGCTGAAATTCGGCGTCATCGATCCCCGGCACGGTCGCGGTGAGCAAAAGCGCCGAAAGCGTCACCGCAAACCCGCCGCCGCTCTGCGGCTTGAGCGTCACGGTGCACTCGGTGGCGAGCGAACCGTCCGCATGCCCGGCCTGCGCCAGCGCAAAGCTTGTCGCCATCGTAAAGCACGCGGCGTGGGCGGCAGCGATCAGTTCCTCGGGATTAGTCCCCGGCTCACCGTCGAAACGGGTGCCGAACCCAAAAGGCTGGTCGGCCAGCACGCCGGACTTGGTGCTGATCGCACCCTTGCCGGCCTTGCCGAACCCGTCATAGCGGGCGGTGGCGGTGTTGGTGGTCATGTAGCGTGTCCTCCCGGCGCGGGATTGCGCCGCTCAGGCAATGCGCAGGGGCGGGGCGAGGTTCCCGGTCCAATTGAACCTTCCAAGTTGATACCAAACCGCAAAGCTCCAACTTTCCTACAATCAACCAAATCGGTTATGCATCGCCGCATGGACCAACCAAAACGACCCCGCGCGTCCCGCGCCGCCCCCACGCCCGTCAAACTCCCCGATCGCTGGTGCCCGGGGCGAATGGCGGATTTCCTCCGCGCGCTCGCCGGCACGCAGTCGGTCGCCGAAGCCGCCCGCGTGGTGGGGATGAGCCGCCAGTCGGCCTATCGCCTCCGCGCCCGGCTCAAAGGCCAACCGTTCGATATCGCGTGGGAAACCGCGTTTCAGCACACCTATGACGAACTGGCGCAGGCCGCGCTCGAACGCGCCCTGCACGGGGTCGAAGTGCCGGTGTGGCACAAGGGCAAGCAGGTCGGCACCATGCGCAAGTACGATGAGCGACTGACCTGCTTTCTTCTCGCCCGGCGCAACTCGCTCGGCGCCCAGCGGCTCGGGCGCTATACGGCGGCGGCCGAATTCTGGTCCGAACGGTGGGATAACCTGCTCGATCGGGTCGAATATGGCCCGGCCCACTGGACGCAGGCCAGTGGCGAGCCGCACACTGCCGAAACCCTCGGCGCTATGGATGCCGATCACGCCGAAATGCTCGCGTATCGCCACAGCTTCGATAGCCAGCGGGTCGAGCCGCCGCGCTGGCGTTGAGTTGGAAATGTGTCACCCTGTTCGCACAAGTGCGCGTCACGTAATTTCAGTAGCTTAGACTGAAATCCGGGCGCCATCAGGGTTACACATGTGTCACCCACGCGCCAACTTCTGCAGTGCTTCGTCCAGCGCCGAAAGGAACCGTGAGCGGTCAGTCTTGGCGAACGGGGCCGGGCCGCCGATGATCTCGCCGCCGGCGCGCAAGTCGGCCATGATCGCGCGGGTGGCGATCTGGTTGCCGATCGAGCTTTGGGTGAACGGCTTGCCCGAATGGCCGATCACGGTCGCCCCGGCCTTCAGGCAGCGGTCGGCCAGCAGGATGTCGGCAGTGGTCACCACCGTCAGCGGTCCGGCGGCGGCGGCGATCCAGTCATCGGCGGCGTCGAACCCGCCGTCCACCACCACCCGCCGGATCAGCGGGTGCAGCGGCACCCGGAACGGGCTGTTGCTTACCACCACCACCGGCACCCCACGCCGCCACGCCACCTTGTAGATCTCGTCCTTCACCGGGCAGGCGTCGCCGTCGACCAGGATGCGCAGGCCGGAATCGGGCGGGGCAGGGGGCTGGGTCATGGGGAAGGTTGGGGGATTAGTGGCGGCGCTCAGCGCTTCTTGACGAACTCGGCGCGCAGCACCAGCCCCTTGATCCCGTCGAACCGGCAGTCGATCTCCTGCGGGTCGCCGGTCAGGCGGATCGATTTGATTAGCGTGCCCTGCTTCAGCGTCTGGCCCGCGCCTTTGACGGTCAGGTCCTTGATCAGCGTTACCTGATCGCCATCGGCGAGGAGGTTGCCCACCGCATCACGCACTTCGATCACATCGGCCGCTGCCCGTTTCGCGGCCAGCTCGGAAGCGGCCATCCATTCGCCGCTGTCCTCGTCGTAGACATAGTCTTCATCGTCGCTCACCGCGCTCTCCTGCGTTCACCTGCCCCCTGTCCATGGCCGTCCCGGCCGGGTTTGGCCAGCGTTCACGCCAGCTGTTCATACATCCGGGCGATATCCTCGGGGTGGGCCAGATCGGTGCCGGGGTTGAGCACCGCCGCCGTCCCCGCCGCCATGGCCCAGCGCAGCGCTCCGGCAGCGTCGGCGCCGCTCAGGAAGCCGTGGACCATCCCGGCCACGAAGCTGTCCCCCGCGCCGGTCGCGCTGCGCACCGGCACCGCGATGCCGGGATGGACGATCACCCCGCCGGCATGGGCCAGCACCGCGCCTTCGTGGCCGCAAGTCACCGCCACGAACTGCGCCTTGCCGGCATGAACCAGCGCCTGCGCCGCCGCGCCGATCTCCGCGGCGGAAGCGAACGCCTTGCCCGACAGCGTCTCGAACTCGCCCCGGCTCGGCTTGACGAGGAACATGCCGCCCGCCGCCAGTGCTGCCGCCAGCGCCGGGCCGGAGGTGTCGACCACCAGCTTCTTGCCTTGCGACGCCGCCATGCCGGCCAGCCGGGCGATGAAATCGTCCGGCACCCCGCGCGGTAATGAGCCCGAGGCGACCAACCACTCGGCGCTCAGCGTGGCGCAGGCTGCCAGCGCGGCCTGCCACTCGCTCGCCGCGATCAGCGGGCCTTCGGGAACGAAGCGGTATTCCTGCCCGGTCGATCGCTCGAACACTGTCAGGCTCATCCGGGTGTGGTCATGGATCGGGATCGGCCGGGGAATCAGTCCGGTGCCAGCAAGCAACTCGTCGAGCAGCGCGCCGGTCGCCCCGCCAGCCAGGTAGAGCGCGGTCGCCGGTTCGCCCAGCCGGGCCAGCACCCGCGCCACGTTGATCCCGCCGCCGCCCGGATCATAGCGCTCGCCGGTGGTGCGGATCTTGTGCGTCGGGAACACCGCCTCGGCCTCGCTCGCGGCGTCGATCGTGGGGTTGAGCGTGAGCGTGGCGACGCGGGGCAGGGGGCTGTCCATCGGGTTCCTCGGGCGGGAGTCGGCAGTCCGGGCCATGCCACGCCCGGGCCGCCGGCGGAACAACGGTCGTTGCGAACCATTTAGCTCCCGTCAGACGCGCGCCTCGTCGCTGCGGGCCGCGCGCCCTTCTGCTCCCGAAAGGAGACCACCTCATGAACAAACTGATGCTGCTTCCGCTCGCCGCCGCCGCGCTCACCGCCGGCTGCGCCACGTATGGCGATGGCTACGGCAATCGCGGCTATGCCTCGGCAGACAACCCCTACGGCTACTACGATCGCGGTTCCTACGATCGATACGGCAATTACGACTGGGACCGTCCGGACCCCAGCAATGGCGGCTATTACGCCGATAGCTATTACCGCAACGACAGCCGCTACCGCGAGCATCGCCTTTCGCAGGATGAACGGGTCTACCGCGGCCGGGATAACCGGTATTATTGCCGCCGTTCGGACGGAACCACCGGCCTGATTGTCGGCGGGATTTCCGGCGGCATTCTCGGCAGCATCATCGCGCCGGGCGATTCGCGGCCGTTGGGTGCCGTGCTCGGGGCGATTGCCGGCGGCGCGGCCGGCGCGGCGATCGATTCGAACAGCAGCCGCGATAATGTGCGTTGCCGCTAGGTCGCAACTGCGTACCGGACGCGGCTATTCGCTGACCGAGGCGTAGCCGCGCCCGACCGGGCCCTGCGTGCGGGGGGTGTTGAACACAGCCCCCGCCGCCACCCGGCTGCCGCGGATAACGAGGACGAGCGTGTCGCCCGCCTCGATCTTCACGTCCTCGCCGGGGTGGACGAAACTTTGCGGCTCGCCGCCGCCGGTGGCAGCGCGGTCGATTTGGACGATGAAGAACCCGCTGCGCCCGCGCCGTTCGGCCTCGGCCACGGTTTCGCCGGCCAGCGCGGAGTTCTTGGGCACGACCACCGCCTCCAGTTCCAGCCCGAACTCATTCATGCCCCGCTTGAAATCGCGCAGCTGCGGACTTTCGCCGATGAACTTCGCGGTCGAAGGATAGATTATCAGCTCGGCGATGCGCTCGGCTCCGATGTGCGTGGGCAGCACCACTTTGTCCGCGCCGGCGTGGATCAGCTTGCCCTCGGTGGTCGGCAGTTCGCCGCGCGCGATGATTTCCAGCCGCGGGTTGAGGTTGCGCGCCGAAAGCGTGATGAACACGTTGGTGGCGTCATCGGGCAGCACGGTGGCCAGCACCCGGGCGCGGGATATTCCGGCCAGTTCGAGCGAAGCCTCGTCGGTGGCATCGGCCGTCAGCGTCAGAAATCTCAGGGCCTCGGCCTCCGCGATCTTGGCGGCGCTGCGCTCGACGATGATGAACTGTGCCCGGGCCGCGTGCAGCTCCTTGGCAAGCTGCACGCCGATCCGGCCAAAGCCGCAAATGATGGTGTGGTCGGTTAGGCGTTCGATCTGGGTCTGCATACGGTCGATCCCGAGTAGGCTCTTGAGCTGATAATGGGCGAAAACCTGGATGAGTGCGCCGGTCAGGACGATCATCCCGGTGCAGCCGAGCACGATGGTCGCCATCGCCAGTGTGCGCAGCCAGAAGGTGTCGATCGGGCGGACCTCGCCGAAACCGACCGAGAAGATGGTCAGCGTAACCATGTAAGTCGCATCGCCGAGCGACCAGCCAGCGGCCACGAACCCGGCAGTCGCGAGCACGAACACGATTGCCATGAAGACAAGCGTCCGCCGCAGCATCTGCAGCGGCGAACCGAGCACGCTGTTTGCGGCCTGTTCGATCGTGCGTTCGGTAATTGGCGCCATTGCTGCCCCCTGCGCGCCAGACTGACCTGCCGACCCCGGCTTGTCCAGCGGCCACGGCAGCCTCGCCCGATTGCAGTTGCCATTGGCTCAACCATTACGGTAAGCCATTAGGCAAAGCAAAACGGAGAGGAGCGGAGCGATGCCCGAGATCACCCAAGAATTCAGCGGGTTCCCTGTCGAACACGCCCACCGCCACCAGCTCGCGCCGGAAGGTCGCGAATCGCTGGCGCACATCTTCCTGCTGCCCGAACTCAACATCGCCGGCTTCTTCTATCCGACCGTGCTCGGCACCGGCATCGGCAAGTCGACCGCCTGCTTCTTCGGTCCGGACTTTCCCGAGCAGATTGTCGAAGTCGTCGAAGGACCGATGCCCGCCGACATGAACTTCGACGATTGGCGGCAGGGTCCGCTGCGGATGCAGGTGATGCAGCCTTACCAGCAAGTGAAGCTTGCCTGGGTCGGGGAGCGGATCAAGATCGACGCGACCTTCACCGCCACGCACCCGCCCTATCCGTTCAGCACCCATCCCAAAGGTAACCCGCCCTATTTCGGCGATAATCGCACCGAGCAGCACGGCCGGGTAACTGCCGACATCGAACTCGATGGACGCAAGATCCACCACGAAGGTCTGATGGTGCGCGATCACAGCTGGGGGCCGCGGGTATGGGGCCTCAACCAGCACTACAAGTGGGTCCACGCCACCACAGGCGAAAGCTCGATGCACTTCTTCGAGATGCAGGCGTTCGGCCGCACCGAACTGCGCGGGTTCCTGTTCAAGAACGGCGCCATGCGCCACATTGAACGGGTCGATTACGATTTCACCTATGGCCCAGACATGCTGCAGGACACGTTCCGGGTGACGGTCACCGACACCGAAGGGCGAAAGTCCTTTATCGAATACAAGATGTTCGGTGTTCTGCGCTCGTCACACGATCCCAAGACCTGCATCAACACCGGCTGCGCCACGCTCGATTTCGACGGGGTTCCCGGGGTCGGGGTCTGCGAGTTCGCGTGGAACAAGGACTATTTCGAGTTTGCCCGCGATTACGCCGAACGGTTCGGCTGAAGCGCCGCGAATCGGCAGCACAGCCGTCGCAATTTGAACTGCGGCAGGCATTGGCCCAGACCGTTCGGGAAGTGCCAGCGGCGGCTTTGGAGGTCCGTCAGGCAAATTATTTTGCCCGCCGCCGCCCCGGCGCAACCCGCAGCAATCCTAACGCAAACGAATGCAGCGCGACATTTGTTGCAACAATCGATTGCAGAAATTCGTTGCAATCGATTTTAGTAGCGCTAGAGCCAGCCTCGGAATGCCCCTAAGGGGCGACCACATGGGAGGTTCCTGATGAGCAAGTTTGCTGTGAAATCGTGCGGTTCGGTGCTGGCTCTGGCGCTTGGCCTGACCGCCGTGCCCGCCTTTGCGCAGTCCGCCGCGCCGGCCGATACGCCTGCCGCCGATGCCGCCGATGTTGCGACCAATGACGAGATCGTGGTCACCGGCGTTTCGCGCGCCGTCAACCGGCTCGACACCAGCATCTCGGTCAGCTCGTTGAACTCCGACGCGATCTCGGCCGCCGCGCCGCGCTCCGCCGCCGAGCTTTTCCGCAGCCTGCCGGGCATCCGCTCGGAATCGTCCGGCGGGGAGGGCAATGCCAATATTCAGGTGCGCGGCATTCCGATCTCGACCGGCGGTGCCAAGTTCCTCCAGATCCACGAAGATGGCCTGCCGGTCCTTGAATTCGGCGACATCTCGTTCGGCAACGCTGATATCTTCACCCGGATCGATTTCAGCACGGCCCGCGTCGAAGCGGTGCGCGGCGGCTCGGCCTCGACTTTCGCGTCGAACTCGCCGGGCGGCATCATCAACATCATCTCCAAGACGGGTGACAAGGAAGGCGGCGCGGTGCAGGGCACCGTCGGGCTCGACTATGGTGAATACCGGATCGATGCCGATTACGGCGCGAAGTTGTCGGACAGCCTCTCGTTCCATGTCGGCGGGTTCTACCGGGTGGGCGAAGGCCCGCGCCGCGCCGGTTATGACGGCAATAAGGGCGGCCAGATCCGCGGCAACATCACCAAGACCTTCGACGGCGGCTTCTTCCGCCTGAACTTCAAGTACCTCGACGACCGCGCGATCGGCTATTTGCCGAGTCCGGTGCGTGTCACTGGCGGCAATTCCAACCCCGACTATCAGGCGCTGCCGGGCCTCAGCCCCAGTACCGATACTATTCACAGCATCTACTTTACCCGCGCAGTGACGCTGGACGGCAACAACAACCGGGAGGTCGATGACGTTCGCGACGGCATGCACCCGGTGGTGAAAGCGGTCGGCTTCGAGGCGCAGGACGAGTTTGCGCAAGGTTGGACGGTCAACAACAAGTTTCGTTACGCCAAAATCTCGGGCCGGTTCATCTCTCCGTTCCCGGCGACGGTCGATACCGCCGCGAACCTTGCCGAAACAATCGGCGGCGAGGGCGCGACCGCGGTCTATGCCAACGGCCCGAACGCGGGGCAGGCGGTTGCCGGCAACGCCTATGCAATGGGCGTGGTGCTGTTCAACACCAAGCTCAACAGCCTCGACAACGTCACCAATGATCTGCGCATCAGCCACGCCGCTGACCTCGGCGGGGGCAAACTTGACCTTACCGTGGGCTTCTACAAGTCGCGCCAGACGATCGATATCGACTGGACCTGGTCCTCGTACCTGCTCGAAGCCAAGGGCGATAATGCCGCACTGATCGACGTGCGCGATTCCGAGGGGACTCTGCAGACTGATAGCGGTCTGGTGGCATATGGCGCCTCGTTCTTCGGGAACTGCTGCCGCCGCACTTACAAGCTCGATTACGATACAAACGCGCCCTATGCCCAGCTCAGCTGGAACAGCGGCAAGCTGACGCTCGATGGCAGCGTTCGCTACGATGCCGGTCAGGTGCGCGGCTATATCGCCGGCGACGGGCCGCTGGGCACCTTCGATGTCGATGGCAACGGTTCGATCTCGGTGCCGGAAACCCAGGTTACGACGATGCCGCTCAATGCGCAGCGTCCGGTCAACTACAACTATCACTACTGGTCGTACTCGGCCGGCCTGAACTACCGGCTCAGCGATGCGCTGGCGGTGTTCGCCCGTTACAGCCGCGGCGGCCGGGCCAATGCCGATCGCTTCCTTTTCAGCCCCAACACCAACCCCACCACCGGTGCGCTCAGCGCAGGGGCCCGGCCGATCGACTTTGTTCGTCAGGCCGAGATCGGGGCGAAGTACCAGAGCGGCGGGTTGGCGCTTTATGCGACTGGCTTCTGGGCGCGCACTGAAGAGCAGAACTACGAGGCGACCACCCAGCGCTCGACCCAGAACACCTACCGTGCCTATGGCCTTGAGCTTGAGGGCAATTACCGGATCGGTGGGTTCAGCCTGGCCGCCAGCGGCACTCTGACCAAGGCGAAGATTCTTGCCTCGCTCGATCCGACCGTCGTCGGCAATCGTCCGCGCCGCCAGGCCGAACTGACCTACAAGATCACGCCGAGCTATTCGACCGACCTGTTCACCGTCGGCGCCAGCGTTATTGGGACGACTTCAAGTTACACGCAGGACAGCAACCAGCTCAAGCTGCCGGCCTTCACCACGGTGGGCGCCTTCCTCAGTGTCCGCCCGATGGATCGCCTGCAGGTTTCGGTCAACGCCAACAACCTGTTCAACGTGGAAGGCTATACCGAAGCCGAAGAAGGCGCGATCCCCGCCAACGGTATTGTCCGGGCGCGCTCGATCAACGGCCGCACGGTTTCGCTAAGCGCCAAGTTCGAACTCTGATCCACGCGGGTTGCGGCCTTCCCCCGGTCGCACCCCAGTTCCCCCCCTCCGGCGGAAGGCGCGTTCCCGAGCTTTCCGCAGATTTTTTGTGCGCGCGGTTGGCTTGAAAAGCGGCGGCCGGTTAGCCTTGCGCGGAAGGAGCAACGCGCGATGGCTGCATACTTGATCGTCTATGCCCGGGTCAGCGATCCGGCTCCATTTGCCGACTATGTGACGGCGGTGCAGCCGGTGATTGCGGCGCACGGTGGCCGGCTGGTTGCCCGTGCCGCACCGCCGGTGGTGCTCGAAGGGGAATGGCCGTTTGCCACGGTCGGCCTGCTCGAATTTCCCTCAGCCGAAGCGGCGCAGGGCTTTTGGGATTCGCCTGAATATGGCGAAGTAAAAAAGCTGCGGGCCGGTGCAGCGGACTTTCAGGTGGTCATCGCGCCGGGAATCTAGGCCCGGTGCGCGCGCGCTGCGGCCAGCATCCGTTCCCCGAAGGTGTTGGACCATTGCTCGTCGCTCAGTTGGGCCCGTGCCTGCATGTATTCGGGCGGGACCCCGGTTTCCTTGCTTGCCAACGCTGCTGCCACGGCAGGCCTCGCAGCAACTTCGGCGTGCCACCGCGCGATCGCCGGGAATTCGGCGATGTCGATCCCTATTAGCGCCGCCCCGCCAACCCACGGCCATGCGGCCATGTCGGCAATCGAATAGTCCTCACCCGCCAGATAGCGCGCCTCCCCTAGCCGGAAATCGAGCACGTCGAGCAGGCGGCGGGCCTCGTTGCGATAGCGGACCGTAGGATAGTCCTGCCCGGCGGGGGCATACCGCAGGAAGTGGTGCGCTTGTCCGTGCATCGGGCCAAGGCCGGCCATCTGCCAAAACAGCCACATCTGCGCCGCAGCCTTGGCCCGCGGTTCGGCGGGCAGGAAACGCCCGGTCTTTTCGGCTAGGTAAAGCAGGATCGCCCCGCTCTCGAATACCGACAGTGGTGCATTGCTATCCATTGGGGCCAGATCGACAATCGCCGGCAGCTTGTGGTTGGGATTGATGGCGCGAAACTCGGGAGTCAGGTGATCGCCGCCGAACAGGTCGTAATTGATCACCCGGTACTCAAGCCCGCATTCAAGCAGCATGATCGCCACCTTGAGTCCATTGGCGGTGGCCACGTAGTGCAATTCGATCATTGTCTGGTACCTCTATCCCGGCTGCCAATATCGCGCGCAACCGAGATGGTCTGGACCATCGATTGATTATGCTGCGTATATCCAAATGTTATACAGACTGATCCCGTCAATGGCTCGCAGGGTAGCGGCAGGGCGGCTATGCTCGCCGGCAAATGGCGAAGATAGTCGTCACGATCGATGGGAGAATCTGATGCATACCGTAACGATCGCGCCGGAGGCGGTCGCGCGACTGGCGCAAGCGCTGCCCCCCGGCAAGCAAGTGACAATGCTGAACCTGCTGCGGTTTCGCGAGACCGCGTTGTATGAGGACGGCAGCACCTTGCCGCCATGCACCGGCCGTCAAGCCTACTATGAGCGCTATGCCCCAGTCGCCACGCCAATGGTGTTCGCGCGCGGCGGCACGATCCTGTTTGCCGGACAGGCTGCCAGTCACGTCGTTTGCCCGGGAGACGAGGTGTGGGACGACTGCCTGATCGTCCAGTATCCGGATGTTTCGCTGATTGCGACGATGTTTCACGTGCCAGAGTATCAGGCGGTGGTGCATCACCGCACGGCCGCGCTGATCGATTCGCGGCTGATTGCATTGGGTGAGGGAGTTGTAGGGCTATGATCTGGCGTGCTCAGAGCCGTAAGGAATTCATGGGGGCCGCCGGGCCGATCTCGGCAGTGGTGGAAGGCAACGGACCGCTTGTCATCCTGATGCACGGCTGGCCCGAGCTCGGCTTTTCGTACCGCCATCAAATCGATCCGCTGGCGGCGGCAGGCTATACCGTGGCAGCACCCGACATGCGCGGTTATGGTTCCAGCGCCAAGCCTGAGGACCCAGCGCTCTATTCGATCGATGCCCATGCCGACGACATGGCGGCGATCGCGCGCGGGCTCGGGCGTGAACGGTGGGTCTCGGTCGGGCACGATTGGGGCTCGCCGGTGGCATGGCGCTGCGCCCTGCGCTTTCCCGAACAGGTGGCAGCCGCGTTCTCGTTCAGCGTGCCGCACCGGCAGGCGGCATCGATCACGGCCAATGAGTGGTTTGACCACGCCTATCCCAACCGCTTCTATTACATGCGCTATTTCCAGCAGGTGGGCCCGGGTGAGGCAGAGCTGGAGGCCGATCACCGCGATGCACTGAAGCGGGTCTACTTCTCGCTCTCGGGCGATGCGCCGAAGGATGACTGGACTTGCCACCGGCCGATCGACGATCCGCTGCTGAAGGGCCTTACCCCGCCGCCGGCCGGTCCGCTGAGCTTCATGACCGACGCCGAACTGGACGTCTACACTGCCGCTTTTGTCGCCGGTGGCTTCCACGGACCGATCAACTGGTATCGCAACTGGGACGCCAACGAGGCGCAGGCGCGCGCTTATGGCGATCAGCGGGTACGCCAGCCGGCCGGGTTCTTCGCCGGCGACAAGGAAATCGTGCTGACGATGTTCCCCGGCTGTGTCGAGGATCAGCGCGGGCTGTGCGACGACCTTCGGTTGGAGCGGATCGTTCCCGGCGCGGGCCACTGGATACAGCAGGAACGGCCGGCGGAGGCGACTGCGGCGCTGCTTGAATTCCTGGGGTCGGTCAGCCTTTAGAGTGGGCCACCGCGCTCAGGCTGGGACCAGCCGTTCCGCATAGTGTTCGGCCACCGCCCGGTCGAGCGCGGCGAGGAACTGATCGGTCGCCTTTTCCCAGGTGAAGCGCGCACCATAGACCGCGGCGGCCATCCGATCGACCAGCAGCGCCTTGCTGATCGCCGTTGCGAGATCATCGTCGAGTGCGGCGAAGGTCGCCGGCATCCGCTCGAACCCGCCGCGTCCGTCGCGCCCGAGGATGTCGAGCGGGCCGTGGACCGGATAGGCCGCCACTGGCAAGCCGCAGGCGAGCGCCTCGATCAGCACCAGCCCGAAGGTATCGGTACGGCTTGGAAACACGAACAAATCGGCCGCACGATAGGCGCTGGCGAGTTCCTCGCCGGCCAGCGCGCCAAGAAACACCGCCTTGGGGAAACGGGCCTTCAGTGACTCCAGCGCTGGGCCGTCGCCAACGACCACTTTGGTGCCCGGCACGTCGGCAGACAGGAATGCCTCAAGGTTCTTTTCAGGCGCCACCCGGCCAACGTTGAGCAGGATCGGCCGCGGCAAGTCCGCCATCGCGGCCAGCCGTTCGCCATCAGGGCGAAAGACCCAGCCGTCGATCCCCCGACCCCACGGCATCGTTTGGGTAATCCCGCGCCCGTTCAGCTCGAAGGCGAGGCTGGGGGTGGAGACCAACACCGCGCGGCTCGGCCCATGGAAGCGGCGCATCAGCGGCCAGAAATACTCGGCATCGAAGCCGGTCCGGACCGCGAGGTAATCGGGGAAGCGCGTGTGGAAGGCGCTGGTAAACGGCACGCCGCGCGCCTTGCACCAGCCGCGCGCGGACCAGCCGATCGGGCCTTCGGTGGCGATGTGGACAATATCGGGCTCGAACGCATCGAGCAGCCGCCGCGCGGTGAAGCGGGGCGCCAGCGCGAGGCGGATCTGGCTGTAGCCGGGCATCGGCAGCGTGGTGAAGCGCTGCGGGGTGATCAGTTCGACTTCGTAGCCGCGCCGGTCAAGCTCGGCGACGGTCGCGGCCAGCGTTCGCACCACGCCGTTGACCTGCGGAAACCAGGCATCGGTGGCCAGCGCCACCTTGAGCCGCGGAGTGGCATTGCGGGTGTCGATCTTGGTCAGTTCGGTCACAGCTTGCATCCTTGTGCCGGGCCGGGCGCCGCCTAACGGGCGTTGCCAATCAGGCGAGGGCGCTTTCAAGCGCGGCGAGGCTGGTATTGGCGGCGCGGGTTTCAGCGGCCCAGTCGACGATGTGCATCGCGCCGTCGGCTTCTTCGACAAGAGCGCTGCAGCTTTCGACCCAGTCCCCATCGTTATAATAAGTAACCGGCCCGATCTGGCGGATCTCGGCGCAGTGGATATGGCCGCAGACAATCCCGTCAGCCCCGCGCGAAACAGCCTCTTGCGCCACAGCTTCCTCGAAGTTGCAGACGAACTGCACCGCGTTCTTGACGCGCTTCTTGAGGTAGTTCGACAGCGACCAGTATGGCATGTGGAACTTGCGGCGGATGCGATTGAGCACGATGTTCAGCCGCAGCATCAGCGAATAGGCCTTGTCACCCAGGAACGCGAGCCACTTGGCGTAAAGCACAACGCCATCGAAGGCGTCGCCATGCATGACGAGCAGCTTGCGCCCGTCTGCTGTGACGTGTTCGGCTTCAAGCACCAGTTCGACCCCGCCGAAGGTTAGCCCGGCATAGTCACGCAGCACTTCGTCGTGATTGCCCGCTACGAACACTACCCTGGTGCCGCGGTGCGCCATCTTGAGGATCCGGCGGACCACTTCGTTATGGGCGTCGGGCCAGTACCAGCCCTTCTTGAGCCGCCAGCCGTCAACAATGTCGCCGACGAGGTACAGCGTCTCGCACTCGATCGAGCGAAGGAAATCGACCAGCATCCCGGCGTTGCAGCCGGGGGTGCCAAGGTGAATGTCGGAAATCCACACGGTGCGATACTTGCGCTTGGGCCGGAACCCGCGCGGTTCGGGCAGATCGAGCCATTCGGGATAGCTCGGCTTGCCGCCATCGGTACCGTTCTTGCCGTTTTCGACGAAGCCTTCCATCAGGCCTTGTGCGTCGAACATCATAAGCAAATTCCTGCAATGTTGCAGTGCGGCATTACCGAAACGAAGTTGCGCAGACGTGACGTATCAGTGTCACTCCTGTTACAATCCCCAGCCAAATGGCGGAATCCCGCGCATGTGACGATTATGCAATCGATTGTTGTCATCGGCCAGCATTTGTGTCATCGGCAGATGCCGGTGCCGAGAGCCACAGCCAGAAGCGCACCGGGGAGAGCGAAGCCATGGAATTGACCCCGCCCGCGCCCGAAATACGCACACTGGCCCGTCCAGTGCTCTCGCCTTGGCGTATCCTTGAGATGAATCTCGGGTTCCTTGGGCTGCAGTTCAGCTTCGGGCTTCAGCAAGGCAACATGGCGCCGATCTATTCATACCTCGGTGCGAACGAAGCGCAGCTGCCGCTGCTGCAGCTGGCCGGGCCGGTGACCGGGCTGATCATCCAGCCGCTGATTGGCGCGTTCTCAGATCGTACCGGCGGCAAGTGGGGCCGGCGCACCCCCTATTTCCTGTTCGGCGCGGTCCTCTGCGCGCTGGGCTTATTCCTGATGCCGCTATCCGCCTCGCTCGTCATGGCCGTGTCGGTGCTGTGGCTGCTTGATGCCGGTAACAACATCACGATGGAGCCCTACCGCGCGTATGTGTCGGACCGGCTCAATCCAGACCAGCGGCAGGCGGGGTTCCTCACCCAGAGCGCGTTTACCGGGCTCGCCCAGATGCTGGCGTTCGTCACACCCTCGCTCCTCGTGGCGTTCGGGATGAATCAGGACTGGGTCGATCCCCACGGAATTCCCTACACGGTACGAACGGTGTTCTGGGCTGGCGCGGTGCTGTCCTTCGTCACGATTGTCTGGTCGGTCATCCGCGTGCCTGAATTGCCACTGTCGCCGGCCGAACAGGCCCGGATTGCAGCCGCGCCAAAAGGCTTCGGCGCCGCGCTGTTTGAAATCGTCGCGGCGATCCGCGACATGCCGGTGGCGATGCGCAAGCTCGGGATGATGAGCCTGTTTCAGTGGTTCGGGATGTGGGGCTATTGGACTTACGTGGTCTATGTCGTCGCCCGGCAAGTCTATGGCACCGCCGATCCGCACAGTTCGGGGTTTCACTCGGCGGTGCTGACCAATGGTGAGATGGCCGCCTTCTACAATCTGGTTGCCTTCGGCGCTGCCTTCGCGCTGATGCCGCTGGTGCGCCGTTTCGGCCCCGGGCCGCTGCACGCACTGTGCCTCGCTGCAGGCGGGATCGGGATCATCGCGCTGCCGCATGTGACGGAGAAGGCGCTCCTGTTCATTCCCGTTACCGGGATCGGCCTCGCCTGGGGCAGCATCATGGGCAACCCCTATGCGATCCTCAGCAACGCCATCCCGTCCGAGCGCACCGGGGTCTACATGGGCATCTTCAACATGATGATCGTGATCCCGATGCTGCTGTTCGGGGTGGTAATGGCCAACGTCGATCTCGGTCCGGTTTCGTTCGGACTCGGTGTTTACGAAAACCTGCTCGGCGGCGATCCGCGCAACATGCTGACGCTGTGCGGCGCTTGCCTGCTGGTGGCAGCCGCCTCGGTGCTGTGGGTACGCGAAGGTCGCCCCGGCCACACCTCGCCGCCGCTCCCCGCCGCCGCCTGACACATTCGAACCACGGGATAGATTTACAGCAATGTCGAATTCTACGACTGATAACAAACCATTGCATGATGAGCGTCCCGCGCTGACCGGCAGTTGGCGGCCCACCAGCTTTGGCCCGGTTGGGCCGGACCGGGCGATTCCCCGCATCGGCGCGGCAGACGTTAGCCCGCTGGTCCCGGGTCTGGACTTGTGGGATTGTTGGCCGCTCGCGCATTCCGATGGTCGCACCGCCGTGGTCGATGGGCGCTGCTACTGGTTTTTCCTCAGCGCACCGCAGTTTCCCGATCCGGTCACCCGTCACGGCTTCGCGCGCATCCGCCTGCTATCGCGCGGCGCCGCTGGCGATTGGCGCGATCACGGCAATGCCTTGCCCGATGGGATGAGCCCCGGCTCACGCGAATGGGCCGGCTCGGCGGTGCTGGGCGAGGGCGGAGCCGTCACGCTGTACTACACCGCCGCCGGTCGACGCGGCGAACCCGCCCTGACGTTCGAACAGCGTCTGTTCGCCGCTCATGGCCGCGTCACCGCCGAAGGCATCACCGGCTGGAGCGAGCCCGCCGAACTCGTCATCGCCGATGGCGCGCGCTATCAGGTCGCCGCCGATCAGACCGAACCCGCCCCCGGCGCCTTGAAGGCGTTTCGCGACCCGTTCTACTTCCGCGATCCCGCTACCGGGCGGGATCATCTGGTGTTCACCGCCAGCGCCGGCTGGAGCGACAATGCCCACAACGGCATAGTCGGCCTTGCCACTCGCGGCGACGAAGGTTGGGCGCTCGAAGACCCGCTGGTTGATGCGGTTGGCGTTAACAACGAGCTCGAACGTGCCCAGCTCCATTGGCGCGATGGGCAATATTACCTGTTCTGGTCGACTCAGACCCACACGTTTGCACCCGGCACCCCCGCCGGGCCCAACGGGCTTTATGGCCTGGTGTCTCACAGTTTGCGCGGGCCGTGGCGGCCGCTCAACGGCTCAGGCCTTGTTGCCGCCAACCCGGCGGCCGAACCGGCCCAGTCCTATTCCTGGTGCCTCACCGGCGAAGACGAAGTGTGGAGCTTCGTCGATTACTGGGGGATGGCAGGCCGCAATCTTGCCGCGCACCCCGAACTGCTGCGCGCGCAGTTCGGGGGCACGTCGGCACCGGTGTTCCGGCTGAAGTTTGCTGGGGATGCGGTGCGGCTCGCCTGATTGCTCTAAATCCGCACTGTCGCCATCCACGCTTCGGCATAACGCAGGCCAGCGGCCGCTCCGCTCGGCGCGGCGGCATCGATTACGGCAAGATCCTTGGCGCTCAGCGTCACCTCGGGCGCCTTCACGCTGTCGCGTAAAGTCTCGCCGCGCTTGACGCCAGGGATCGGCACGATGTCATCGCCCTGCGCCAGCAGCCACGCCAGCGCGACCTGGGCGTTGGAAACGCCGTGCTGCTGCGCCACCCCAGTGATTGCATCAACGATCGCGAGATTCTTGGGCATGTTCTCCGCCGAATAACGCGGGTCATGGTGGCGATAGTCGTTCGCGGGCAATTCGGCGAGGCTGCGTACGGCCCCGGCCAGAAACCCGCGCCCCAGCGGGCTATAGGGCACGAAGCCGATCCCCAGTTCGCGGCAGGTCGGCAGGATATCCTCCTCCACCCCCCGCTCCCAAATCGAATATTCGCTCTGCAGCGCGGCGATCGGATGGACCGCGGCGGCACGGCGGATCGTGCCGGCGGCGGCTTCGGACAGGCCAAGGAAGCGCACTTTGCCTTCTTTCACCAGTTCGGCCATCCCGCCCACCGTCTCCTCGATCGGCACCGCGGGATCGACCCGGTGCTGGTAAAACAGGTCGATCGTCTCGATCCCCAGCCGCTTCAGCGATCCCTCGCACGCGCGGCGGGCATTCTCGGGGCTGCCATCCAGCCCAGCCATCTCGTCGCCGTTCCAGCGCATCGCGAACTTGGTGGCGATGATCAGCCCCTCGCGCCGGCCCTTGATCGCAGCGCCGACCAGTTCCTCGTTGCGAAACGGTCCATACATTTCAGCGGTATCGAAAAAGGTCACCCCAAGATCGATCGCTTCATGGATGGTGCGTGTGGAGACATCGTCGTTGGCCACGCCGTAATTGATGTTGCCATCGCGGATCATCGGCATGCAGCCGATCCCGATCGCCGAAACGTCCAGTCCTTGGCCCAGTGTGCGGTGCTTCATGATGATCTCCCGGTGCGAGATCGGCACGGCCGCCAACCCCTCGCTTCAACACCATGAAAGCAGGAACGATCCCCACCGAGTCAAGCGATTCAGGCGCTTTCGCGGACGATCAGTTCGGGAGCCATCACCGTGGAGGGCACATCTTCTCCGGCGATCCGCCGCATCAGGCTGGCGACCATCGCTCGTGCCCCTCCGGCGATGTCCTGATGAATGGTCGTGAGTTGCGGCACGGTCTGCGTGGCGAGCGGCAGGTCGTCGAACCCGACCAGCGCGATATCGCCCGGCACCTTTCGCCCGGTTTCGTGCAGCAGCCGCAGCGTCGCCATCGCGATCACGTCCGAAGCGGCGAAAATACCGTCCACTGCCGGGTCCATCTGGGTCAGGTCAGAGGCGATCTGGTCGCTCATTTCCTGCGCCGAGAGGTGGGTGGGATAAGCCTCGATCACCGCGCCGGTGCCGCTTTCGGCCGCTTCCGCGCGCGCGCCGTCCAGCCGCTGCTCGATCTCCAGCCCGCGCGTGTCGCCAAAGAAGGCGAGACGGCGGCAGCCGCGCGCGATCAGGTGCCGGGCGGCGAGCCGTCCGCCGGCAAAGCTGTCGGTGCCGACCACGCAGTGTTTCTGGCCCTCGCGCCAGGTGCCCCACACCACCAGCGGGCGGTAAATCTCGGCGATCCGTTCGATCGTCTCGATTTGGTTCGATTGGCCGATCATCAGCACGCCGTCGAGCATCCCCGAATCGACGATCCGCTCCAACCAGTCCACTTTCTGCGCCGGGATCACCCGGCTCAGCATCAGTTCATAGCCGCCCTCGGTCAGCTCGTCGGCGAGATGGCCCAGCAAGGTCATGAAGAACGGGTCGGAAATATGCTGCTTCTGCTCGTGGCCCAACGGGATGACCACGCCGATCACTCCGGTCTGGCCGGTGCGCAGCCGGCTGGCCATCTGGTTGGGGCGAAAGCCATGTTCGCGGGCCAGCGCCTGAATCCGCTCGCGCGTCTCGCGGTTGACGAGGTCCTTGCCCGCCAGCGCGCGCGATACTGTTCCTGCCGAAACCCCCGCCAGCTTGGCCAGTTCCGAGATGTTGCGGATGCGGTGGGGTTTCTCGGCGGTATCTGATGCCATGCGGTGCATACCCATTAATCCGGATCGGGCACCGGGCTACCCGCGCAGAAAGTGTCGTTCCGCGCTGGCACCCCTATTGCCGATCAAAGACTTACGGCGCAGATGCGGCTTGTGCAATGGCCTGTCGGCCAAGTTCCACCGCTCCGGTGATCCCGGCATCGTCACCCAGCATCGGGCCGACGATATAGCTGGCCAGCCCGGGATCGAGCCGGGGGTGGACGACATAGCCTGCGAGGCGCATTTCCGTAATCCGGCGTAACGCTTCCAGCATCCCCGGCGCCTTCATCACCCCGCCGCCAAACGCCAGCCGGTCGGGCGCGTGAAGCAGGATCAAGGTCATTGCCAGATCGGCCAGATAGCCCGCAATCAGTTCCACCGCTGCGGCCGGATCGACCATCTCGTCAAGACCCCGCCCGAACCGTGCCTTGATTGCCGGACCACACGCCAGCCCTTCCAGGCAATCGCCGTGATAGGGGCACGAACCTGCAAAGGAATCGCACGCCGGATCGCGGGGCACGCGCAAGTGTCCGCTCTCGTAATGGCTGAATCCGGCGAGCGGCCGACCCGCCTGCACCACGCCGGTGCCGATCCCGGTGCCGACGGTGGTATAAGCCAGCGTGCGGCAGCCTCTGCCTGCGCCAGCCAGACATTCGCCCAATGCGGCGGCGTTGACGTCGGTATCGACCATCAGCGGCACAGCGAATTCGCCCAGCGCCTCGGCAAAGCGTGCGCCGGACCAACCCGGTTTCGGGGTGGTGGTGATCGTGCCATAGGTTGGCGATGTGGGATCGATGTCGAGCGGGCCGAAGCTGCCTACGCCGAACCCGCCGATCGGCCCATGGATAGCTGCGGCAGCCCGGAAGAACGCGGCCACTTCGGGCAGCGTTTCTGCGGCGGTGCGGGTTTCCACCCGCTCGCGCCGCAGGATCGTGCCGTCCTGCCGGGCCAGCGCAAGGACGAACTTGGTCCCGCCCGCTTCGATCGCGCCTATCAGAGGTTCGCTCATGTCCTCGTGCCTAGCATTGCCTGTCCCGCGGTGACAGATGCCGCGCGTGAGTAGATTTTGCAATCGATTGTTATCACCCGATCGCCGCGACCGGCTTGTCGCGTTCGCAAGCTGCGCCTAGCACGGCGGCGATGATCGCTGCCGTCTCTCCATATCACTCCATCGCGCTAAGCCGCCTGTCGCATGACCTCGCTGCCGCCGGGCTCGATGTGATCCACATGGAATTCGGCCAGCCTTCCACCGGCGCGCCGGCCGCTGCCATCGCCGAGGCGCACCACGTGCTCGATACCGATCCCATGGGCTACTGGGAAAGCAACGCGCTCAAGGAGCGGATCGCGCGCCACTATGCCGAGGCATACGGGGTCATGGTCGGGCGCGAACAAGTGCTGCTGACGTGCGGTGCGTCGCCCGGGCTGGTCCTCGCGCTGCAATGCCTTTTCGCACCGGGCGCGCGGGTGGCGTTGGCCCGGCCCGGCTATGTTGCTTATCGCAACACCCTGCGTTCGCTTTACCTCGAACCGGTCGAGCTGGCCTGCGGTCCGGAAGAACGCTTCCAGATCACCGCCGCCGCAATGGCCGCGCTCGATCCTGCGCCAGATGGGCTGATCATTGCCAGCCCGGCCAACCCCACCGGAACGATCATACCCGATGCCGAACTGGCGGCCATCGCCAATGTATGCCGGGCACGCGGGATCAAGGTGGTCTCGGACGAAATTTACCACCGCCTCAGCTTCGGCGCGCCGGCTGGCTCGATGCTGCAGCACTTGCCTGATGCGCTGGTGGTCAACAGTTTTTCCAAGTATTTCAGTATGCCCGGCTGGCGGCTCGGCTGGGTGGTGCTGCCGGAAGCGCTGATTGATCCGGCGCGGGCGCGGATGGGCAGCTTGTTCCTGACGCCGCCGGTGATCGCCCAACGCGCCGGCCTCGTGGCGTTCGATTGCACCGCCGAGCTCGATGACAACCTTGCCACCTATGCCGCCAACCGCGCGCTTCTGCTGGAAGCGCTGCCTGCGCTTGGGCTTAGCCGCGTTGCTCCGCCCGACGGTGCCTTCTACATTTACGCCGATATCGGCCACCTGACTTCGGACAGCCGCGCCTTCTGCGAGCGGCTCTTGCGCGAAACCGGGGTCTGCACCGCGCCGGGGATCGATTTCGATCCGGTTGATGGCGGCCGGTTCATGCGCTTCAGTTTCGCGGTCTCGACCCCGCTGGTAGAGGCGGCGCTGGCCCGGCTTGCGCCATGGTTTGCTGCACAGCAACAGGCAGTGGCGCGCACCGCGGCCTGACCGCTACCGTTGCCCCGCATGCCTCGTGGGAACCGAAGCGTCTGTCGCACGTTTCGGAAAAGGCGGCGCGCTTTCACTTTGCCTTCACGAACGGTTCAGGTGCCGTCGCAAAGTGATACGCCTGCCCCAACTGCGGTGTTTCCCGCGATTGACAGCGCGCCTTGCCGAACGAATGCTTGCTGCGATGCAACAGGAGCAGTCCAAAGTGGACCAATTCGACCGGGATCACCAAGCAGGAGAGGCGGGCGACAACGCCCCGCTGTCCGACGTGGCATGGCGCCGCCAGCTCGCCGAGCTGGCGCTGGCTTGCGCCGGCGCATTTCCGGGCGAGGAGCCGGCACGCATCCGCGAAATCCGGGTGCTGCTCGCCTCGGTGCCGCAGATCGGTCAGATCGCCGGGCTGACCGTGCCGGAGCCAGCCCGGATCGAGGCTCTGCTCGCCGCTGGCGCTGGCGAATCCGCCGTGCTTGCGCTTTTCGGCGGAGAGGCGGGCTATCTTCTATCGCGCGGCGCAGCCGGTCAGCATCTCGCCTCGGTCATCCTGCCGGGGTCTGCCGAGGAAGTCACCGCCGGCGGCGATAGCCTGGTGCTGGCACTCATCGGGGCGCTGGCACTGGCGCTGTCAGAAACGACACCCGGCGCCGCGATGGTGCCCGAATCCCGCCCGCGCGACGGACTGCGGCTGAACTAGACCATCAATAGGAAAAGCGGGTACCTGATTTTCGCAATTAGCGATGCGAGAACAATACTTTGGGTCAATGCCCTGTCCAAGCGGTACCTTAACGCCGGGCGTGGCGCACAGCCGCCACCGGGCAACCCACACCTTCAGTTCACAATCGCCGCCTCGATCGCGATGCGGATGGCTTCCGATGTGTGGTTTGCGCCCATCTTGTTGAGCATGTTGGCGCGGTGAATTTCTACAGTGCGCGGGCTGATCTTGAGCTTTTCGCCGATGAGGCGGTTGCTGAGCCCCCCGGCCACCCCGGCCAGCACTTCGCGCTCGCGCCGAGTCAGGCGTTCGACCCGGCTGCGCGCCACCGCTTCGCGCAGCTTGCTCCCTGCGACCGAGAGCGAGCGATCTTCCGCCACTTTCATGCTGTCGACCAGTTCCTGCTCGTCGAACGGCCAGACCAGATAGTCGACGGCGCCCTGCAGCACCGCCTCGACAATGCGCCGGGTGGTTGGCGCTTCGGCGAACGCGATGATCGGGAGCCAATCGCCGGTGCGGCCCATGTGCTCAAGCAGCAGGGTGATCACGTTGGTGCTGTCATGCACCAGCAGCAGCCCGTCGCGCGGCCAGCGCGAAAACAGCTCAGAGCTGTCTTCGAATGGCTCGACGTGGAGCCCGCTGCCCGAAAGGCAGTGCGAAATGGCGGCCCGACGGCGAAAATCACCGTCAACGAGGAGGAGGTTGCTGCGTCTGCTCATGGGAGAAATTCTTACCGAATCGCGCGTAGGTGTTACACCTGAGACGCGTCCAGTTTGGATAGATGATGTCTCCGAAGCGAATGCAATTGCGGTAAAGGCCGATTTGCCCGTTAACCACGTAATATCCCATAGCTATGGCCAAGATAACCCAAGCAGTGCCCGGGCGATTAACCGGCAAATCGGATGCACTTGCGCTTTCAGTTCGGCGCTGCGGGCACCGTCAGGGTTGCGGAGATCTCGATGAAATCTTGCCGAACCTGGTTAACGCGCGCCGGATCGAACGCGAGCACGCAATCGAGGAGCGAGCGCCGCGCTGCCTCGTAGAACAGGCGCAGCGCTGGCGCGATGCCGTTATCGCCCTTCACCCCAAGGTGGAGCGCGGTTAGCGCCGCCACGCCGCGGGTCAGGGCTGCGCTCTTGGCCGCCGTATCCCCGCAGCCGTGGGCATAGAGCGCAGAGCCCAGCGCCGCGATTAGGTGTTCATAGCACAGCCCCACCAATTGCATCGGATCGGCGCCGCTGACGCGCGCGTCGAACTCCACCCGGCGGTAGGTGTCTTGGGGGGTGCGGCGGGCAAGCATGGTCATCGGTCAGGTTCCCTGGGCATCAATTGCCGGACTTGTTCCACGCGGCGATCTGGTTCTTGAGGAAGTCCAGCGTCGAGGTTGAGGCGCTGACCGCGGATTGGGTGGCGGAGAAGCGCACAACGAACTGCTGGCGCAGCGCCTCCTGTTTGTCGGCCAGATCGGCCAGATCGCTCGCAGCCTTGGTTTTCTGGCTGGTATAGCGAGCGATCCCGCCGGCGAGCGAGCCGGGATCGGACGCCGCACTGGCCTTGCGGTACAGCGCATCGACCGTGCTGTAGACCCCATGGATGCCGTTGGTGAACATCGCTGCAGCCCCGTTGGGATCGGCCTTCAGCGTTGCCGCCAGCCGCGCCCCGTCGAGCAGGAAGGTGCCGTCGCGCTGGGTCGAAAGGCCAAGATCGGCCAGCGTGCGCGGCGCACCGGTTGCGGCATTTGGCATAACGATGCTGCCGGCCAACTGCGCCAGCGCGCGCTTGAGCGCAAGCGCGCCGCCATCGCGGGCCAGATCGCCGCTCACCGGATCGGTTGCAGCCTTGAGCTGGGCGACGATCTCGTTGAGCGCTCCGGTCAGGTCCTGCATCGCGGTGGTGATCGCGGCGGTATTGTCGGCAAACGCCAGCGTGGTCGGCGCGCCGGTGTTGGTCGCGGTCAGTGTCAGGTTCAGTCCGGGGAGCGCCTCGTTGACTGTGTTGGAAGGGCTGCTCATTGTCAGCCCATCGATCTTGAACGCTGCGCTCTGCGCGCTCGAGAGCAACCGGGTGTGGCGAAAGGTCGCCGCTGCGCACCCGGTCACCCAGCGAGGTGTCAAGCGCGAGCAGCGCCGACTTGAGGTTGCTGGCCCCCGAAATCTGCTTGTCGAGAGTGCCCGCCTTGGTCGTCAGCCGGTCGGTCTTGGCGGCAAACTGTGCTGCGGCTAAGTTGGTCGCCAGCGTATTCCAGTCGATCCCGCTGCTGCCATTCAGTGCGGTCAGGATCGAGCTCGCGGTTGAGCTTCCGGTGGCAGAGGTGGACATGCCCTTCAGGACGGTCTTGGGGCGCCGGATTTAAGCGCTTTGCCGCTTAGCGGATGTCCTTGTAACCCTTCGTGGCTGGCTTGCCGCGAAACATGATCGAACAATAGTTGAGGAAGTAAATTCCGGCGATTTTCAGAAATCCCTGCTCCTGCATCCGCCGGCCCGATGTCGGCATCACCAGCCGGGGTGAAAACCGCACTTTGCCGTGTTTCCCGGCGCGCCGGGCGATGTCGACATCCTCGCCATAGAATTCGATCGACTTGTCGAAACCGCCCATCTTGTCCAGCACCGTGCGGCGGATCGCGAAATTGCCGCCAACCACGATCGAACCGGCGATCCCCGAAAGCGGCCGCGCCACCACGAACCACCCATTCGAGACCAGATTGCGCAGCCCGTCGAGGTCATAGAAGCTGTACGGACCCGACAGGCAGGCAAGGTCGTCGCGGGCGGCAAACTGTTCGGTGATCTGCTCGATCCAGCCCGGTGGCGGGCGCGTATCGGCGTCGACAAAGGCCAGAATGTCGCCGGTGGAGCCCAGCAGACCACGCTGGCGAGCGCGGGTGATCCCCTTTTGCTCTTCGAACAGATAGGTAACGCCCGGATAGCGCGAGATGACTTGCATAGTGCTGTCGGTGCTGTTGTTGTCGACCACGATCACTTCGTGGGCCTGCCCCGCAACGTTGGCCATCACTGCATCGAGGCAGCCGGGAAGATAGGCTTCTTCGTTGAAGGCGGGGATGATCAGACTGATCGTCGCCCTGGGCGTTGGGGGGATGGCAGCCATGCTCTCGCCAATGCCGGACAAACGCGCAACCTGCCAGCCTATTAGTGCCCTGCCTGCGGATCGGGCTGCCCTTCCGGATCGTAGCGCAGCTCGATTGGCACATGGATCTGCGGCAACGCCGCCGGTTCGCCGCGCTTTAGTGCCAGCACGAAGCCAAGCACCCCTGCAACCGAGGCATAGAGTTCCTCGCGGATCACCTGATTTTCGCGGGTGGTGAAATAGACTGAGCGCGCCAGCGCCGGGTATTCCAGCAACGGCACCTCCAGTTCGCGCGCCAGTTCGCGCATCGCCAGCGCCTTTTCGCCGCGGCCTTTGGCCAGCACGATCGGTGCCGCCGCGCGCGCCGGATCATAGAGCAGCGCGACCGAGAAATGGCTGGGGTTGGTGATCACGAACTGCGCTTCGCGCAGCGCCCGCTGCAAGCCGCCCATCGCCAGTTGGCGCTGGCGCTGGCGGATCGCCGCTTTTTTCTCGGGGCTGCCTTCGGTTTCCTTGTGCTCGTCGCGCATTTCCTGATGGCTCATTTTGAGCCGCAGGAAGCGGCGGACGAATTGGATCGGAAAGTCGATCAGCGCAATCACCACCAGCCCGGCGGTCAGCGCAAACAGCAGCGAGGTCACCGCCTCCCACCCCGCCGCCAACTGGCCAGAGAGCGGCGCGCGCGCCAGTTCGATCAGCCCGGCCAGATGGCTCCGCGCCCAATAGACCGCGATCACCCCCAGCAGCCCGGCCTTCGCCAAACTCTTGCCCAGTTCGATCACGCCTTGCATGCCGAACATCCGTTTCAGCCCGCTCAGCGGGTTGAGGCGTGAGGGCTTGGGGGCCAGGTTCGCCGCCAGCCAGCGGCCTTCGCCGAAGCCTAATTGCGAAGCCAGCGACGCCGCGCAGACTGCCGCGCCCAGCACCAGCACCGGCGGCAGTACCGCGATCAGGGCGGCGATCATCAGCCGGCCGGGTGAAAAATCGAAAATCGCGCCCCGGCCGAACGTCAGCGCGCCGGTCAGTTCGGTCACGGTGATCGATAGCATCCACGGTCCCGCCAGCTTGAGCCAGGCAACGCCGGCCAGCATCGCCGCTGCCGTCGCCAGCTCGCGGGAACGCAGCACATCGCCTTTGCGGGCGGCGTCCTGTTTGCGCTTGGGAGTTGGAGCAAGGGTTTTCTCGCCGGCGGTTTCGCTCATCGGGCAGGCATTCCGGATGGCGAAATCACGCTCTCGGCCCGGTGCAGGCCGTCGGCGGCAACGTCGGCCACCCGTCCGACCAGTCCTTCACCGGTGCGGGTTACCGCGCGCGATCGGGGCAGCGGGGCATAACCCGGCTCGGGCAATGGCACATGTGCCTCGGTCGGTGGCTCAAGCTGGGCGGGACTTTCTGATACGGTCGACCGCGAAGCGGCAGTAGCGATTTGCAGCCGTTTGGCTTGCTTTGGTCCGGCCTCGGCCTGTGCAGTCATGCGGTCCAGCGCCGGCTCTGGCGGTATAGCGGCGATGGCCGACACAATCTGGTCGACCAAGGCCGGAACGTCTGCGGGCGCAGTGGCGATAGGTTTTGCGCGGATGGAAGGGCTGGTAGCCCGGCGACCCTTGCGCGACGGCTGCGCGGCCCCTGGACTTCTGCGGCGGACTGACTTCTCAGGTCCGGCGTTTTTTGGCGACGCGGTGCGGGCACGAGAGGTGGGCGGTCGGTCGGCTTGGACAGCGTGATCAGGTGCATTCTGGACTTCGGGCGGATCGGCCAGCCGCGTCGATGTGGTTTTGCGTCGGCGCGGCGGTGGCGGCTTTGCCCCGGCGGCCTTTTGCGCCTTGCGCTTGGGCCGGGGGGCAGCCTTCGCGGCCCGGCGCCGTGCCGCGCGATCGGGCAAGGGCTCGGGCACAGAATCCGGTGCGGGCGGGGCCAGCGTCATCCCGGGCAAGGCGGGGCGCGCAGTGGTCGCAGCGAGCGAACGCTGGATCAACAGCGCTTCGGCGGGCAGCGGCGCCGAGGGGCCGAGCAGGAATGGCGCAGGAGCTGGCTTCGCGGGAAGTTTAGGCGTTGGCGGAACTGACGACTTGCCAGCTGCGTGACGGCGTTCGAACACGGCATCGGCGGCGGTGCCGCGCTTGTTGCCTGCCATCCGGTTGCGCACGTTGTGCATCGGTATCGTTCCCCCAACAGGGTGAAACCGCACTGGAAGGTGTCATGTCGAATGAATGACACAAAGCAGAATCGCATCCGGCCCGGAAGGAATGGCTCACGATTGTCCTCAAGGAAATTTGGCTGGATTGCCCGGGCAAGTGTCGTATCGGTGCGTATTGCGGGGCTCGCAGCCGATCATTGAAGATCGGCGCGATAATACCGGAAGGGGGATCGATGTCGTTGCGAACAGATTATGCCGGACTCAGCGGCGCGCAACGCAGGGTGATCTGGGCGAGCTATCTGGGCTGGACGCTTGATGCGTTCGATTTTTTCCTGCTCGTGTTCATGTTGAAGGCGATCAGCTCCAGCTTCGATGTCAAAGTCAGTGAGGTCTCCGCGGCACTGTTCCTTACACTCGCGGCGCGGCCGCTCGGGGCCTTGGTGTTCGGCTGGCTGGGTGACCGGTTTGGCCGCCGCCCGGTGCTGATGGCGGTGATCCTCGCCTTTTCGTTGTTTTCAGCCCTTTCGGGCTTCGCCCGCAATCTCGGCGAGCTGCTGTTCATTCGGGCCCTGTTCGGCTTTGCGATGGGCGGCGAATGGGGGCTGGGTGCCAGCCTTGCCATGGAGTCAATTCCGGCACGGATGCGCGGGCCGGTTTCAGGCCTGCTTCAGTCTGGCTACCCTAGCGGATTCCTCCTAGCCAGTCTGGCTTACTTTCTGTTATTCGATGCGCTTGGCTGGCGGATGATGTTCCTCCTCGGGCTCGTCCCGGCGCTGTTGGTGCTGTTTATCCGGATGAGGGTGGAAGAAAGCCCGATTTTCCTCGCGCACCAGCATGAGTCCAAAATCATTCCGCTCGTGGCAATTGCGCAGCATTGGCAACTGGCGCTCTACCTCATCGTGCTGATGACCGCGTTTACGCTGTTCAGCCATGGTACGCAGGATCTCTATCCGACCTTCCTGCAAAAACAGCATGGCTTTACCACGCAGATGACCGGTGCCGTGACCGTGTTCATGAACATCGGCGCGATCAGCGGGGCTTCGCTGTTCGGTTCGCTGTCAGAGCGACTGGGCCGGCGCCGCGCGATCATGTGCGCGGCATTACTGGCTGTGCCGGTGCTGCCGGTCTGGGCATTTTCGCACAGTGTGGTGGCGCTGGCACTGGGCGCGTTTGCCATGCAGTTCGCGGTGCAGGGGGCGTGGGGCATGGTTCCCGCCTATCTCAACGAGCTTTCGCCGCCGGCCATTCGCGCCACGTTTCCCGGGTTGGTCTATCAACTGGGTAACCTGCTGTCGTCCGCGTGCGGCCCGTTTCAGGCGGGGCTCGCCGAACAGCGCGGCGATGATTACGCTTTCGCGCTCGCGCTGGTGGCCGGCATAGCCATTGCCGTCCTGGTTATTTGGACAGCGTTTGGTCCGGAACGGAATCAAGAGTTCGAGTAACCTGCCCACCGGTAGTAAGGGCCCGAATCGCTATGCCCAAATCCAGAACTCGCCGGCCCACCCAGGGCCCCCAACCCGCCAAGCCTTCCAAATCCGCGCGGCCGGTTCTGCCGATTCGGCCGGAAACGCCCGCGCAGCCTGACCAGCCCGTGCAGTGGGACCCTTCGGTGCCAACCGTGCTGTTCATCCACAACGGCGCGCCGGGCCGCTTTACCCACATCGCCAAGGCGCTCCTTGCTCACGGCTGGTGCGGGGCGCTGATCAACGGGCCCACCGGCACCGATATCGAGGGGCTCGACAATCGCCGGTTCGCTTTCCGGCTGCCCGAAGTCCGCCCCTCGTTTCGTCCGGTTCAGCGGGTCGAGCAGGCCTTGCTGATGGGGCGCGGCGCGGCGCAGGCAGCCGAAAAGCTGAAGGCTGAAGGGTTCGCGCCCGATCTGATAATCGGTCATCCCGGCTGGGGCGAAATGCTTTACCTCAACGAAGTGTTTCGCGGCGTGCCGCAGATTCAGTTGGGCGAATATTACTACCACTCGGAAGGCGCGGATTCGAACTTCGATCCCGAGTTTCCGGCGCGCCAACTCGATAGCCGGATCATGGTCGTCGCGCAGAACGCGCATTTCGCGCTCAGTTACGTCGAGGCGCGCGCGATCGTGGTGCCGACCCCGTTTCAGGCCAGCCGCATCCCGGCGTGCTTCCAGACCAAAGTGCAGGTGATCCTCGAAGGGATCGAAACCGGCACGATCGCGCGCACCCCGCCCGAAGCCCTAAAGCTGGCCGATGGCACCACCTTCGATGGCAGTTTCCCTTTCATCAGCTTCGCCAACCGGCGGTTCGAGCCGCTGCGCGGGGCGCACGTCTTCATGCGGATGCTGCCGCGCTTTCAGGAACTCGCGCCGACTGCGCATGTCCTGATGATCGGCGCCGACGATCCGGGGACATATGGCTTGCCGCCGCCGGGCGGGGGCACCTGGCTGCAGACATTGCTCAAGGAACTGGATGGCAAGCTCGACATGAGCCGTATCCACATCCTCCCGCCGCTGCCGCACCAGCAATTGCACCGGGTGTTCTCGAATACCGCCGCGCATGTCTATCTGACATATCCGTTCGTGCTGTCATGGTCGCTGCTCGAAGCGATGGCGTGCGAGGCGGTCGTGGTAGGTTCGGACACAGCGCCGGTGCGCGATGCGATCCGGCACGGCGAGAATGGCCTGCTGGTCGATTTCTTCGATGGCGAGGTGATGGCCCGTCAGCTTGCCGAAGTGTGCCAAGAACCTGCGCGGTTTGAACATTTACGTGCACCGGCCCGGGCCACAGTGATTGAGTATTATGACCGGGCGACGATCTGCGATCCGGCATGGATGAAGCTGATCGGCGAAGTATCGGGGATAGCGGTCGACTAAACCCGCCGCCGACGGTCGGGTCCGCACCCCGCTGTCAGTACGGAAAACGAACTCCAGCGATGCAGTGCCGGTCCGATGCGCGCCCGCGACACCGTATGACGCCATGCTAATGCGAATGAATCGCAAAAATTATTGCAAATGCGAAATGTTCGCAATAATGACGCCCTGTCCGCAACAGGGAGTAAGTCGTGCCTTTACCGTCAACGCGTTCGTCCGCCGGTCTGTCCAGTGCCGCGCTACACCAGCTTCCCCACTGCGGCGGAGTTTACTCCCGAGGTGGGCGCGGCCGAGCTTGATCGGGGCCTGCGGCAGGCCAGTGGCGATGTTTCGCTCTACCTCCACATCCCGTTCTGCGCGGAAATCTGCTGGTACTGCGGTTGCAACACCAGCCGCACCAACAAGGGCGAGCGGCTGAGCAGCTATCTCGATGCGCTCAGCCGAGAGATTGCGCTGGTCGGTGCGCGGCTGGATCCGGGCGTGCGGGTGCGGCGGATCGCGTTCGGCGGTGGCAGCCCCAACGCGCTCGCCCCGCTCGATTTCGTTCGGCTGGTCGATACGCTGACTCTGCAGCTGCCGCTGTACCAGCCGGTGCTGTCGGTCGAACTCGATCCCCGCACGCTCACAGCGGACTGGGGCACGGTGATCCGCTGCATCGGCATCACCCGCGCCAGCTTGGGCGTGCAAACGTTCGCGCCCCACCTGCAGGCTGCGATTGGCCGGGTCCAGCCCGAGGCCCTGATCGCGGCCGGCACGCAATTGCTGCGCGCCGCCGGGGTCACCGGATGATGCTCTCGCAGGAGCGCCTGACCGGCGCCTGCGGCGTGCTGCGCAGCGCCGCTGACCGCGAAACCGGCGCGATCATCGAGCAGTTGCTATGCCACCATCAGGCATCCGTGGGCGAGGACCGGCTGCGGCGGATGCTGCCCGATCTGACCCCGTTCGGGGAGCGCGGGTTGATCGAGATGATCGGCGAGCGCCTGCGCATCCTGCCCGATGGCCTGCCCTATGCGCGGAGCATCGCGGCGGTGTTCGATCCCTATCGCGCCGGATCGCCGCAGCGGTTCAGCACTGCGGTATAGGCCGCTTCAGTACAGCTCGTTCATCGTCTCGCGCGAATAGGGCAGCAACTCATCGACTGCGCCGGCTTGCACCTTGCGCAACCAGTTGGGATCGGCCAGCAAGGCACGGCCCACAGCGACCAGATCGAAGTCCCCCCGATCGAACCGCCGCGCCATTTCGTCCAGCGATTGCAGCGTCGGGCGCGATTGACCGGCGACGAAGTCTTCCATCAGTTCGCGGTCGAGCCCCACCGAGCCGACAGTGATGGTCGGCCGCCCGGTGATCTTCTTGGCCCATCCGGCCAGGTTGTAATCACCGTCATCGGGGAAGGCCGGCTCCCAGAAGCGCCGGTCGGAACAGTGGAAGATATCCACTCCCGCAGCGGCCAGCGGCGCCAGCCAGCGCTCCATCTCCTGTGGGTTGCGCGCGATCTTCGCGTCATATTGATAGACCTTCCACTGCGAGATGCGGAAGACGATCGCGTAATCGGGGCCGACCGCCGCGCGGATGGCGGCGACCACTTCGGCGGCGAAGCGGACGCGTTGGGCAATGTCCGGGCCGCCATAGGCATCGGTGCGCTGGTTGGTCACTTCCCAGAAGAACTGATCGAACAGATAGCCATGCGCCCCGTGAAGCTCGATCGCATCGAAGCCGAGGCGCTGTGCATCGAGTGCGGCACGCACGAAAGAGGCAATGACCGCCTCGATGTCCGCCACCGTCATCGGCTTGCCGCCCTCAACCCCCGGCCCGACCAGACCGGACGGGCTTTCCAGCGGCGGATGGGGCGAATCGGGATAGTTGAAATCGGCACAGCCGCCGACGTGCCACAACTGCGGGATGACCGCGCCGCCGGCGCCGTGGACCTGATCAGCCAGGCGCGCCCACGCGGCGAGGCCTTCTTCGCCACAGAAGCCCGGGATCGTATCAGCGGCCACTGCGCCGGGGCGATCAATCGCCACGCCCTCTGTGATCACACAGCCCGCGCCGCCTTCGATCCGGCGGCGATAGTAATCGGCCACGGCATCGGTGACGATCCCGCCCGGCGAGAAATAGCGCGACATCGGTGCCATCATGAAGCGGTTGGTCAGCTTGAGCGATTTGCATTCGAACGGGACGAACAGGGGATCGAGTGCGGTCATGGCGGTGCTTGGTCCTGTGCTGGACGGAGTTAAGGTGAGGATCAGAGCTGTGCGAGAAAATCGCGGAGCGCGGCCTGATAGGCCGGTGCATCTTCGAGGAAGGGGGCGTGGCCACACCCTTCGAAGACCACCGCAGTGCCATCTCGGGCATACTTTGCGGCCTCGATCCCCACTTGCGGATCAAGCACCGCGTCAGCGCTGCCTACCAGCGAGAGCACCGGTACGGCCAGCGCACCAAGCAGCGCACGCTGGTCAAGCTCGGCCAGATCGAGCAGCGAGCGGATCACCCCCGGCCCGCTGTTAATGAAGGCGTCCCACATCCAGTCCACCGTGGCAGGGCTGACCTCGCGCACGCAGACCATTCCGGCGAGCGCGCGGAAGAAACCGGCCCGGTCTGCCGCCAGCGCGGCCGCGCTGGCGGCAAGGCCTTCGGCGGTGCCGCCCCACGGGAAATCTTCGGTCTGCGTGAACCGCGGCGATGCGCCGCACGTTAGCACCAGCCCTGCCGCGCGGTCGCCCAGCAGGCGAGCCGCCTCGGCCGCAACCGCGCCGCCCAGCGACCAGCCGTTGAGCACAGCCGGGCGCGTCGCTGCGGCGCGGACGATGGCGGCAACGTCTGCGCCAAGCGCTGAAATCGAGAAATCTGCAAAGTCGCGGTCGGACTGACCACAGCCGCGCAGATCGACCGCGATCACCTCGTGGCCGTCGGCCAGCAGCGCCTCGATCGTGCCGGCCCAGATCCGACTCGACATCGCCCAGCCGTGGATCAGCACCACCGGTGTGCCGGCACCGGGATGGTGTTCGTAATAAAGCGTGCGGCCTTCGCCGCAATCGAACCGCGCCATCCGCCTCTCCCTGTGTTCGCCCGCTTTATAGCGGCGGGCTGAGCGTGATCCCGACTAGCGGGCTGAAGTGATGCATCGTGACCTTGCGCACGGCGATTTTCCACTCACCGCTGCGCCGTTCGAAGCGATCGGTATAGGTCGCCGCCACGGTCTGCGACTGGCCGTCGCTGGTGTTGCCGATACAATAGACATCGGACACCCCGTGCGCCATATCCGGCCCTTCGGAAGCAACGCGCAAGTTGGTGTTGTAATGGGTCGACATTGCCCATGCCGGCCACAGGATGGTTTCCAGCGCGGCAGAAATCCCGTCGCGGCCGACGAAGTTGCCGAACGGCGGGCCAACTTCCCACACCGCATCGTCCCACCAGATACCCATGAAGCGATCGTAGTCGCGCTTGTCGAAGCCGAGGCAATAGTCGCTGGTCAGGTCGATCAGGGCGAAACGGGTTTCAAGCCAATCGAGACGTTGTTCGGGGGTCATGCTCATGCGGCAGGCTCCTGTCCGAGGTATTGGGCAAACTTCTTTTCTGCCTCGGCACGGCGGGTCGGGACGAAATAGGTCGGGAACACATCGGGCGAGGGCGCGACATTGCGCAGCACGTCCTTGGCGACGCCGACCTTGTGTACCTCGGTCGGGCCATCGACGATGCCCATTTCCGGCACGTATTGCCACATGTCCATCAGCGGGGTCTCGTTCGACATGCCGAGCGAGCCGTGAATGTGCAGCGCGCGGTAGACCACGTCCTTGAGCACACCGGGCATCGCCGCCTTGACCGCCGAAATCTCGCGGCGGACGCGGCGGGTATAGGCCTTGTCCTCATCCAGCAGCCACGCGGCATAGAGCACGTGGAGGCGGAACTGGGTGATCTGGGTGTAGCTGTCAGCGATCCTTTCCTGGACCATCTGCTTATCGGCCAGACGCTCGCCCTTGGTCACGCGCGAGACCGCACGCTCGCACATCATGTCGAACGCCTTGTTGAGCATGCCGACGGTGCGCATCGCGTGATGGATGCGGCCGCCGCCGAGTCGCGACTGGGCGACCTTGAAGCCCTCGCCGATCACGCCGAGCGCGTTTTCAAGCGGCACCCGGCAATCTTCGAAGCGGAGATAGCCGTGAACCCCACTGCCGATCACGTCCTTCGGGCCAACCGCAGTGTTGCGGATGATGTTGAGCCCGGGCGTATCGCGCGGCACGATTATCGTGGTCGAGCCTTCGTGCACCGCCACATCGGGATCGGTGATGCACATCACGATCAGGAATTCAGCCATGTCGGCATGGCTGGCGAACCACTTTTCGCCATTGATCACGAAGTTTCCGCCCTCAATCCGGGCGGCGCAGGTGAACTCGCCTGGATCGGCGCCGGCCTGCGGTTCGGTCATCGAGAAGCACGAGACAATCTCGCCATCGAGCAAGGGCTTCAGATAGCGCGCCTTCTGAGCGTCGGTGCCGAAGCGGGCGAGGATTTCGGCATTGCCGGTGTCGGGCGCCTGCGTGCCGAACACGGTCGGGGCAAACCGGCTGCGCCCGAGGATCTCGTTCATCAGGCCAAGGTGGAGCTGGCCGTAGCCTTGCCCGCCCAGTTCCGGGCCGAGGTGGCAGGCCCACAGGCCCTTGGCCTGCACGATCTGTTGCAGCGGGCGCATCACCTTGCGCGCAGGCGAGCGCGGATCGAACGGAGCGCCCGGATCGCGGAACACCAGGTCCATCGGCTCGATCTCGGCGGCGACAAATTCGCGCATCCAGTCAAGCTTCTCCTGAAATTCAGGCTCGGTCGAAAAATTCCATACCATCAAATATGCTCCACGATCTTCAGCTGCCGGCGTACCAGCCGCCGTCGATCCACAATTCGGCGCCGGTGACATAGCGGGCCTCGTCCGACGCCAGATACAGCGAGCCATTGGCGATATCCATCGGATCGCCAACCTGACCCATCGGGATTGACGCCTTGATCGCCGCATCCTGTTCGGGCGTGATATCGCCGAGGATCGGGGTGCGGATCTGGCCGGGGAAGATCGTGTTCACGCGAATGCCGCGTTTGGCAAATTCGAGCGCGGCGCCCTTGCTCATCACCCGGACCGCCGCCTTCGAGGCGTGATAGCTGATCGCATCTGCGCTGCCGATGAGGCCGTAGAGCGACGAGATGTTGACGATCGCAGCGTTACCCGATTTGAGCAATTCGGGAACGGCGGCCTTCATGCCGTAGAAGACGCCGGTTTGATTGACCGCGACCATCCGCGCCCAGCCGGCTTCGGATTCGGTTTCGATCCCGCCCGGATGAAAGATGCCGGCATTGTTGACGAGCGTGGTGAGGCTGCCGAACGTCGCCACGGTGAGCGCGACTGCGCTGTGCCAGCTGGCCAGATCGGTCACGTCGAGCCGGGTGAAAGCGGCCTTGCCGCCGGCCGTGAGGATCCCGGCGACGACCTTGTGACCAAGCTCTTCCTGCAGATCTCCGATCATCACGCTCGCGCCTTCGCGGGCATAAACGATGGCCTGCGCTTCGCCGAGCCCGCTCGCGCCGCCAGAAATGAGCGCGACTTTGCCTGCCATTCGTTGGGCCATCAGAACTCTCCTGCCAGGACTTATATTGTTAGGCGCGCAAAGCACCACAAACACTAGTTTGAGACAAGCAAAAATGTGAGTCGGCGGTGCCCGGAATCGATTGCTGCAGCTCTGCGAGCGCGCAGCATAATTTTAAATATATGATATTTAACATATTAAGTCTGGCACTGCGGATGCATCTGCAAATCCACTTGCTAGCCCCGAGCAAGTAAGATAGCAAATGTGCGTCGCCTCGGTTGGCCATGCTGCGCCCGTCAAAGCCACCGCCAGCGGTGTGCGGGATGGGGACGAGCGGTCAGGCAGCCAAGCGCACCACGCAATAATCATCCACGGCGTAACGCACGTGGGAAGGGGAGAGCTATGTCGGATATTTCAGCAAAATTCGTGCGAGCCCTGCTGGTTGCCTCGGTTTCGGCAGCGGCCATGCTGGCCACGCAAGCGCAGGCCGAAGCCACCGATGCGACCACCGCTTCCGACGAGGGGCTGGAAGCGATCGTCGTTACCGCCCGTAAGCGGACGGAAAACCTGCAGACCGTCTCTGCCTCGATCAGCGCGCTCAGCACCGGCGAACTCGCCCGGCGCTTCGATTCGGACGTGCGCGACTTCGCCAATTCGTCGCCCAACGTGGTGATCGACGATACCCAGCAGGGCCCCGGCGGCGTCGCCGCGATCTACATCCGCGGCGTCGGCGTGGCTGACGTCGAAAAGTCGGTCGATCCGGCGGTCGGCGTGGTGATCGACGATATCTATCTCGGCCAGAGCTCGGGCAGCCTCCTGAAGGCGATCGACGTTGACCGGGTCGAAGTGCTGCGGGGGCCGCAAGGCACCACCTTCGGCCGCAACGCCACCGGCGGCGTGATCAATATCGCCCGTTCGCGCCCGACCCAGGAACTGACCGGCAAGGTGCGCGGCACTTACAGCAGCTTCGACACGTTCGACCTGCAGGGCGTGGTCAGCTTCGGCCTCGCCAAGAACGTCGCGCTGAAAGTCAGCGGCGCGTACAACAGCACCGACGGTTATATCTACAACATCACCCAGCACCAGCCGGGCCAGAAATCGGACTTCCGCTCGATCGGCGCGCAGCTGCTGCTGACGCCGACGCCGGACCTCGAAGTCAGCGTCAGCTACGATCACCAGCTGACCCGGCAGGACCCGCCGCAGCTTTCGGCGCTGACCAAGCCGACCGACCTGTTCTGTTCGGGCTATGGCTATTGCTCGCCCTCGCCGGGCGTGCCGATCACCGGGGACCGCTATGTCAGCGCGGGCAATGCCCCGATAAACAAGAGCGCCCGCTTCAAGCTCGACATGGCGACCGGCAAGTTCAAGTATGATCTCGGCAGCGACTACCAGCTGCAATACATCTTCGGCTGGCTGCGTACCGACGAATCCATCAATCAGGATTTCGACAGCACCCCCGAGACGCTTTACCACACCGACCGTCCGGCCCGTTGGCGCCAGATCACCAACGAGGTCCGGCTCTCCAAGGGCGGTTCCGGCCCGCTGACTTTCGTGGTTGGCGGCTATGCGTGGGATTCGAAGTACACGATCAACCTGAAGAACTACATCGGCTTCACCGCATTCGGACCGCTGATCACTAGTGCGCAGGACGTGACCCAGACCACCAAATCCTATGCCGCGTTCTTCGAGGGTGACTACAAGATCACCGACAAGCTCAAGCTGACGGTCGGCGGCCGCTACACCCACGACAAGAAGACCTCGTTCGTCAACGACGGGACGATTTACATCTACGATACGCTGGTCGAGGCCGACCCGGTTGCGTCGGTCCCGCCGAGCCTTGAAGGCGGCAGCATCGTGATGACCAAGCCGGTCGAAAAGAGCTGGTCCAAGTTCACGCCCAAGGTGAGCCTGAGCTACAACTTCACCGACGACGTGATGGGCTATGCGCTGTGGTCACGCGGGTATCGCGGCGGCGGCTTCAATGGCCGGCCGGCCACGCTCAGCGCGGCTTCGATCCCCTACAACCCCGAAACGCTCGACAACTACGAGGTCGGCTTCAAGTCCCAATTCCTCAACAACAGGGTGCGGCTGAACGCGGCCGTCTACTTGATGAAGTACAAGGATCAGCAGCAGGATCTCGACGTGCCGGCCCCCGGCACCTCCACCGGCCGCGAAAACCGGACGATCAACGCCTCGAAGGCCGATCTGAAGGGGTTCGAAGTCGATCTGACCGCGCGGGTGGCCGAAGGGCTGACGCTGCGCGGCAACATTGGCTACCTCGATGCCAAGTACAAGAACTTCTTCGGCGACATCTACAGCACCGGCACGCCGGTGGATGCGACCTTCCTCAAGATCCGCCGCGCGCCGAAGTGGACTTACGATGTCGGCATCGCCTACGATCATGAGGTCGGCCCCGGTACGGTCTACCTCAACTCGGAACTGCACTTCCTGGGCGAGCACGAGCTGACGTTCCTGAACAACCCGAACCTGCGCAACGGCAGCCAGTATCTGCTGGATGCCTCGATCAGCTACAAGATCAACAAGACCATGATCAGCGTGTTCGGCAAGAACCTGATCGACGAAGACGGCTGGACGATCGGCTATGACGTTCAGGGCGTGTGGAGCTATGCTGCGCCGCGCCAGCCGCGTTCGTGGGGTGTGGCGATCACGCAGAACTTCTGATCGGGGTAACAATGGCGACGACGACAAACGACCCCATGGCCGCGTCGACCCGCCGCTGGATTGTTACGGGGGCATCGCGCGGCCTTGGCCGCGCGATAGCCGCCCGTGCGGCCAGTCAGGGTGACCGGGTGTGTCTGGTCGCCCGCAGCCCGGCGGTGACGGACGCCGCGGCGGAGATTGGCGGGGACACGTTCGGCCTTGCCGCCGACGTGACCTCAGCAGAGGACCTGCAGCGTATCGCCGCGACGGTGAGCGAGCGGTGGGGCGGGATTGACGTCCTGGTCAACAACGCCGGTCTGCACCGGGGAGGCAAGGTTGATGCCTTGGCCGTGGCAGACTGGGAGGCATCGCTCGCCACCAATCTTTCGGGGCCGCTCCACGCGGTCCGCGCAATATTGCCGCACATGGGGGCTGGCAGCACGATCGTGAATATCGGCGCGGTGGTCGGCTTTCGCGGCTTTCCCGGTGACAGTTGCTATGGCGCTTCGAAAGCGGGCCTTGCTGGCTTGACGCAAGTGTTGGCGACCGAACTGGCCAAGCAGCAGATACGGGTCAACATGGTCATCCCCGGCTTTGTGGCGACCGAGATGACGGCCGGTGTTTCCGAGCGCGCCCGCGCCAGCATCGTTGCCAAAATTCCGCTGCGGCGGATGGGCACCGCTGAAGAAATCGCCGATGTCTGCTGGTGGGTCTCCGGCGCGACTTACATGACCGGCTCGGTGATCTTCACGGACGGGGGCCTGATGTGCAATCTGTGAACGCCAACGGGCGCTTTGCAGAATGGTTGCAGGATGCCGCAGGGCTTGAGGATGTCCGGCTTGGCGCGCCGTTGTCAGGCGGCAATTCCAACGTCACGCGGCTGATCGAAACACGGCAAGGCCGGTTCGTGCTGCGGCATCCGCCGGTTCACGTCGTGTCCGACAAGGCGGCGGCGGGGATCGCGCGCGAATATCGCGTGATCAAGGCACTGGCAGGCCGCGCACCGGTGCCGCGCGCGATCGCGTGGTGCGACGACGTGTCGGTGCTCGGGCAGCCGTTCGCTGTCACCGGGTGGATCGACGGGGTTGCCCTGAGCACGGAACTGCCCGCGACTTACCCCGCGACCACGGACACGATCGATCAGCTCGGGCTGGAAATGATGCGCGGTCTGGCCGCGGTTCATGCGGTCGACTGGCAGGAAATCCTGCCGGCTGATTTCGGGCGGCCCGAAACGTTTGTCGAACGCCAGATCGATCGCTGGGTGAGTGTGCGCGAGCAGAGCAAGGTGCGCGAGTTGCCGCTTCTTGGTGAGCTTGCTGGGTGGCTGCGCGAAAACCGGCCGAAGACTGCCCGGGCCAGCGTGATCCATTGCGATTTCCATCTCGATAACTGCCTTGTCGCGCGCGACCGGCCCGAATTGCGCGCCATTCTCGATTGGGAAATGGCGACCATCGGCGATCCGTTGATCGATGTCGGGCTGTGCCTCTTCTTCTGGCGCCGCAACCCGGACCGGCCGCTGGGGTTTCCGGTGGTGCAGGCGCTGTCCAACCGGGCGGGCATGATCGCCCCGCAGCGGCTGGCGGATGAGTGGTCGCGGCTGACCGGCTTCGATCATGACGAGCTTGATTATTACATGGCCTTCATGGCTTGGCGGCTGGCGGCAATTGTCGAAGGGGCCTACATTCTCCATCGGCAGGGCAAGCAGGACACTCCTTACGCGCGCGGCTTGGAGCATGACGTGCCCAACCTGCTCCAGGAAGCGGCAGAGATCGTCGCGCGGAGGACAAGCTGATGCTCGGCACGATGATGGACCAGCCGCTATCGACCCAGATGATCTTCGCCCGCGGCGAGCGGCTGTTTCCCCGAAGCTGCGTATCGCATTTCGACGGCGACACCCTCACGGCATGCTCATATGCCGAGATTGCCGCGCGCGCGCGGCGGCTTGCTGCGGCGCTGGCGGCGCTGGGGCTTAATCACGGCGACCGTGTCGGCACGTTCTGCTGGAACACGACCGAGCATCTCGAGGCCTATCTGGCGGTGCCCGCTATGGGCTATGTGTTGCATACACTCAACGTGCGCTTGGCCGCCGAGCAACTGGTCTACATCATCGGGCATGGCGGTGACCGCGCCCTGTTCGTCGATGCCGACCTGCTCCCGCTGCTGACGCCGATCCTGCCGCAACTTGCCGGGATTGAGCATCTTATAGTCTATGGCCCGCCGGCCGGGCCGATTCCCGGATTTTCCGGACAGATCCACGCTTATGAGGCGCTGCTGGACGGGCACGAACCGCTGGCGCAGTGGCCGCAGGTTGCCGAAACCGACGCGGCGGCGATGTGTTACACTTCGGGAACCACCGGCGCGCCCAAAGGCGTCGTCTATACGCACCGCTCGATCTTCCTGCACAGCATGGCCTCGATGATGGCCGATGCATTTGCCATTTCAGAGCGCGACTGCATTCTGATGGTGCCGGCGATGTTTCATGCCAATGCCTGGGGCATGCCCTTTTCCGGCTGGCTTGCTGGCAGCGACATGATCCTGCCGGGACGCTATCTCCAGCCCGACCGGTTGACCAAGGCGATCGCGCTGGGCCGGCCGACCCTGACGGCAGCGGTGCCGACCATCCTCAACGATCTGCTGCAGGCGCACGCCCGCACCCCGCTTGATCTCAGCTGCTTCCGCGCGATCATTGTCGGCGGATCGGCGGTCGCGCCGGCGCTGATCGAGCGGGTCAAGGCGGCCTGGGGCGTGGACGTGATACAGGGCTGGGGCATGACCGAAACCAGCCCGCTGTGCGTGCTGTCGATCCCGCCGCGCGATGCGCAAGGGGCCGAAGTCGTGCGCTGGCGCGCGAAAAGCGGCCGGCCGGTGGCGGGCATGGAAGTGCGGATCGTGGACGATACCGGGCAGCGGTTGCCCGAAGACGGAGCGGCGGTTGGCCATCTCCAGCTGCGCGGGCCGTGGGTGGCGGGCGGATACTACCGCGAGCGCCCCGAAGATTCGCCGCTGACCGCCGATGGCTGGCTGCAGACCGGCGATGTCGGTTCGATCGATGAGCGGGGCTATGTACAGATCACCGACCGGACCAAGGATCTGATCAAGTCGGGCGGTGAATGGATTTCGTCGGTCGATCTGGAAAACGCGTTGATCCGCGCGCCTGGCATCGTTGAAGTGGCGGTTGTCGCCGTGCCCGATCCGCGCTGGGAAGAGCGGCCGCTGGCGGTGCTGGCGCTGGCAGAGGGCCACACTGCGGACCTGCCGGCGCTGCGCAGCCAACTTTTGCGCGATTTTGCCCGTTTCATGATACCGGAATTCTGGGCTTGCGTGCCGACGCTGCCCAAGACCAGTGTGGGCAAGATCGACAAGAAGGCGATCAGGGAACTGGTTGGCCAGGGCCACTTGCCGTTTGTAGTCGAGACTGGATTTAGGACCGGAGATCAAGATTGAGCGCCACCCGTACCGCTGCCAGCCTTGCTGAGAAACCGCGCCTCACTCAGGCCGAACGCACTGCCCTTTCCGATGCGCGGATGTTCGAAACGGCGATGCAACTGATCGTCGAGTGCGGCACGCACAATACGACGTTGAAGGAAATCGGCGAACGGGCCGGTTATAGCCGCGGCCTCGCCAGCAACCGCTTCGGTTCCAAAGAGGCGCTGTTCAGCCACATGGTGCGTGACTTCAACGAGCGCTGGGCAGCGCAGCTGCGCCGGTTCGTTGGCCTAAAGACCGGGTTGGAAGCGCTGGAGGGGGCGCTAGATTCGCTCGAGTATTTTCTGCTTAACCACACCGTCCAGATGAAGGCGATGTACATCTTGTGGTACGAATCCATCACCAGTTACGAAGTGGTCCGGCGCCGGCTGGCGGCCAATCATGTGGCCTATCGGCGGGATACCGAACGCTGGTTGCGGCAAGGCATCGAAGAAGGCACCGTGCGTGCCGGAATCGATCCAGCGTGCTTCGCCGTGGAGTTCAGCGCATTCATTTTTGGGTTGGTTTATCAATGGCTCGCGAACCCGCCGGCGATTGATCTGCACACCGTCCTGCAACATTATCGCCACACCACGCTGGAGCGTCTGGCAGCCTAGGATTCGAGTGGAGTGCGGTCAGGCAATGGTCGCTGATAAAATACTTGCTAGTCAAAAGCAAATAAGTGACTGTGTCGAAAATGAGAGGGGAATTGAGTCGGGCTGCGCCCGCTTCGCCCCCGGACAAACAGGAGAGAGCAATGGAAGTTGGTCTGCTGATGGTTTTCCAGAACTTCATGGATCAGACCACTGATCGTGAAGCTTGGGACCGCGACATTCACCTGTGCAGCCTGGCCGAACCGCTGGGCTTCGATACGCTGGGCGCGGTTGAGCATCACTTTTCGAACTATGCGATGTCGCCCGACAACATCCAGTTCCTCTCGTACATGGCGGCCAAGACCAACCGGATCAAGCTGATGACCGGCGCGGTGATCCTGCCCTGGCATGAGAACCCGATGCGCATTGTCGAGCGGATGATCGTGCTCGACTATCTCAGCAACGGGCGGGCGATGTTCGGCATCGGCCGCGGGCTGGCGCGCCGCGAATACGATACCTTCGGGATCGACATGAACGAAGCGCGCGACCGCTTCGACGAGGCGGCCGAATGTGTGATGAGCGGCCTTGAAACCGGCGTGTGCGAGTGGGAAACCAAGCACTTCAAGCAGGTCCGCACCGAAGTGCGCCCGCGTCCGCTCGAAAGCTTCCGCGACCGGTTCTTCTCGGTGGCGATGTCATCGGATTCGGTGCCGGTTTGCGCCAAGCTGGGCGCGCGGATGATGAGCTTCGCCCAGAAGCCGTGGGACCAGATGGCGCCGCACTTCGAATCCTATCGCGAGCTTTACCTGCAGCACCACGGCGTCGCGCCGAAGCCGCCGATCTGCGTGGACTTCATGGCCTGTGACGAAAGCGCGGAGAGGGCCGAGGCGCTGGCCCGCAAGCACATGTCGAACTACTACATCACGGTCATGGAACACTACGAAATGGCCAACGACCACTTCAAGAACATGAAGGGCTATGGCGATTACGCGAACAACGCGGAAATCCTCAAGGACCTTGGCATGGAAGTGGCGGGCAATGCCTTCGTCGACATCAACACCTGGGGCACGCCGCAGCAGATCCTCGACAAGCTGGACGCGCGGCGCAAGGCAATCGGCGATTTCGACCTGACCGTCCAGATCAGCTACGGCGGGATGAACCCGGCAGACGCCGAGAGCAGCGTGCGGCTGTTCGCCGAGAAGGTGCTGCCCGAAGTGCAATCGTGGCAGCGCATGAGCGAACCGCTGGCGGTCGTCGGCTGAATTCGACACAGAGCGACGTAGCGGCCTATGTCCCTTGCTCTGCCGCTGGCCGGCATCCGCATCATCGAGATAGCGGGGATCGGTCCGGGTCCGTTCTGCGGCATGATGCTCGCAGATCACGGTGCCGAGGTTATCCGGATCGATCGGGCCGGCGGCCTGCAGGGCGGCGTCCCGATCGATGGTGGCCGTGATATCCTGCTGCGCTCGAGGCGGACGATTTCGCTCGATCTCAAGTCTCCGGCAGGGATCGAGATCGTGCAGCGGTTGGTGGCATCGGTCGGCGGCCTGATCGAGGGGTTTCGTCCGGGCGTGATGGAACGGCTGGGGCTTGGCCCGGAGGCGCTGCTGACGATCAATCCCGGGCTGGTTTACGGGCGGATGACAGGTTGGGGGCAGGACGGTCCATTGGCTGACGTCCCCGGACACGACATCAACTATATCGCGCTCACCGGCGCGCTCGATGCCATTGGTCCGCGCGACGGGGCGCCGGTGCCGCCGCTGAATCTGATCGGCGATTATGCGGGCGGCGGGCTGATGCTGGCCTTTGGCATGGTCTCGGCGCTGCTGGCGGTACGGCGCGGCGCGCCGGGCCGGGTGGTCGATTGCGCGATGGTCGATGGAGCCTCGACCCTAATGGCGGGCATCTGGAGTCTGGTCAGCAACGGCTGGTGGGAGGGCGGACGCGGTACCGGCCTGCTCGACGGCGGGGCCCCCTTCTACGACACTTACCCGACGGCGGACGGCACCTATGTCGCAATCGGCGCAATCGAGGCCAAGTTCTTCGCGCGGTTGATCGAACTGCTGGAGTTGGCAGAGGACCCGGACTTTGCCGAGCAATACGACCGTTCCCGTTGGGACGCGATGCGCGCCAAGTTCCGTGCGTGCTTCCTGAGCCATTCGCAGGATCACTGGTTGGCCCTGCTCGGCGATGAAGATGTGTGTTTCGCACCGGTCTTGCCGATGACGCAGGCGCCAGATCATCCCCACAACCAGGCTCGGAAGAACTTTCTGGAAGTTGGCGGCATCACCCAGCCCGGCGCCGCGCCGCGCTATTCCGGAACGGAGCCGGTGCTGCCGTGGATGTGGCGGCAGGATGCAGACAAGGACGCGTTGCTGCGCGAACTGGGCTTCGATGCGGCCGATACAGACCGGTTGCAGCGCGAGGGCGCTTTCGGGTCGCCGGACTGACCGGCCCCTAGCGTGCCAAGGGAGAGATGATGTTCGGACGTTTTGGGGCTGCCGTCGGGGCGTTGCTGGTGCTCGCGCTCACGCCGGGTGCGGCGCTCTCGGGCACGGCGGACGGGGCACCGCCGCCCCATGCCAAATCGCACGAATCGATGAATGCCCACATCGGCACCACCATCGATCCCGCAACCCATCCGGGCCGCGCCATTTATGCCCAGCACTGTGCGATGTGCCACGAAGGCACGGTAGCCAAGGCCCCGTCGCCCCATTTTCTGGCGATGATGGCGCCCGATGCTGTGCTTGCCGCGTTGAACGACGGGGTGATGAAGCAGCAGGGGGCGATGCTAGCGTCGTCCGAACGCGGGCTTGTCGCCGAGTATCTTACTCGCACCAGCCTCGCCGATTACCATCCGCCCGCCGCGCCCGCGGCGTGCAAATCGGCTTTGATCGATTTTGCGCACGCCCAGCCGCCCGCCCGCGCGGGCTGGGGGCACGACAACCGGCGCTTTGTTTCCGCCGATGCTGCCGGACTCTCCGGCGCAGACGTTGCCGCGCTCAAACTGAAATGGGCCTTCGCCTTCCCGGCCAGCGTCAGGGCTCGCTCGCAGCCGGCAATCGGCTGGGGCACGCTGTTCGTCGGCAGTCAGGACGGCACTGTGTATGCTTTCGAACTGGCCAGCGGCTGCCTGAAATGGCGGACGCGGGTCAGCGCCGAAGTGCGCACGGCTATCGTGCTCGATCCGGACCAGCGGCGGCTCTATTTCGGCGACTTGCTCGGCCGGGTCCACGCGGCTGACGCGGCGACCGGGCGGCTGCTGTGGTCTATCAAGGCTGATGATCATCCTTCGGTGACGATCACCGGTACGCCCACGTTGGCCAGTGGCCGCTTGTTCGTTCCAGTCTCCTCGCTGGAAGTGGTCTCGGCCGGCGATCCCAAATATGCCTGCTGCACGTTCCAGGGCTCGGTTCTGGCGCTCGATCCAGCGAGCGGAGCGCAGTTGTGGCGGGCTCGCACCGTTCCCGGTGCGCCTGCGCCGCACGGCACCACCACCAGCGGCGCGCAAGTGCTGGGCCCGTCCGGCGCGCCGGTCTGGAACAGCCCGTCGTGGGATGCTGGACGCGGTGCGCTTTATTTCGGCTCGGGCGAGAATTTCTCCTCGCCGGCCGACGGCAATTCAGACGCGGTCTTTGCTGTCGACGCGGCATCTGGCGCGCGGCGGTGGGTGACGCAGTTGACCACCGGCGATGCGTGGAACGTCGGGTGCATGATCGATAACGGCAATTGCCCGGCGGAACACGGCCCCGACTATGACGTGGCGGCATCGGTACTGCTGGTGCCAACGGCAGAATATGGCGATGTGCTGGTGGCAGGGCAGAAGTCCGGGCTGGTCTTTGGGCTCGATCCGGTCACCGGCCAGATCCTCTGGCAGGTTCGGCTCGGTCACGGCGGTACGCAGGGCGGGGTGCATTTCGGCATGGCCGCCGAGGGCCAGCATGTGTTCGTCGGGATCAACGATATGGCCGATACCGGCGATGGCCGGATTTATGATCCCGCGCTGCGCGGTGCCGGCCTCCATGCGCTCGATGCTGCGACGGGGCGGGTGCTGTGGCGCGCTCTGGCGCAGCCGCGTGACTGCGGTGGCCGGGACTATTGCGATCCCGGTATTTCAGCCGCGGTTACCGCGCTGCCCGGCGTGGTGATCGCCGGCCGGCTGGATGGATTGCTGCAAGCCTACGATGCGGCGAACGGCAAAGTGATCTGGAGCTTCGACACACTACAGCAAGTCAGCACGATCACCGGCAAGACGGCGGCAGGCGGCGCGATCAGTGGCCCGGGGGTGGCAATCGGCGAAGGCTATCTGGTCACCAACACCGGTTATGGCATGTACAAGCACATGGCGGGGGCGCTTCTGCTGGTGTTCGGTCGCTAACGGGTCCGGCCCACCCGGCCGCAGCAATCTAATCGTTCGAATGTTCTGCGCCAACCGCTGGCATTCGCCGGCGAAAGCGGTCAGACTGCGATGCGGAGAGGTGCACCATGTTCAAGATCATTTATGCCGAAGCCCGGCTGCCCGCGCTGTCGTTCGTCGGCTTTGTGCGGCGCTGGCGTCTTCATGCCGCACGGGCCATGGAAGACAGCGTGTTCTGGGACCCGATGGCGGTCTACCTGCAGAACGATGCCGTGCTGGGCATCGACGGCACGGATCCTTACTATGACTGTGTGGGCGAACTGATTTATCCCACTTTGGCCGCAGTCGAAGCTTCGCTTGCCACACCCGGGCTGGACGAGATTCTTGCCGACGGCGATGGCTGCTTTGCCCGCACCGGGCAGATTCAC
>CANGQZ010000002.1 GCA_947455865.1 Sphingomonadaceae bacterium
CTGCGGGGTATAGGGCGGCCGGAACGTGGTCAGGCCGATGGCGGTGACGGGGCGGGCCAGTGTTTCCGAGGCGATCTGCAGCCCATTGAGGTTGCTGGTCTTGCCCTGATCGGTGGCCATGCCGTTGGTGGTGTAGCGCTTGATATGTTCGATCGAGCGGAAGCCCTCCTGCACCGCCAGGGCAATGTCGCGGGCCTTCACGTCGTTCTGGAAATCGACGAAGGCCTTCTGCTTGCGCAGCGGCTTGGGCGATGGGAGGGCAGCGACCACCAGTCCTTCGCCATAGTTCCATGCGCCGGCGCAGCCGCCGACGGCGCGCAGGTTTTCGACCGTGGTGTCGGGCAGATAGGCGCCCCAGGCGGCATCCCACTTCAGCGTGCCGCGGGCATGGCTCCACAGATGCACGGTTGGGGTCCAGCCGCCCGCCATCATCACTGCATCGCAGGCCAGCGTGCGCTGCTGACCGCCGTTGCTGCCGCAGATGGTGATGGAGCTTACTGCAAGCCGGCCGCTCACCCCGATGATGCTGTGATCCAGATGGACCGCTATGCCGACCGCCGCCGCCGCCGCTTGCAGCGCGGGCGAGACTGCCGGGCGGGCATCCACAATCGCCGTGATCTTCACGCCGGCCTGTGCCATCGCCAGCGCATCGTGCCAGCCGCTGTCATGGCTGGCCATCACCGCCACTGCGCGCCCCGCCGCCACGCCAAAACGCAGCGCCAGCGTCTTGCCGGCGCTCGCCAGCATAACGCCGGGCACATCGTTGCCATCGAACACCAGCGGGCGCTCGATCGCGCCCTGCGCCAGCACCACTTCGCCGGCCCGGATGCGCCACAGCTTTTCGCGCGGGCCTTGCGCCTCGGCGGGCGCCAGATGGTCGGTCAGTCGCTCCACCGCGACGACGAAGTTCTGATGGTAATGGCCGATCGCGGTAGTGCGGCCCAGCACGGTGACCCCAGCCACCGCCAGCTTGGCGAGACTATCCGCGAGCCAATCCCACTGCGCCGGATCGGCGAGCGCGCCGCCGCCGGGTTCTTCCTGCTCGTCGATCAGGATCACCCGGCCGCCGGTTTCCGCCGCTGCCAAGGCCGCTGCGATCCCGGCCGGGCCGGCACCGATAACCAGCACTTCGCAGTGTGCATAGGTCGCGCCGTAATGATCGGGATCGGGGGCCGTGGGGCTTTCGCCCAGACCCGCCAGCCGCCGGATTACCGGTTCGTAGAGCTTCTCCCACGCCGAGCGCGGCCACATGAAGGTCTTGTTGTAGAAGCCCGCCGGAAACAGCGCCCCCAGAACATCGTTGATCACGCCGAAATCGGTGCGCAGTGAAGGATAGCGGTTCTGGCTCTGCGCGCTCAGTCCATCGTGCAATGCCACCGAAGGCGCGCGCAGGTTCGGCGTGATCCGGCCCGGCCCGCGATCAACCGTTACGAGCGCGTTCGGTTCTTCCACCCCGGTTGCCAGCAGCCCACGCGGCCGGTGATACTTGAACGAGCGGCCGAACAGCATCTGCCCGCTCGCCACCAGTGCAGAGGCCAGCGTATCGCCGGCGAACCCGCGGAACGCCTCGCCGTCGAACCGGAAAATGAGCTGCTGCGTCCGGTCGATCCGCCCGCCTTGTTCAAGCCGATAGCCGCTCACTTGGCGGGTTCCCCGGCCTTGTAAGTCGTTTCGAACCGGTCGCTCACCGTATCGCGCACCGCGTTGAAGAAGCGGCCGCAGCCATGCGTGTGCCGCCAGCGTTCATGGTGCCGCCCGCGCGGGTTGCGGCGAATGTAGAGATACTGCTCCCACTCTTCATCGGTCTGGGTCGATGGGTCGACGGGCCGTGCGATATGGGCCTGTCCGCCATTGACGAACTCCACTTCGGGGCGATCTTCTTCGCAATAGGGGCAATGAATGAGCAGCATGGTGCCTCAGTGCGCGACTGCGGCGGCGGCCGCTTCGTCGATGAAACGCCCGGTGCGGAACCGGTCGAGGTTGAACGGCGCGTTGATCTTGTGCGGGGTGTCGTGGGCGATGGTATAGGCCAGCAGATCGCCCGCACCTGGGGTCGCCTTGAACCCGCCGGTGCCCCACCCGCAGTTGACGTAAAGCCCCGGCACGGGCGTCTTGCCAAGGATCGGCGAGCGATCCGGGGTAACATCGACGATCCCGCCCCACGTGCGCAGCATCCGCATCCGCGAAAAGATCGGGAAGATCTCGCAGATCGCGGCCAGCGTGTGCTCGACGATGTGGAACGCGCCGCGCTGCGAATAGCTGACGTACTGGTCGGTCCCCGCGCCGATCACCAGTTCGCCCTTGTCGGACTGGCTGATATAGGCGTGAACCGAATTGGACATGACCACGCAGGGGAAGACCGGCTTGACCGGTTCGGACACCAGCGCCTGCAGCGGATAGCTTTCGAGCGGAAACTCCAGCCCGGCCATCTGCATCACGATCGATGTGCTGCCCGCCGCGGAAACGCCGATCTTGCTGGCGGCGATGAAGCCGCGTTCGGTTTCCACGCCTTGCACCGCGCCATCCGGCCCGCGGCGGATGCCGGTGACCGCGCAGTTCTGGATAATATCGACGCCCAGCGCCGCCGCCTTGCGGGCATAGCCCCAAGCAACGCTGTCATGCCGCGCGGTTCCGCCGCGCCGCTGCAACGCGCCGCCCAGCACCGGGTGGCGCGCGGTCGGCGAGATATCGAGCGGCGGGCAATAGGCCTTGCACTCTTCCGCGCTCAGCCATTCGTTGTCGACGCCGTTCAGGCGGTTGGCGTTGATGTGGCGCTGGGCGCTCTGCACATCGTGAACGTTGTGCGCGAGCATCAGCACGCCGCGCTTGGAATACATGATGTTGTAGTTGAGCTCCTGGCTGAGCCCGTCCCACAACTTCACCGCGTGATCGTAGAGATGCGCGCTCTCGTCATAGAGGTAGTTGGAGCGGATGATCGTGGTGTTGCGCCCGGTGTTGCCGCCGCCCAGCCAGCCCTTCTCGATCACCGCGATGTTGCGAATGCCGTACTTGCTGGCGAGGTAATAGGCCGCGCCCAGCCCGTGCCCGCCCGCGCCGACGATGATCACGTCGTAGGCGGCCTTGGGAGCCTTGTCGGGCCAATGCTCCGGCCAGCCCTTGTGCCCCTGAAACGCCTGCGCCAGCAGGTTCAGTCCGCTGAACCGCTTCATGCCGCGCGCCAGTCGCGGGTGTACATGACGAGCGTGAGCGAGCCGTGTTCGCACGCGGTGAGGTGCGGGGCGCCGGGCGCGCGGACGATGAAGTCGCCCGGGCCATACGTGGCGATGCCATCGCTGAAGGTGCCTTCAAGCACGTAGACCTGCTCGATCTCCGGATGATCGTGCAACGCCGCAGTCGCCCCCGGCTCGGCCTTCAGCAGCCAGGTACGCATGCCGGCCTGTTCGTCTTCCAGCAGCGGCTTCGCGAGAAAACCGGGCGAGCCGATGTCCCGCCATTCGCCCCCGGCACGGCGCAGCGTCGAACCGCTGGCCGGAACCGTCAGCACATCACCGCCCACTGCTTCAAACATCACTGCGGCTCCTGCGCCAGCGCCGCGCGCGAACGCTCGACGTAAAAGGCCTTGAACGCATCGACCAGCTTTTCTTCCACCGAATACATCCCCTGACGATAGCCGTCGCCGCGGATGCCGGCGTGGTTGATGCTGGACAGATGGCTGTCCTGCGCATTCGTCGCCCGCCAGACCGCGGCGAGGTTATCGGGATCATAATCGACGCCCGCAACTGCATCTTCGTGCACGAGCCAACTGGTGCGCAGCAGCGTGCGGTCTGGCCCCAGCGGGGTGAGCGAGAACGTCACCACGTGGTCGCAGCAGAAATGGTGCCAGCTGTTGGGCTGGGTCCACACGGAAAGGCTGGTCGGCTCGACATGGTCGAACGGCCAGATCAGCTTGCTGCAGGCGGGCTTGCCGTCCAGCGTCTGCGATACCGCACCGTGCGCCAGCGGCAGGCGCGCGACGCGGTGCCACCAGTTCTCGGGGAACTCGATCAGGTCATGGCCGATGCCCATCTCGTTCCAGTGGGCACGCTGTTCTTCCAGCATCTTGTCGAACTGGGCATCATCGACCACGTCGCCTTCACCGTCTTCGGGCAGGCCCTTGCCGAAGCCATACGTCGATAGCGACTTCATCAGTTCGGGATGGCTCGCATCGCAATGATAACACTCGCGATTGTTCTCCATCACCAGCTTCCAGTTCGCCGGTTCGATCAGATCGTCCTGCACCGCGACCTTCAGCCGGTCGAGCTTGTAGAGGCTGACCTGTTCGGCAATGTCGGCCTTCACGCGGTCGATCGGGGGCGGATTGTCGGCAAGGCAGAGGAAGATCAGCCCGGCGATATTCTCGATCGCGACAGGGCGCAGGCCGAACGCCGCCTTGTCGAATTCCTCGGGCATATTGCGCGCGGCGAGCAGCTTGCCATCAAGCGCGAACGTCCACTGGTGATAGGGGCAGGTGATGCGGGCGTTGCTGCCGTTGGCGGCATCGCACAGCTTGGCCCCGCGGTGCGTGCAGGTGTTGTGGAACGCGCGGATCTCGCCATCGCGGCCGCGCACCACGATCACCGAGGTTTCGCCCAGTTCGAACAGGAACCAGTCACCCGGGTTCTTCACGTGGGCCACGGTGCAGGCATAGAGCCACACCGATTTCAGCATCACATCCACATCGAAGCGATAGGCTTCTTCGCTGACATAGAGCTTCTGCGGCAGGGTATAGCCGGGGCGGTCCTGTTTCAGAAGTTCCGCGATTCCATCGAAATTGATCATCGCACTAGCTCCGCAAGGCGAGGTTTTCCGGGTCGAACGGGGAATCGGGGATCACCACGGCCCGGTGCGACTGGCCCAGAATGGTGATCTCAAGCTCGGTGCCAAGCGCGGTGTGTTCCGGCCCGACCATCGCCAGCGCGAGGCTCTTGCCCACGCGCCAGCCATACCCGCCCGATGTCACGCGGCCCACCAGGGCGCCATCACGGGTGATCGGCTCCGAACCGCGCGCATCGGCGTCGGTCACGTCCATCACTTCCAGCGTGACGAACTGCCACTTCAGCCCCTGCTCCTTGCGCGCGAGCAGGCCTTCGCGACCGTGGAATGCCGGCTTCTTGAAGCTGACGAAGCGGTTCAGCCCGCTTTCCAGCGCGGCATATTCGATCGAAAGTTCGCGCGGGATGAGCTTGTAGCTCTTCTCGATCGCCATCGCAGTCATCGCGCGGATGCCGAAGGGCTTGATATTGTGCGCCGCGCCAGCCGCCATCAGCTTGTCGAAGATGTAGTTCTGCATCTCGATCGGGTGGTGGATTTCCCAGCCCAGTTCGCCGATGAAGTTCACTCGCAGCGCTTCCACCGGGGCCGCGCCGATCGAGATCGGCTTGCCGGTGAGCCACGGGAAGGCCTCGTTCGAAAGGTCGGTGCGGGTCACCGCCGCCAGCACGTCGCGCGCTTTCGGCCCGGCCAGCACCAGCACGCCCATCGCCGTCGTCAGGCGTTCGAACCGCACCGACCCGTCGGTGGGCAGAGCCTGCACCAGATAATCGTGATCGTGCTTTTCATAGGCCCCGGCGGAGACGAGGTAATAGCTCTGCGGGCCCTTCTTGTAGACCGTGAATTCGGACCGCACGCCGCCGCTGGCAGTCAGCAGGTACGACAGCGTTACCCGGCCGATCTTCTTGGGGACCACGTTGCTGAGAAGCTGGTTGAGCCAGTCTTCCGCGCCCGGACCGGAAATCAGGCACTTGGCGAAGGCGCTCATGTCCTGCAGGCCGACATGCTCGGATACGTGGCGACATTCCGCGCCGACGAACTCGAAATAGTTGGAGCGGCGGAACGCCCATTTTTCGCGGATCGCCTCGCCCGGCACGTCCGGGTGATTGTGGTTCAGGATCACGTCGGACCGATCGAGATCGGCATCGGTCAGTTCATAGCCCTTGGGCGCGAACCAGTTGGGCCGTTCCCAGCCGAACACGCTGCCGAACACCGCGCCCAGATCCTTCATCCGGCTGTAGCAAGGCGTCTGGCGCAGTGGGCGCGCGGCCTCGCGCTCTTCGTCCGGATAGTGAACTGTGAAGACCTTGGCGTAGGCCTCCTCGTTCTTTTCGATCAGATATCCGGTGCTGGCGTAATCGCCGAAGCGGCGCGGATCGACGCCCATCATGTCGATGCCCGGTTCGCCCTCGACGATCCACTGCGCCAGCTGCCACCCGGCGCCGCCGGCGGCGGTGATGCCGAAGCTGTGGCCTTCGTTGAGCCAGAAATTGCGCAGCGTTCCCGCCGGCCCGACGATGGGCGAGCCGTCCGGGGTGTAGGCGATCGCGCCGTTGTAGACTTTCTTGACGCCGACTTCGCCGAACGCCGGCACGCGCGCCATGGCGGAAAGGATATGCGGTTCCAGCCGCTCCAGCGCGTCAGGAAACAGCTCGTATTCGCTGTTGGCCGCGGGTCCATCAATGTAGCAAGCGGGTGCGCCCACTTCGTACGGCCCCAGCAAAAGCCCGCCGGCTTCCTCGCGCATGTACCAGCTGGCATCGGATTCGCGCAGCACGCCCATTTCGGGCAGGCCCTGTTTGCGGCGTTCCATGATCGCGGGATGCTGCTCGGTCACGATGTACTGATGCTCGACCGGGATCACCGGCACGTTGATCCCCACCATCGCGCCGGTCTGCCGGGCAAAGCTGCCGGTGGCCGAAACCACGTGCTCGCAAGTGATATCGCCCTGATCGGTGGAGACCACCCATTCACCGTTCGGCTTCTGGACGATGCCGGTGACGGCGGTGTTGCGATAGATCTTGGCGCCGAACTGGCGGGCACCCTTTGCCAGCGCCTGGGTCAGATCGGCTGGCTGGATATAACCGTCGGCGGGGTGGCGGATCGCGCCCAGCACGTCCTGCATCTCCGCCAGCGGCCAGATCGCCTTGACCTCGTCAGGCGTCAGGAAATCGACCTCCACGCCGATCGTCTTTGCGACGCCGGCATAATAGAGATACTCGTCCATGCGGTCGCGCGTGGTGGCGAGGCGGATGTTGCTGACGTTGGAGAAGCCGACGTTAAGCCCGGTTTCTTCCTCCAGCGTCGGATAGAAATCGACCGAGTACTGGTGCAGCTTGCCGACCGAATAGCTGAGGTTGAACAGCGGCAGCAGGCCGGCGGCATGCCAGGTTGAACCGCTGGTCAGCTCCTTGCGTTCGACCAGCGCCACGTCGGTCCAGCCCAGCTTTGCCAGGTGGTACAAGGTGCTGACGCCGACGACCCCGCCGCCGATGACCACAACGCGCGCGCTCGTCTGCATAATACCTCGATCTTTGGTCCGAACCGTTCAGCTCTGGCTATGCCAGCACAGCCGGGCGGCGGGAATGGGAGACTATTGCTATCGGAAACACTAATGCTGGATATCAGGAGCGCTTCAAACAGATCAGGTCTGCGGCAACCGCGCCAGCATGTGCGCCGAGGCGACCACCACCGCACAGGCCGCCAGCGCCACCCACGGCAAGATTCCCGCCCTGCGCACAACACCTGCCCCATTGGTTTCGGCCATGTCCGCCGGGAACCGGCCCTTGTCCTGCACATAATGGCGGAACGCGAAGACCGGGACGATCAGCAGCACCCCGATCAGGCCATTGCGCAAGGTGCCGGCGCCCCACACATCGGCCCCGGCACCCATGAAGGCCATGTTGATGAAGCCGAACACCGCGCCGGTTGCCAGCAGCCATGTCGGGCAGCGGAACGGCCGTTCCCAGTCCTTGCGGTCGATGCGGTGGATCCAGCCTGATTGCAGGTTGAGGAAGTTGAACACCATGTAGCAGACGTTGCTGATCATCAGCACCGCGAAGTAATCTGAGGCCAGCAGCAGGATCAGGTTGAAGCCAAGATCGGTCCACATCGCGGCCGTAGGTGCGCCGTGCCCGTTCACCTGCGAGAGATACTTCGGCAGCCAGCCATCGATCGAGGCCTGATAGAGCGTGCGCGAAGAGCCCATCATCGAGGTCATCACGATCAAGAGCAGCGACAGGATCAGCATCGTGACGAAGATGTTGGCAACCACCGGGCCGGCGTGGAGAATCTTGGCCAGCGCCAGCGCCACACCCGAACCGTCGTAAATGCGCGGATCGAGAAGCCCGTCGAGCCCGAGCGAGGCCTGAAACGCCAGCGGCACCAGCGCAAAGATGACGATGCACAGCAGCCCCGAAGCGATCAGCGCGCGCGGCGTATCCCGCGCCGGGTCCTTGAACTCGCGCGTATAACAAACCGCGGTCTCGAACCCGTAAGTCGACCAGCCGGCGCCGAACATCGCACCCATCGCCAGGGTGATGCCATAAGCGTCCCATGTGCCGAAATGCACCTGGCCCACCGCATCCTTGACCAGCGGCAAAAGCGGGAACAGGTTTTCACTCGGCAAATCGCCGGTAATCAGCGGGACCAGTCCGACCAGGATCAGCGGGGCCATGCAGGCGACGCCGAGGATCTTCTGCGCAAAGGCGGCGCGGGCGACGCCGTGATGCTGCATCGCGAAGGTCAGCAGCAGGAACGCGCTGGCGATGATCGAGACTGCGTTGATCCGGAAGTTCAGCCCCTCACGAATGAAGTCGAGATCGAACAGGGTGATGTGCCAGGTGTTGATCGCGGCATCGGGCGCGAACAGGCTGGCCATGACGTACCCCGCGCCGAGACTGGTGCCGAGCGTGAGTACCGGAGACCATGCCAGCCAGTTGCACCACACCGAAATCGGCGCGACGAACTTGGAATAAGGCAGCCATGCCGCCGCGCCGTACACCGATGCCCCGCCCGACTTGTGCGGATAAAGCCCGGCGATCTCGGCATAGACGAAGCTTTGGGTGAACCCCATCAGGATCGAGGCGATCCAGATCACCCAGCTGGGCTGGCCGATCACCGTGGCGATCCCGCCCATCGTCAAGAGCACGCCCGCCGGCACCCCGCTCGACGCCCAGAACGCATCCTTCCAGTCGAGCGCGCGGTGCAGCTCGGCCTGGGGCGGATGGATCATGTCATCGGCATGGGAGGTCGCGACGGCGATGTCTTCGGCGATCATCGCTGGGTCGTCTCCCACTCTGGCGCGACGTAGAACGGCGCGTTGGACGCAGGCAGCAGCGGCTTGCCGAGGATGTGGTCCGCCCCCTTTTCGCCGATCATGATGGTTGGCGCGTTGAGGTTGCCGGTGGTGACGGACGGCATCACCGAGCTGTCGACCACGCGCAGGCCTTCCACGCCGATCACCCGCAGTTCGCTATCGACCACCGCCATCGGATCGTCCGCCGCGCCCATCTTGCAAGTGCACGATGGATGGTAGGCGCTTTCCACCTTGCTGGCGATGAAGGCATCGATCGCTTCGTCGCTGGTGACGCCCTCGCCCGGCTGGATCTCGCGGCCGCGCCACGGCTTAAAGGCGGGCTGTTCGAAGATTTCGCGCGTCAGCCGCACGCAGGCGCGCATTTCCTCCCAATCGTCGGGATGGCTGAGGTAGTTGAAGCGGATCACCGGCTTGTCGTGCGGATCGGCCGAGCGCAGCGTCACCGTCCCCCGGCTTTTTGAACGCATCGGGCCGACGTGGGCCTGAAAGCCGTGTTCGCTGGCGAGCGAGTTGCCGTCATAGCTGACCGCCATCGGGAAGAAGTGATACTGGATATCCGGATAGCGCACGCCCGCCTTGCTGCGGATGAAGCCGCAGGTCTCGAAATGGTTGGTTGCGCCAAGGCCAGAGCGCAGGAACAGCCAGCGCGCGCCTACCATGGCTTTGCCCATCAGGTTGGCATAGCGGTAGAGCGTCACCGGCTGAGTGCAGGCGACTTGAAAGTAGAACTCGAGGTGGTCCTGCAGATTGGCGCCCACCCCCGGCCGGTCTGCCACCAGCGGGATGCCGTTTGCCGCTAGTTCCGCCGCCGGGCCGATGCCTGAGAGTTTGAGCAGTTGCGGCGAATTGATCGGCCCGCCCGCCAGGATCACTTCACGCGCCGCGCGCGCTTCGTGCATTCGTCCGCCCTGTTCATAGGCCACGCCAATGGCGCGTTTGCCCTCGAACAGGATCCGGCTGACCAGAGCGCCGGTCACCACCTTCACGTTTGGCCGCTTCATGGCAGGGCGCAGATAGGCCTTGGCGGCCGAGCAGCGTTCGCCCTTGCGCACGGTCATGTCCATCCGGCCGAAGCCTTCCTGCCGGAAACCGTTGACATCATCGGTCAGCGCGTAGCCCGCCTGTGCCGCGGCATCGAACCACGCCTGATTGAGCGGATTGTTGAGCGATCCATAGCAGGTATCGAGCTGCCCCTCGCCGCCGCGATAGGCATCCCCGCCCTCGGCCCGGCGCTCGGCGCGTTTGAAATAGGGCAGCACCGCGGCATAGTTCCAGCCGCGCGCGCCTTCTTCCTCCCAGCGCTCGAAATCGAGCGGGTTGCCGCGAATGTAGACAAGGCCGTTGATCGATGACGAACCGCCCAGCCCCTTGCCGCGCGGGGTGTGCAGGCGGCGGCCGCCAAGGTGCGCCTCGGGCTCGCTCTCGTACTGCCAGTTCCACCGCTTGGTGTTCATCGGGATGGCCAGCGCGCTGGGCATCTGGATGTAGATCGATTGGTCCGATCCGCCGAATTCCAGCACCAGCACGCGGGCAGTGCCGTCCGCGCTCAGCCGGTCCGCCAGCACGCAGCCGGCCGATCCGGCCCCGACGATGATGTAGTCCCAGTTGCCCTCAGTATGGGGCATCGATCGGCTCCATCGCCACGTAAACGCCCTTCAGGCGGGTAAAGTGCTGGAGCGCGGCGGCGCTGTTTTCGAAGCCGATCCCCGATTGCTTGAAGCCGCCGAACGGCATCTCGATCGGGCAGATGTTGTACGTGTTGATCCAGCACGATCCGGCATCGAGTGCGGCGATCACGCGGTGTGCGCGGGTGAGGTCGTTGGTGAACACGGCGGCGGACAGGCCAAATTCGGTGTCGTTGGCGCGGGCGATCACCTCGTCCTCGTCGTCGAACGCCAGCACCGTCATCACCGGGCCGAAGATTTCCTCGCGCACCACGGTCATCCCGTCATCGCAGGCGGTGAATATCGTGGGCGCAACGTAATTGCCCCCGGCCGGCACGCCCTCGGTCACCCGGTGGCCGCCGGTGAGCACGTGCGCGCCTTCGGCCTTTCCCTGTGCGATATAGCCCAGCACCTTGTCGCAGTGCGCAGCCGATATCAGCGCCCCCATCTGCGTCGCGGGATCGAGCGGATTGCCTAGCCGAATAGCCTCGGTCCGCGCCTTCAACTTGGGCAGGAAAGCATCGAGCCCGCTGCGGTGGACAAACACGCGCGTCCCGTTCGAGCAGACTTCGCCCGCCGAATAGAAATTGGCGAGCAGCGCGCCGGAAACCGCATTGTCGAGATCGGCATCGGCAAACACGATCAGAGGCGATTTGCCGCCAAGCTCCATCGTCACGTTCTTCAGCGTGGGCGCGGCATCGGCCATGATCCGCCGTCCGGTGGGCACGCTGCCAGTGAGCGAAATCTTGGCAATGCCGGGGTGGCGGCTGATCAACTGGCCGGTTTCGCCAAAGCCCAGCACCACCTGGAACAGCCCTTCGGGCAGGCCTGCCTCTCGGTAGATCTTCTCGAGTTCCAAGGCGGTCAGCGGGGTCAGTTCGGAGGGCTTGAAGATCACGGCGTTGCCGCAGGCCAGCGCCGGGGCCGATTTCCAGCAGGCTATCTGGATCGGATAATTCCACGCGCCGATCGCCGCGCAGATCCCCAGCGGCTCGCGCCGGGTATAGCCGAATGCCCCGGGGCCCAGATCGATATGCTCGCCGGCGATGGTCGGCGCGATCCCGGCAAAGAACTCCAGGCAGTCCGCGCCCGAGATGACATCGACCACCAGGGTTTCCTGAATCGGCTTGCCGGTATCGAGCGTTTCCAGCCGGGCCAGTTCGTCATTGCGTGCGCGCAGCAGGTCTGCCGCGCGGCGCAGTATCCGGCCGCGCTCGGTCCCAGTCTGCCGCGCCCATGCCTTCTGGGCGGCGGCGGCGCGCGCCACCGCCGCGTCGATTTCGGCAGCGCCTGCGATCGGCAGCGTCGCCAGCTTTTCCCCCGTGGCGGGATTGAATGTGTCGAATGTAGCCATGCGGGTGTGTCGCAGCTCCAGTTGAGCGCCCCCTCCCCAGCGGAGGAGAGGGCGCCAGCATTCAGCGTCAGCTCCCGAAGTGATAGACCGCCGAAACGCCCCAGGTCCGCGGCTTGGCATAGACGCCGGTGGTGTAACCCCAGAACGTCGATGCATCGAAGGCATAGACCCGGTACTTGCGTTCGAACACGTTGTTCACGAAAACCGCCAGATCGAGGTTCGTGCCCGCCGGGCTGAGGCCCACGCGCACGTTTTCGACATGGTAGGCTTTCTCGCGTTCGACCGGGGCGCACAGCACGGTGAAGCAGAACTTGCCGGTATAAAGCGCATCTGCCTGAAGCGAGGCGCGGCCGATCCCGGTATCGAATTCGTAGCGCACCAGCGCATTGCCCGCAAAGCCCGGGGCCTGCGGCAGATCGCTGGTCTTGATGGTCGCGCCATCGGGCAGGAGCACGTCCTTCACTTCGCTGTCCTGCACTGCACCGCTCAGCTGCAGGGTCAGGCCGGGGATCGGGTGGCTGGTGATGTCCGCCTCGATGCCCTTGATCTTGGCAGGCAGGTTGCGCACGACCTGCGCCGCGAACACCTGCACAAACGCCTGATAATTCTTGTAGTCATAGTAGAACGCCGCAACGTTCAACTGGGTGTTGCCGCCAAGCTTGGCCTTCAGGCCCACTTCATAGGCGTTGAGCGTTTCGGGGCGGTAGGGGATGTTGTTCAGGACATCGACCAGCTGCGTCGGGAACGGCGTACCGGTCGAGAAGGTGAACCCGCCCGATTTCGATCCGCGGTTGTAGCTGGCGTAGATCAGCGTGTCCGGGGTCGGCTTATAGTCGATTTCGGCCCGTGCGGTGACGCCGCGGAAGGTCGGGTTGGCGGCATTTGGCAGGGTGGTAACCCCCGAGAGCAGGCCGCTGTTGTAGCTCCACGATCCCGGCGTCACCGTCCCTGTCGTGTCGGTGTACGAGATGTTGTCCGGTCCGAAGTGCAGTGAGAGTGCGTAGGGTCCGGCAGCGGCCACCGCGTCATAGATGCCTCGCTTCTTGTCCTGCCAGTAGCGCACGCCGCCGATCAGCTTGAGCTGGTCGCTGATCTTCCATTCGTCCTGCGCGAAGAACGCGAAGCTCTCCGTGCGCTGGGTGAAGTTGACGTTCGGATCATACTGAATGAACGGCACCGCATATTTTGCGGCGAACTTGCCGTCGATGATCATGCCGAAGGCACCCACGGTCAGGTAATTCTGGCCGAGCGTGGCGGCGAGGCGCAGCTCCTGCGTGTACTGGTTGGTGTTGGCCCGCTGGAAGAACACGGTGCCCGATTCATAGCAGGTCACGCTCTGCGCCGGGGCCGGGCATGGCCCTGGCGAGCGGGGAATTCCGTTTTCCACATAGGGGAACTCGGGCACGCTATCGCCCTGTTCGATGTAGAACTTGCTGAGGTGCTGGTAGTCAGTGATCGAGGTCACATCGACCGCACCCAGCCTGGCATCGAGCCGCAGGGTGGCGCCGAACACCTTGCGATCGACAAAGGCATCGCCCGTGCCGGCAGTGCGCCACGGATTGCCGCCCTGCGAAGGGGTGATCGCCGGATTGGCATAGCCGTTGCCGGTGGTGCCGGTGGTACCCCAGTAGCCGCAATCCTCGTTCGGGCCGAGGAATTCACCCTGGAACTGCGCGTTCGGGCAGGTCGGCTCCATCGAATAGATGCCCGCCTGCCGCTCCTTGTCGGCCTGAGTGTAGCGGACGGTCAGCTTGGCCTTGAAGTCGGAACTCGGCTTCCACAGCAGGATGCCGCGCAGGGCCCAGTGGTTGTCCGCCCCGCGATCGGCCTGCCCGGGGGTGATGTTCTTGATGTAGCCATCATCGCGGGTGTACTGGCCGGAAATGCGCGCGGTCAGGTTTTCGGCCAGCGCGCCGGACAGCGCGCCCTCGATGATCGCCTGATTGTAGCGGCCATAGGTTCCGGAGATGTAGCCATCGAGCTTTTCGGTCGGCTGGGCGGAAATGAACTGCACCGCGCCGCCGGTGGCGTTGCGGCCGAACAGGGTGCCCTGCGGCCCGCGCAGCGCTTCCACGCGCGCCAGATCGAACACCGGGAAGCTCGCCGCGGTGATCGACGAGGTATAGCTATCGTCCTGATAGACTGCGACCGGGGGTTCCTGCTGATCGCCGTAGTCGTTCTGCGACACGCCGCGGATGTTGTAGACCACCTGCGAGCTGCCATATGCGTTGAACTTCAGGTTCGGAATGGCGCGTACCACGTCGGTCGCATTGGTGATGTTGAGCGCCTTGATCTCCTTGCCGCTGAGCACGGAAACCGCGATGCCGACATCGTTGAGCTTCTGCTCGCGCCGCTGGGCGGTGACCACGATTTCGCCCGGCGGCGGGGTGACGGCGGCGGTGTCGGCTGCGTCCTGTGCCATGGCAACCGGGGTCCACAGCATGGCGATGGCAACACTCGTCGCCGCAGTGCCGGCGCGCAGGCCAGCGCGTTTTCCCAAAAGCGTCGTCATCATGATCTCCCTGAATGACCCTGTGCCCGGGCATCGTCTCCGCTGGCCAAAAGGTGCCGCGTTGACGCGCGTGCGGCAAGGATACACCGTTCACCGGATCGAAGATACTCGGCGCCGGAGTTTCGATAAAGAGATTTAAAAACAACGCAGTAAGCGGTGCGCCGGCATAAATCCAACTGATAGTCAGGATAAGAATTCTCCATGTCGCCGCCACCGCAGTTGGCGGCACCGCCGGAAAGGCCGCAAATGTTGCTGGGGCGGGTCTTGCGCCATGTCCTCGGCTCATGGCGCCTTCGGTTTTTTGGAGCGCAACCGGCGGTGCTTTTGGGCTAAGCTGCGGCGCTCTCAGTCGACTATGGCTGCTGCAACGATATGAGTGTCGCCATGCCCCAAACAGTCTCCCCCACAGCAACCCTGCCAGCAGACAACGTCCGCATCACCGCCACCGGTGTGGAACTGGTGTTGCCCGATGGCCGGCCCGCCTATTTCAACGCATGCTGGCTGCGCGACAATTGCGCCACCTCGTTCGACCGGGAAACGCGCGAGCGCACCTTCGATATCTTCCACCTCGCGCAGGAACCCCACCCGCAATCGGCGCGGATTGCCGGTGACATGCTGGAAATCGAATGGGCGGGCGAAGCCCACGTCAGCCGCTATCCGCTGGCATGGCTGGCAGGCTATGCGCAAGGTGCGCGCCGGGCCGACCCGGCCGATCTGCCGCGCCGGGCGTGGTACGCCGATCATTATGCCGGGCTGGCCCGCTTCCGCCACGCCGATCTGATCGCCGATCCCGGCGCGGTGGCGCAGTGGCTACGCGCGGTAATCGTCGAGGGTGTGGCCATCGTCACCGACATGCCGGATAGCGACGCCGGGCTGACTGATCTGGTGCGGCTGATGGGCCATGTCCGGCCGACGTTCTTCGGTGAATACTTCGATGTCACCACCCACATCGCGCCGACCAACCTGGCCTACACCGCCAAGGCGCTGGAACTGCACACCGATACCCCGGCCGAAGACATGGCCCCGGGCGTGCAGTTTCTCCACTGCCGCTCGAACAGCGTATCGGGCGGGGACAACCTGTTTCTCGATGGCGTGGCGGTCGCCAACGATCTGCGCGCGCAATATCCGGACGATTTCCGTCTGCTCGCCGAAACTGCCGTGCCGTTCTATTGCGAGCACGACACCTACGATGTCCGTTCGCGCCAGCGCGTGATCGAACTTGACGATCACGGAGAAGTCTCGGGCGTAACGATCAGCCAGCACATGGCCGATGTGTTCGATCTGCCGCAGCACCAACTGGATGCCTATTACCCCGCCTTCTGCCGCTTTGGCCGGATGCTGCAGGACGATAAATACGTGATGCGCTTCCGGCTGGGGGCGGGCGAGTGCATCGTGTTCGACAATCACCGCATTGTCCATGGCCGCGCCGCCTATTCCGCCACTAGCGGCGAGCGCTATCTGCGCGGCTGCTATGCGGATCGCGGCGAGATGCGCAGCACTTATCGCGCGCTGGTGGGTGAGGGCCGCTTCAAGTGAGCGAGGACTTGGGCGAGGCCGCGCAGCAGCAGTTGCGCAGTGATCTCGCGGCCGCGTTCCGGATCGTGGCGCAGCTGGGCTGGAGCGAATCCGTCGGCAACCATTTCAGCGCGGCGGTTTCGGCCGACGGCAAGCGCTTCCTGCTCAACCGCAAGTGGCAGCATTTCGCCGCGATCCGGCCCGAAGATCTCCTGCTGCTCGATGCCGACGATCCCGCGGTAATGGACCGCGACGATGCGCCGGACGCTTCGGCGTGGACGATCCACGGCACCATGCACCGGCTGTGCCCTGCGGCGCGGGTGATCATCCACTGCCACCCGCCTTACGCCACCGCGCTCGCCACCTTGCGCGATCCCACGCTCAAGCCGCTGGACAACAACACCGCGCGCTTCTTCAACCGGGTCGGCATCGATACCGGGTTCGGCGGCATCGCCGACGAGGCGGAGGAAGGGCTGCGACTGGTGCAGGCGATGGGCGGGCACAAAGTGCTGATGATGGGCAACCATGGCATCACTTGCACCGGCGAGACGGTGGCCGAGGCGTTTGAGGATCTCTATTTCTTCGAAAGGGCGGCACAGACGATGATCCTCGCCTATTCGACCGGCCAGCCGCTGGCGGTGCTGTCAGACGAGGTGGCGGAGAAGACCGCGCGGGGGTGGGACGATTATCGCGGCATGGCCTTTGCCCACTTCGACCATCTCAAAGTGCAATTGCCGGCCTTGGCCTGATGGTGATGGATGCCGTTCCCGCGACGATGGCGGCAGTGCTGCTCACCGGCAACGGCGGCTTCGATAAGCTGTCGTTCCGCGAAGATGTACCGGTGCCGGTGCCCGGCGCGGGCGAGGTGCTGATTCGCGTCGGCGCGGCGGGGGTCAACAACACCGATATCAACACCCGCACCGCGTGGTATTCGAAAGCCGTGGTCGCCGCGACCGAAGCGGGCGGAGGCGCCGGCTTTGCCGAAGCGCGCACCGAGGATTCGGGCTGGACCGGGGCCATCCCGCAATTCCCGCGCATTCAGGGGGCGGACGCCTGCGGGCGGATCGTCGCGGTGGGCAGCGGCGTCGATCCCGGCCGGATCGGCGAGCGGGTGCTGGTCGAACCGGTGTTCCATGGCGCAAGCCGGTTCGAGGCCATCTACTTCGGCTCCGAAGTCGATGGCGGGTTTGCGCAGTTCGCCCGCGTGCCCTCGCGCCACGCGCACCGCATTGCCTCGACGCTCAGCGATATAGAACTCGCCTCGTTCCCCTGCGCTTACTCGGCGGCCGAAAATATGCTGACCCGCGCCGCGCTGGCGGCGGGCGAGCGCGTGCTCATCACCGGCGCATCGGGCGGGGTGGGCTCGGCTGCGGTCCAGCTTGCGCACCGCCGCGGCGCCGAAGTGGCCGCGCTGGCCAGCCCCGACAAGGCCGAGGCGGTGCGCGCGCTGGGCGCCGCCCGCACCGAACCGCGCGGGGCCGATTGCCTTGCGCTGTTCGGGCAGGAACATTTCGATGTGGTGATCGACATTGCCGGCGGCGATGGCTTTCCCGCCTTGCTGAATGTGCTGAAACGCGGCGGGCGCTATGCCGTGGCGGGCGCGATTTCCGGGCCGATCGCCCAGCTTGATCTGAGGACGCTGTACCTCAAGGACCTCTCGCTCTTCGGCTGCACCATCCTTGATCCCGGCGTATTTGCCAATCTGGTCGGCTACATCGAACGCGGCGAAATCCGCCCGGTCGTGGCCGCCACCTGGCCGCTGGCCCAGATCGTCACGGCGCAGCAGGCCTTTCTCGAAAAGCGGCACGTCGGCAAGATCGTGCTTGTCCCCTAACCACACCGGCGCATCAATCAGGGAAGCGAATAGACATGAAGATCGGCTTTATCGGCCTCGGCAACGTCGGCGGCAAACTTGCCGGAAGCCTGATCCGCAACGGCCACGATGTGACGGTGCGCGATCTCAACCCGGAGCTCGTCGCCGAATTCGCCGCGCGCGGGGCGCATGTCGCGGCCAGCCCGCGCGAACTGGGCGAAGCTTGCGACGTGATCATCACCTGCCTGCCATCGCCGGCGGCCAGCGCGGCGGTGGCCGCGGGTCCGGACGGTTTCCTCGCCGTAATGCGCCCCGGGCAGGTGTGGATGGAGATGAGCACCACCGACTATGCCGAGGTGATCCGGCTGGGCGGGCTGGTCGAGGCGCGCGGCGCGCTGTTCATGGAATGCCCGGTCTCCGGTGGTTGCCACCGGGCAGATACCGGCAATATCGCGATCTTCGCCGGCGGCCCGCGCGAGGGGTTTGAGCGGGTCCTGCCGGTGCTGACCACGATGGGCCGCCGCATCCTCCACACCGGCGCGCTCGGCACCGCCTCGCAGCTCAAGGTGATGACCAACTACCTCTGCACCGTGCATCTGGTGGCGCTGGCCGAGGCGCTGACGGTGTGCAAGGCCACCGGGCTCGACATGAACACCACGTACGAGGCGATCCGCATTTCGTCGGGCAACAGCTTTGTCCACGAAACCGAAAGCCAGGTGATCCTCAACGGCAGCCGCGACATCAATTTCACCATGGACCTGGTGTCCAAGGATGTTGGCCTGTTCGACCGGATCGCGCATGAAGCGGGCGTGCCGGTCGAGCTCTCGCCGCTGATCGTGCGAATCTTCAAGGAATCCGAAGCCGCTTTCGGCAGCCGCGAGTTTTCGCCCAACGTCATTCGCCGTTATGAAGAACCGCTTGGGATCAAGGTGCTGGGCACCGGCTTTCCGGCCGAAATGGTCGACGACGAACCCGAAGAACAGGGCTACGAAGTCGTGCCCCGGCGGTAAGCACGCACCATTGCCGCGCCTTTTTCCGCCACCATCACCGTGGGCGCGTTGACGTTGCCCGAGGTGATCGACGGAAAGACCGAGGCATCGATCACTCGCAGCCCGTCCACACCGTGGACGCGCAGGCTGGCATCGACCACCGAGCGGGCAGGATCGGACCCCATCATGCAAGTGCAGGTGGGGTGATAGACAGTGTCGGCGCGGGCGCGGAAATCGTCCAGCAGCGCGTCGTCTCCCTGAACCTGCGCGCCCGGCACAAGCTCTTCGGTGATGATCTGTGCCAACGGACCCGTGCCGGCAATCCGCCGCAGCAGCGCCGTGCCGGCGCGCGCCTCGGCCACATCTACTTCGGTCGCCAGATAGTTCGGCTGGATCGCGGGCTGCACAAACGGATCGGGCGAGGCAAGGGTGATCCGCCCGCGGCTGGTCGGTCGACAGGAATTGAACGACAGCAGGAAGGCTGAAAACGGATCGGGATTGAGCAGACGCCGCTCGGACAAGGGGGTGCGGGTGTAGCTGACCGGGCTGAAATAGAGCTGCAGGTTGGGGCGCGGCGCATCAGGGCTCGATCGCACGAACCCGCCGCCCTGATTGACGCTCATCGACAGCGGCCCGCCCCGATCAAAGGCATAGCGCAGCGCCGCTGATGCCTTGCCCAGCAAGGGGCGCAGCTGATCATTCAGCGTCGGCACGCTGGCGCGATAGAAATAGCTGACGGCAAGGTGATCCTGCAGGTTGGCGCCAACCGCCGGTGCGTGCTGCACCGCTTCGATCCCCATGTGCTGCAGCATCGCGCCGTCACCCACGCCCGAAACCTGCAGCAATTGCGGTGATCCGATTGCCCCAGCGCAGAGGATCACCTCGTGCCGGGCGCGGATCGTCCGCTCGCGCCCGCGCTGGCGCAGGATCACCCCCACGGCGCGTTTGCCTTCGAACAGGATGCGGGTGACGTGGCAATGCTTCTGCAGCGCCAGATTGCGCCGGCGCAGCACGGGGTGAAGGTAGGCGTTGGCGGTGGAGGCGCGCCAGCCGCGCCGGGTGTTGATGTGATAGATGCCGAACCCTTCGCCGTCCGGTCCGTTGAAATCGGGGCTGATCGGAAAGCCGAGCGCGCGCCCGGTTTCAAGGAACCGGCGGCACAGCGGGTGCGCGCGCGCGGTGATGTCGGTCACATGCTGCGGCCCGCCGACGCCGTGGCGTTCGCTCACGCCCAGATCGTGGTCTTCAGATCGGATGAAGTGGGGCAGCACATCGTCCCAGCCCCATCCCGGATTGCCGGCATCGCGCCAATCATCGAAATCATGCGGAAAACCGCGCACGTGGACCATGGCGTTGATCGAACCGGAACCGCCGACGACTTTGCCGCGCGGCCAGTAACTGGTGCGCCCGCCCAACGCATCGATCGGCCGGGTATCGAACATCCAGTTGATCTTGGGATCGAAGAACGTGCGGCCATAGCCGATCGGCAGCTGGATCCAGATCGACAGGTCCGATCCCCCTGCCTCAAGCAGCGCCACCGAAATGTCCGCGTCTTCGGACAGGCGGCTCGCCATTACGCAGCCCGCCGTCCCCGCGCCGACGATCACATAATCGAACTCGTCGGCCATCAGCCGACCGGATGCTGCGTCATTTCAAGGTGCAGCATCGTGCCCGTATAGGGATGCGCGCGCGCCACATCCTCGTTCAGCTCCACGCCAAGCCCGGGCGCGGTCGGCGGCACCACATAACCGCTGTCGAACTGGATCGGCGTTTTCAGGATCGCACTGTGGAAGCCCCCCCAGTCCTCGATGCTTTCAAGGATCAGGAAATTGGGCGAGCAGGTTGCCAGCTGGATGTTTGCTGCGCCCACCACCGGCCCGCAATAGAGATGCGGCGCGATCTGCAGGTGGCGCGTTTCGGCCATGCCGGCGATCTTCTTGGCTTCCAGCAGCCCGCCGACGCGGCCCAGATTCATCTGCAGGATGGCAGCAGCACCGCTCTCGATCATGCGGGCGAAATCGTATTTGGTGGCCAGCCGCTCGCCGGCGGCGACCGGAATGGTGGTCGCCCGCGCCACTTTGGCCATTTCCTCCGGCGCATCGGGCGGCACCGGCTCTTCCAGCCACAGCGGGTCGTAGGGCTCCAGCCGCCGCGCCAGCCGGATGGCGCCGGATGCGGTCATCTGCCCATGCGTGCCGAACAGCAGGTCGGCGCGCGTTCCCACCGCCTCGCGCAGCTGCCGGGCGAAGCGTTCGCACAAGTCCAGCGCTTCCAGTGACAACTGCCGCCCGTCGAACACCGAATAGGGCCCGGCCGGATCGAACTTCAGCCCGGTGAAGCCCATCGCGAGATATTCGGCGGCGCGCGTCGCGGCCAGATCGGGGTCGTGATAAACGTCGGTCTGATCACCTGGGCGCGGGTAGATGTAGGTATAGCAGCGCAGCCGCTCGTGCACCTGCCCGCCGAGCAGCTTGTAGACCGGCTGGCCGGCTGCCTTGCCGACAATGTCCCAGCACGCCATTTCCAGCGCGCTGAGGATGCCCATCAGCGACAGGTCGGGGTGCTGGGTGAACCCGCTGGAATAGACCCGGCGCCACAGCGTCTCGATATCGTGGGGATCGGTTCCTTCCGCATAACGGGCGAACACGCCCTCGATCATTTTCGCCACAAGGTGCGGCTCGAACGGCACGCAATAGGCCTCGCCGATGCCGCTGATCCCGTCGTCGGTCGTCAGTTTGGCAAACACGAAATAGCGTCCGCCGAAATGCGGCGGCGGATTGCCAACCACGAACGTCTCTATGCTCGCCAGCTTCATGGCGCGCCAAAGCCGTTGACGATTTTTACCTCAAGGTAATCGAGCAGCCCATAGAGGCCCCATTCGCGCCCGTTGCCCGATTGCTTGTAGCCGCCGAACGGCGAGCCGTAATCCTGCCCCGCGCCATTGATGTGGGCGCTGCCCGCGCGGATCGCCCGCGCCACCCGCCGGGCCCGCGCCAGATCGCCGCTCTGGACATAACCGGCAAGGCCATAGGGCGTATCGTTGGCAATCGCGATCGCCTCGGCCTCGTCGGCAAACGGGATCATCACCAGCACCGGCCCGAACACTTCCTCGCGCGCGATGGTCATCTGGTTGGTCACATCGGCGAACACCGTCGGCTTGACGAAATAGCCGCGCTCGAACCCCTCGGCGCGCCCGGGCCCGCCGGCCACCACCCGCGCGCCTTCGTCGATCCCGGCCTGGATCAGCCGCTGGATCTTGTCGTAATGGCCCTTGGTCACCGCCGGCCCGATGTGCTTGCCTCGCTCACGCGGATCGCCGCAGTGGATCGCTTCAGCCGCTTCCTTCGCCAGCGCCACCGCCTGTTCATAGACGGAAGCTTCCACCAGCATGCGCGTCGGCGCGTTGCAGGATTGGCCGGCGTTTTCGAAACAGTGCCGCACCCCGCGCGCAATTGCGGCGGGCAGATCGGCATCGGCAAACACCACATTGGCCGATTTGCCGCCCAGTTCCTGCGAGACGCGCTTGACCGAATCCGCGGCAGACTTCGCCACCTGAACGCCGGCGCGGGTTGATCCGGTGAAAGACACCATATCGACCAGCGGATGCGAGGTCAGCGCATCGCCGATCCCCGGGCCGGTGCCGTGGATCATGTTGAATACGCCGGTCGGGAAGCCGGCCTCATCCACGAATTCGGCAAACAGCTGGGCGGAAAGCGGCGCGATTTCGCTGGGCTTGAGCACCATGGTACAGCCGGCGATCAGCGCCGGCCCGACTTTGGCAGCCAGCTGGTTGACCGGCCAGTTCCACGGCGTGATCAGCGCGCAGACCCCCACCGGCTCGTGCACCAGCAGGGCACTTTCGCCCATCGGCTTTTCCCATTCCATCGCCCGTGCGGCCACGATGGTTTCGCGCAAATGCCCCGGGCCACATTCGGCCTGCGCATCGTGCGAAAGATCATAAGGCGCGCCCATCTCGGTAGTGATCGCCGCCACCATTTCATCATAGCGCGCCTCGAACGCGGCGATCAGCTTCTCGACCAGCGCAATCCGCGCCTCAAGCGAGGTCGCTGCCCAGCCATCGAACGCCGCATGAGCCGCGCGGACCGCCAGATCGACATCGTCCGGCCCGCACAGCGCCACCTGCGCGCAGACTTCCTCCGTCGCCGGATTGATCGCCTCGAACAGCGCGGTCGAAGTGGCGGGCAACAACCATTGCCCGCCGATATAGGATTTCAGGGGCTGCATTTCAGATATACCCGATCGCGCGCTTCTGGTCGGCCACGATGTACTTGGCGGTCATCCAGTAGTGCCATGCGGCCCAGAATCCGGTGGGCGCGAGGAACAGCTGCGCCAGCCGCAGCGAATCCGCATCGGCCGGGTGCGGGCCGGCGAAGAAATCGCTCAGCGTGCCGACGAAGGCGGGGGCCACGATCAGGTTGAACACGTTGGCGATCAGCAGCGAAATGGCGATGAACATCGCGCGCATCTTGGGCGGGCCAAGGTTCTGGCACATCGCGAACGCCGGGCCGAGGTAGAAGTAGATCGCCGGAATGAACAGCCAGAACATGATCTGCGCCACGAACAGATCGCGGGTGTAGAACGCGAAGAACGAAGGCACGGTCGCGATTGCGGTGAAGATCGCGAGGAACAGCGCCACCCGGCGCGGGTCAGTGAAATAGGGTTTGCCGATCACCCATGCCGTCAGCAGCGACGCACCGATCCCGGCCCACAGGTAGATATTGCCCAGCATCCCGCCGGAAACGCCTTCGTCCATGCCATAAGTGCGCTGCAGGAACAGCGGTGCGAACCACATCAGGCCCCAGCCCCACAGCGCCGAAACCCCGCTGCCCATCATCGCGTGGACGGCTGCCTTCTGCGACCACAGGAACTTCAGCGTCTGCGCCAATGTCGGTGCATCGGTATCCTCGCACTTGTCGAGGCACCCCCGCTCGGGCTCGCGGATGGTGAGATAAAGCACGATTGCCAGCAGCACGCCCGGCGCGCCCAGCACCAGAAAGGCCCAGCGCCAGCCGTGATGCGCCGAAACGGTGCCGGCAATGTCCGAACCCAGCCACGCACCGATCGGCGCGCCCAGCGCGAAGATCGTGGTCGCCATCGCGCGGCGGCTGGCGGGGAAGTAGTCGGCCACGATCGCGTTGCACGCCGGGGTCCCGCCCGCCTCACCGATGCCGACGCCGATCCGCGCCAGCAGCAGTTCGATATAGCCGCGGGTAAAGCCGCAGAGCGTGGTCATGGCCGACCACACGACAATGCACGCGCTCAGCAGCTTCACCCGGTTGACCCGGTCGGTCAGCCACGACAGCGGAATGCCCATCACGACATAAAACAGCGCCAGCGGAATGCCGAGCGAGGCCGCACCCTTGTCGGTCAGGTTGAATTCGTCGCTGATCGGCTTGAGCAGGGTGGAGAGCACATAGCGGTCGGCAATGCTGATGGTGTAAACCAGCATCACGATCACCAGCACATACCAGCGCTCCAGCGGCGTGCTGTTGGTGGCGGTGGGGCTGTCGGCCCCGGTCGATGCGCCTAATCCGGCCATAAGCTCGATCCGTCCTTTATGATGCGAGCCCGGGGCCGAGCGCTGCACGCAGCGGATCGAGCCAAGGCGAGAAGTTTTCCCACTGGTCCACGCCGCTGGTGAAGATCGGTTGGCGGACCTGTTCGGAACTGGCGGTGCGCACGGCGCGCCCGGTCTTGTGGAAATCGAGGCAGGCCTGCTCGAACGGCAGCCCGCAGAAATCGAGCACCCGCCGCACCTGCGTTTCCAGATCGGCGACGACCTCTTCATACTGCACGCGCAGGATCTTGCCCGGCAGCACCGCGTCCCAGTGGTCCATCAGGCCGACATAGTCGTGATAATAGTGGCCGATTTCCTCGAGACCGTAAGTGAACTCCTGCCCTTCGGCGAACAGCTGCTTGAAACCGCTGAAGCAGCAGCCCATCGCCCCGCGCCGCGCGTCGATGATCCTGGCATTGGGCAGGATCAGGTGGATCAGCGCGATGTGCCGGAAATTGTTGGGCATCTTGTCGATGAAGAACGGCGTGCCGCGCTTGCGGTGGACCCGGGTGTCGCGGATGTAGTCTTCACCGAAGCGGGCGAGGTCTTCGCGTGACAGATCGGCGAGGTTTCCCGGATAATTCGGCGCATCGCCCACCCGGCGCTGGCCGTCGAGCCGATGCGACAGCGCGAGGATGTTCGGCAGCTCCAGCGTGCCCTCAACCTGGCTGTGCGAGGACAGGATCTGTTCGAGCAGGGTCGAGCCGGCGCGCGGCAGGCCGAGGATGAAGATCGGATCGGGCGCTTCGTGGCCGCTGCCCTTGAAACGGTCGAACAGCGCGGCACCGCAGTGCGTTTTCTGGCGATCCATCTCGGCGGTGATGCGCCGCCAGTCATAGCCCAGCTCGTCGCGCTTCAACCGGTTGCCGCGCTCGTAATAGTCGAAGCTTTCGGCATATTCGCCGCGATCCTCCAGCGCCTTGCCCAGTGCGAAGCACAAGTGATAGCGATCGGCGAGGCCGGTCGTCGAGCGTGCCTCGCAGTCGCGCATCTGCTCGATCTCGTGCGGCTCGAAGCGATAAGTCTTGAGGTTGGCGAGGCTCCAGTAAGCATCGCCGAAATCGGGGCGCACGCCATAGGCGCGGCGGTAGGCGGCGATGGCTTCGGCCTGCTGGCCGATGGTCTTCTTGGCGTGGCCGATGGAGAGGTGCAGCGTGGGGTTGCCGGGCATGGCCTCCGCCTGCCGCTGGTAAATCGCAATTGCCTCGTCAAACTCGCCGATGGCGAGGCTCTGGTTCGCGTAGAGCAGCTCGAACTGCGGCTTGTCGGGCGCCTTTCGTTGCAGGGCCTTGGCCTCTTCCAGCGCCTTTTCGTACTTCTGACGCTTGTGCAGCAAATTCACGTAATCGAAGTGAGCGTTGGTATTGTCCGGCTCGAGCACGATGGCGGATTCAAGCAGGAATTCGGCATCGTCATAGGAATTGAACTTGGTGCCGATCTCCGCCAGCAGGCGCATGGCTTCGGTGTGGTGGCCGTTTTGCTGCAGGAACGCGCGGCATTGCTGCTCCGCCTTGCGGATGCGGTTTTCCTGAATCAGGCTGACCACGGCCTGCAGGGCTTCGGGCAGGCTTTCCAAATAATCGCATTGCGCCTGCGCAATCTTGGCGGCTTCGGTCCGCCCCGCCGCCGTGTCGATCGCCACCAGCATTTTCCAGCTGGCGAGCAGCCCGACGTTGTGATCGACCGCGCTTTGATAGGCGGCCCGCGCCTGCTCGTGCTGCCCAAGGGCGCGCAGGCTATGGCCGCGTTCCTGATGCGCCCGGCCATAGCCGGGGGCGAGTTCGATCAGACGGTTGATGGTGGCGAGGGCATCGAGCGGGCGGCGCATATAGCGCTGGATGACCGCCAGCAGATAAAGCGCGTCCTGATCGTCGGCATTAAGCTGGAGGGCCTGCCGGGCAAGCGCTTCGCCTTCGGCCAACTGACCGCGCTGCAGTGCGCCGCGTGCCTGTTCGATCAGTCTGGCCGCATCCGTCGTTGCGGCAGGCGGGTTCTGCCGCATTGGAACTTGTGTCGCCATATGGCCAGTCTGGCTCACCTTGCCGGTTTGTTCAAAGCCAATCTCTATCGCCGCAAAAATGCGAAGGGGCAGCGCGTTTCGGCGCTGCCCCTCCTTGGGATTACATCTTGTACGAGATGCGCATGCCGATCGTCCGCGGCCGCGAGGTCGTCACGCGCTTTTCACCGTCGTTAGCGCTGGTGAAGAGCTGCGGGCGCTCGTCGGTCAGGTTGTCGCCATAGATGGTGAGCGACCACATGTCCTTGCTGATCCCGATCGAAGCCTCGAACGTGTCGTACGAAGGCTGGTTGAACTGGTTCTGCTGAATCTGAACCGGATCACCCGGGTGCACCGTCACGCCGTTGATCGTCGCGGTGCCACAATTCGTGTAGGGCGACGAGCAGTAATACAGGATGTTGGTGTTCACCAGATCGGAGGTAATCGTTCTGCCGACATGGTGCCAGCCGCCGGCGATGAACGGCTTAAGCCCGCTCGGCATCTCCCATTCATAGCGGAAGCGGATGTTGCCCTGGAATTTGGGGCTCAGCGCCAGCGGGGTTCCGGCCGGAGCAATCACGCCCTGCGCGCAGAGCGTCTGAGCAACCGCATTGCCGGAGCAGCCCGTGATCTTGGTATCGTTGTACGAGAACCCGGCACCGATGGTCAGGCCGCGAGTCGGCCGGGCCGTGATGTCGCCTTCGATCCCCTTGATCCGCGCGTTGGCCGCGTTGCTCACGAAGGTCTGGTTGGAGATGTTCTGGTCAAACGCGGCAATCTGGATGTCCTTCCAGTCGATGATGTAGGCTGCAAGGTTGATCTGCAACCGGTGATCGAACAGCCCGAGCTTGGCGCCGATCTCGTAGTTGTTCACCTTGTCGGGTTCGTAGAACCGGTTGCGCTGACATGCGGCAGGGGAAAGACCACCGGATCCCGCCGCATCGTTGTTGCAGCCCTTGCGGTTGAAGCCGCCGGGGCGGAAGCCTTGCGAAAAAGTTGCATAAACCAGCGAGTTCGTATCGATCTTGTAGGTCAGGTTGGCCTTGAACAGCGTGCCCTTGAAGGTCTTGGGATTGATCCCGGCGAGGTTGATTGCCAAGTCGGAGCTCTTGCCAAGAGAAGTGGGTGGATTGGCCTTGGGCGTATAATTGCATGTGGTCAGGCCAGTTGCCGGATCGGTGCTGACGGTCAGGCAGTCGGCGCGCACAGTGCCGGTGAAGCTGTTGCTCGATCCGCCCTCCATGCTGGCCTGTTCGTTGTAATAGCGCAGCCCGCCGGTGATAGTGAGCTTGTCGGGGATGATGTCAAACGAAGCTTCGCCAAACAGCGAGAACTGCCGGTCACGCCGCAGGATGGTGTTGACGAAGCCGGCACCCCCCAGCGGGCCGACGTTGAGAACATTGACCTTCGGATTGGGCGCCAGATCGTAGATAAAGCCCGCATCCGCCAGCGTATAATTCCACTGGGTAACGTCGTAGATTCGGTTCACGTCATAGAACGCACCCAACGTAGCGCGGATGCGCTCGCCCGCCGGCGTGGTGACGCGGAATTCCTGAGTCCAACGGCGGTTGCGGTCATTGACTTTGTAGCTGTTGTGCGGGGAATAGCAGGTCTGGCCCTGCGCCGCTGAGTTGGAGTAACCCTGATAGTACACGCCGCGGTCGCAGTTGTAGAACGGCATGAACAGGCCGATGTTGGCATAGCGGGCATAGTCCGCCTGCTGCACCGAATGGTGATCCTGGTAGGACGATGTGTAGATCAGATCGAGGAAAGCCAGCCGCCCCTTCAAAACCGCCGAGGACAGGCTGACCGTGTCGCGCAGCGAGTTCGGCCCAAACTGCTGGGACTTCAGGTCGCCCGCCGCAGGCGAATAGTCGAACACGCCGTCGGTCTTCAGTTCCTGATACAACGTCATCGCTTCGAGCGACCAGTCGTCGGTGATCTGGTAAAGCGCCGAGGCGCGACCGCCGGTGTAGGTCGCGTCGTTGTAGTTGTCTTCGATGAAGGCGTTGTTGTTGATCGACTTGCGCAGCGGCACCTTGAAACCGCCAGTGGTGCCGGTCGCGGTCGCGACGCAGTTTTCGACGCCAACGCACGACTGGATCGCCTGATTGACCAGCAGAGGGTTGCTGGTAGGCAGTTGGCCGGGGCCGCCCGGATTCCACGGCATCTGGTAAGTGCCGGCAACGTTGTCGATATAGCCGCCCTGCTGATCGGCGTAGACCGCGACGCGGACGGCCAGCTTGTCCTTCACGATCGGCAGGTTGACGAAGGCGTCGACGCCGAAGCTGCCCTTGCCGCCCTTGGTCGTGGCCGCATTGCCCGTGAAACCGGCGTGGAATTCGGCCAGATCGGGGCTGTTGGTGATGTAACGGATCGCGCCGCCCATCGCGCTGGCGCCAAACAGGGTGCCCTGCGGCCCGGCCAGAACTTCGATGCGGTTGATGTCGGTCGCGTGGATGTCAAGGTTGCGGCCCGGCGTCGAGGCCGGAGCGTCGTTGACATAGAGCGCGACGTTCGGCTGCACGCCGGCCACGCCGAGGATCTGGGCGCCGGCGGTGTCGGTCGACAGGCCGCGAATGTAGATCGACGAGATGCCGGGGCCGCGCGAGGCGGTGCGCACGTTGGGGAGATATTCGACCAGCTTTTCGAAGTTGGTGACGTTCAGCTTCTGCAGCGCGTCGCCGCTGAGTGCCTGAATGGCGACCGGGATCTTGTTGGCCGTTTCCTCACGCCGGGTGGCGGTCACGAGGATTTCGGTGATGCCCTGATCGGTGTTTTCGGTGGCAGTGGCCGAAGCAGGTGCCGCAGCGGGGGCTGACTGGGCCAGAGCCGGCGTTGCCCCGGCGCCCATCATCACGAGCACGGTGGCTGCGCAAGAAAGATTGAGACTCGATTTCATTGGTATTCCCCCCTTGTTCGAACCCGCCACAATCCCAGCGGCGCTCGTTCGGTTGTGCGTGAAACCCTCTTTCAAACCTGGCGGCGATCCCCGGCTCGCGAATTACGATGCCTGATTGTGTCCAGCTCGCTGATTTCGTCCCCGTTCCGGACCTCCGCCGATCCTCCACGGCGAACCTTATGTGAAAGCTTTGGCTAATGCCACACCCTGACGGTCATTGCGGTGTAATGCCGCTCAAGCGCGGCAAACGAGTCACACTTTGCGATCTCGCGTTGCCTCGGTCTGCCGCAAAATGGCGGATTCAAGCCAGTTTTGTCCGCCGCGGGTGCGATTGGCAAAACCGGCAAATCGCGGCCAGACGCATGATCTGCGGCCGCTCGGCCCGGTATTTGTGAATTTGAAATGAGATCATGCAGAAATCCGATTGGATGCCTCCCGGCTGATCGTCCACCCCGCGATGAGGCACAAGGATCGCTTGGAACACCGTCATGATCGACTACCGCCGGATTGGCGCGCTGCTCGCTGGGCGGCGCGAGGGCTATTGCCTTCCGCAGGGGCTTTATAACGACGTCGACGTGTTCGACTTCGACATGGACGCTATTTACGGCACGGGCTGGCTGATGGCCGGCTTCACCTGCGAACTGCCCACGCCGGGCAGCTATGTCTCGCAGATGTTCGGCAAGTGGCCGGTGCTGATCGTGCGCGACAAGCAAGGCGTGATCCGAGCATTCCACAACAGTTGTCGCCACCGCGGATCGATGATCTGCAAGCCGGGCAGCGGCAGCGCGCCACGGATCATGTGTCCCTATCACAGCTGGACTTACGAGCACGACGGCAAGCTGCTGGCGGCGCCGCGGATGGGTGACGATTTCGATAAGTCCGCCCATGGCCTGCGTCCGCTGCGCATCGAATTCGCTGCCGGGGCGATGTTCATTTCCTTCGCCGAGAACCCGCCGCCGTTCGCGGACTTTGCCGAGAAGCTCGAAATCTACCTCGGCCCGCAGCGGATGGACCGGGCCAAGCTGGCGTTCGAGAGCACGATTTCCGAATATGCCAACTGGAAGCTGGTGATGGAAAACGGGCGCGAGTGCTATCACTGCGCCACCGGCCACCCCGAGCTGGCCCGCACGTTCCCCGTCACCATGTCGAAGCACTTCGACCGCGCCAATGATGCGCGGGCGAAGGAGTTTGTCGATACGATGACCGCCAACCACCTCGAGACCGAGGCGATCGAGGGCGACTGGTGGCAGCTGGCGCGGTTCGGGCTCAACCGCGGGGCGGAGACGCTGTCGATGGACGGGCACCATATGGTGCGCAAGCTGATGTGCGAGGAAAACCAGGGTTACGTCGGCTCGATGCGCCTGGCGATCGATCCGCACTGCTTCCTCCACGCGACATCGGACCATGTGTTCATGTTCAGCGCGGTTCCGGTCTCGCCGACCGAAACCCTTGTCACCGGTAAGTGGTACGTCCACGCCGATGCCGTGGAGGGCGAGGACTACACGGTCGAGGGCCTGTCCGAACTGTGGACCCGCACCAACCTGCAGGACAAGGAACTGGCGGAAAACAACCAGCTCGGTGTGAACAGCCCGGGCTATCTGCCGGGCCCCTATTCGCGGGACGCGGAGATGCTGGCGCTGCGGTTCACCGATTGGTATTGCAATACGGCCCGGGCCTATCTGGCTGGCCGGACTGCAATGGATGCCCCAATCCATGTCGATTGATACAATCGGGACCTATCGCCCGGAAACGCTTGCTGTCGCCTATGGTTATGATCCAGCATCGGCTCTCGGGTCGGTCAAGCCGCCGGTCTACCTGACTTCGACCTTCATTTACCCCTCGGCCCAGCACGCCAAGGAAGTTCATGAGGCGTTTTTCGAAGGCACCGGCCCGCTGGCGGGGCAGGCGGGGCATATCTATGCCCGGCTCGGCCATCCCGGGCTCGATATTCTGGAAAGCCGGCTGGCCGCGATCGACGGGGCTGAAGCGGCTGCCGCGTTTGCCAGCGGGATGGCCGCGCATTCTTCCATCGCGCTCACGTTCGTGCGGCCGGGGGACAGCGTGCTTTATGGCCGGCCGATCTATGGCGGCGTCGATGTGCTCTATGGCTCGGTCATGGGCGAGTTCGGCTGCCACTACGAAAACTACCTCGACGGCACCGATCCGGTCGGCGTGCGGGCTGCTGCCGAAGCGGCGATGGCCAAAGGGCCGCTCGCGGTAATCATGGCGGAAACACCGGCCAATCCCACTGCGGCGCTGGTCGATCTCGACCTCATGGTCGCCGTGGCGGATGAAGTCGGGGCAAAGCAGGGCAGGCGTCCGCTGGTGGTGGTGGACAACACCCTGCTCGGCCCCTTTGCCCAGCGGCCGATCGAGCACGGCGTCGATCTCTGCATGACCTCGCTCACCAAATACTGCGCCGGGCACAGCGATCTGCTGGCGGGCGGAGTCAGCGGACGGCTGGACCTGGTGCAGCGGCTGCGCGCCTTGCGGACGACTTGGGGCAATCACCTCGATCCGTTCACCGCATGGCTGGTGGTGCGCTCGCTCGAGTCCGCCTCGGTGCGGATCGAGCGGGCGATGAGCAATGCGCGGCTGGTCGCCGAATTTCTGCGCGATCATCCCAAGGTTGCGGGCGTCACCTTTCTCGGCTTCCTGCCCGAAGGGAGCCGCGCCCGCGCGGTGTATGACCGGCAGTGCAAGGGCGCCGGCTCGACCTTTTCGTTCCACCTCCACGGCGGCGAGGCCGAGGCCTTCCGCATGCTTGACCGGTTGAAGCTGCTCAAGCTGGCGGTCAGTCTGGGCGGATCGGAAACGCTGATCTGCCATTCCGCCACAACCACGCACTATGCGATTGCGCCGGACGCACGCGCGGCCGGCGGGATCACCGACGCAACCCTGCGGCTGTCGGTGGGGCTGGAACATGTCGACGATCTCATCGCGGATCTCGCGCAGGCGCTGGAGGCGGTTTGACGATGGCGAATTCCGGTATCCGCGATCCCCACGCCCTTGATGGCAAGCTGCCCGCAGCGTCGGTCCGCTATGACGTGGTGGTCATCGGCGCAGGGCCGAGCGGCATTGCCGCTGCCACGCAGGCGGCCGAGGCGGGCAAGTCGGTCCTGCTGGTCGACGAACACCCCGTCCCCGGCGCGATGATGGGCAATGACGTGCCGCTGTTCTTCGGCGGCCGGATGACCACCGCGACGCTTAACGCGCAGCGCATGCTTGAGACGATCTTCATGAGCGAACCTGCGCTCGAAGCCGCCATGGAGGCCGGGGTCGAAGTGCAGCTCGGCACTGCCGCCTGGGCGGTCTATCGCAGCGCGGCGGGGATGGTCACGCTGCCCGAGCAAGTCGTGGCGCTGGCCGATGCGGAGCGCGCCTGGCTGGCCGGATTTGGCGAACTGGTGATCGCCACCGGCGCGCGCGATCTGGCCATCGGCTTTCCCGGCTGGAACCAGCCCGGGGTGATGGGCGCGGGCGCGCTGACCATGCTGCTTTCGCGCTACGAAGCTTTTGCCGGCAAGCGCGTGCTGTTCGTCGGCTCGCACGATCTGGCGCTCGAAACCGCGCTGCTCGCGCGTGACAAGGGCGTCGATGTGGTCGGCATGGTCGAAGTGCGCGATGCGCCGCAAGGCCGCGCCGAGCTGGTCGAGGCGGTGCGCGGGGCGCAGATCGCGATCCACACCGGCGATGTCGTGGCGCGCGCGGAAGGCGGCATCGACGGAGTTGAGCGGGCCATCCTGCGCTCCGGACTGGAACTGGCGTGCGACACCATCTGTCTGGCCATCGGCCTCGTGCCTGCGATCGAACTGCTCGATGCAATGGGCGGCAAGCGCGTGCTCGATCCGCTGCGCGGCGGCTATGTCCCGGCCGGCGAGCCGGCCATCCGCTTTGTCGGCGATTGCGCCGGTCTGCCCGATACCGGGTTCGATCATGTCGCCTATCGGATGGAGTGGGCCCGCGCGCTGGGCGCAGTGAGCGCGCCCGACACGATCGTTTGCCAGTGCGAGGAAGTTACCCGGGCAGACCTGATCGGGGTGCAGCCGCCCAATTACCTGGCCCGGCCCGATGCGATGGCGGCCCGTTCGCTTGAAACCCTGCTCCACGATGGGCCGGCCAACCCTGACCAGATCAAGCGCCTCACCCGCGCCGGAATGGGTGTGTGCCAAGGCCGGCGCTGCCGCGATTCCGTGGCGATGTTGCTCGCGCTCGAAGCGGGCAAGCCGTTCGGCACGATTCCGCTTGCCACGCACCGTGCGCCGGTGCGCCCGGTACCGCTCTCGATCCTCGCCGATTGGGAAGAAAGCGAAGCGATGCGCTCTGGCTGGGATGTGTGGTTCGGCATACCGACACAGTGGATACCCTATCGCGATATCGGCACCCCGCGCGAACAGCAGCACAAGGATGCCATCGGCGGGAACATGAGCCTGTGAGCGCGGCCCCGCTCAAGGTCGTCGTCGTTGGCGGCGGCGTCACCGGCCTCAGCTCGGCCTGGTGGCTCGCGCGCAGCGGTGCGCAAGTGACCGTGCTCGACAAGTTCATCGTCGGCTGGGAAGCGTCGGGCCGCAACGGTGGCGGCGCATCGCACTATCAAAGCCCGCTGTTCGAGGAAGAGCAGCGCCTGTGGCCGCAGATGGACGAATTGCTGGGCTATCCGACCGAGCACAGCAAGGAGCGCATCGTCATCGCGGTGACGGAAAAGCAACTGCGCCAGTATCACTACATCGCGCAGATGAACAACGACATGGGCTACCGGGTCGATCTGCTCGATGCGAAGCAGGCGCAGGCTGCGGTGCCGCTTGCCGGGGACAACTGCCTCGGCGGGATGCATTATCGGTTCGGCGGCCACGCCAATCCGCAGCGCACCGTGCAGGCCTATGCCTGGGCACTTCAGGATCTGGGCGGGCGGATCGTTCAGCACAGCCCCGTCACCGGATTTGCGACGCAGGGCGACAAGGTCGTCGCGGTCGAAAGCGCCACCGGGCGCTATGAATGCGATGCCGTGGTGGTCGCTGCCGGCCCGCAAATCGGAATGCTGATGGCCAAGCTCGGCGTCGATGTGCCGCTCGCCGCCGCACGGGCCGAGATGATCGTGACCGAACCCGCGCCGATGATGCCGCTGGGCGGGGTCGACGGCAACGGGCTTTACGGTCGCCAGACCCTGCGCGGCAACCTCGCCTATGGCGGCGGCCCGCACGAATGGCTCGAAACCACGGCTGCCGGCCCGTCCGCACGCCCCAGCAGCCCGCTGGCGCGCAACCTCGCCCGCCGCCTGGCCGAACTGCTGCCCAAGGCCGCGCACCTCAACGTCATCCGCAGCTGGGCCGGGATTGTCGAGAACACCCCCGATGGCCGTCCGATTATCGATCGGATGAGCGATCCTGCGAACGTCGTCGTCGCGACGATGTCGGGCGTGGGCTTCGGCCTCTCACCCGCTTCGGGCCATGCGGTGCGCGATCTGGTGATCGATGGGCGCTGCAGCTTCACCGATATCGAGAAGCTGGCCCTGTCGCGCTTCGCCGGTCTGCCGGATGACTGGCGGGCCGAGCGCGGCTGGGAACCGCTCCCCGCGACTGCCGGCGAGGCCGCGTGATCCCCAGCCAAACCCTGTGGCAGGACCGGCGATGAGCGGCGGGCGCTATTCGGCGCTGGCGCTGCTGCGCGGCGCGCTCGGCGGGCAGCAGCACTGGGGCCGCGCCTGGCGCTCGCCCGAGCCCGCGCCCAGTTATGACGTGGTGATCATCGGCGGCGGCGGTCATGGGCTGGCCACCGCCTATTATCTTGCCAAAGTTCACGGCATCCGCCGCGTCGCGGTGGTCGAAAGGTCGTGGATCGGCGGCGGCAACACCGGCCGCAACACCACCATCGTCCGCTCGAACTACCGCCAGCCCCAGCTCCAGCGGATGCTCGATCATTCGCTCAAGCTGTGGGAGAGCCTTTCGGACGAGCTCAATTACAACGTGATGTTCTCGCCCCGCGGCGCGCTGTTCCTCGGGCATTCCGATGCCGACATGACCCGGCTGGCCGAACGCGGTGATGCGCTGGTGGCGCAGGGGATCGATGCCGAACTGATGGACCGCGCGGCCGTCGCCAAGCTGATCCCGCTGCTCGATATGTCGCCGGATGTGCACTGGCCGGTGCAGGGCGGGCTGATGCAATGGCGCGGCGGCACCGCCCGCCACGATGCGGTCGCCTGGGGCTTTGCCCGCGCGGCGGACCGGCTCGGGGTCGACATCATAGAAAACTGCGAAGTGACCGGCTATGTGCGTGATGGCGAACGGGTCACCGGCGTCACCACTACCAGAGGGACTATCGCAGCCAGCAAGGTTGCGATCTGCGTGGCGGGCAACAGCGGCCACGTGGCGGGCCTTGCGGGCCTGCGCCTGCCGATCGAAAGCCACACGCTGCAGGCCTATGTGACCGAGGCGGTCAAGCCGATGATCGATACGGTGATCATGTCGCAGTCGCTCCACTGCTACATCTCGCAATCGGACAAGGGCGGGATTGTGGCCGGCGGCGATCCGGATTTTTTCCCGAGCTATGCCCAGCGCGGCCAGCCGCTGCGGCTCGAGGACGCGATTGCGCAGGCGCTCGCGCTGGTCCCGGCGCTCAGCCGCCTGCGGATGGTTCGCTGCTGGGCGGGGGTGACCGATATGAGTTTCGACGGATCGCCGATCATCGGCGATACCCCGATGGACGGGCTCTATCTCAATGGCGGCTGGTGCTATGGCGGGTTCAAGGCGACGCCGGGTTCGGGCTGGCTCTATGCCCACCACCTCGCCACCGGCAAACCGCACGATCTGGCCGCACCGTTCGATCTCGCCCGTTTCGCGGAAGGGCGGACCATCGACGAGGCCGGGGTCGGCCCGATGCCGCAGCACAGGTGATGCCATGCTGCTGATCGCTTGCCCGCACTGCGGCCCCCGCGCGCAGGAGGAATTCTCCTACGAACGCACCACGGATAGCGTGGTGACCACCGAAGCCGCGCCCGATGCGGCGATGACCGCGCTGTTCACCCGCGAAAACCCGCGCGGCGTGGCCGAGGAGATTTGGCGGCATACGTATGGCTGCCGGGGCTGGATGGTCTTCCGGCGTGACCGGATCAGCCATGCCATCAGCGATATCCGACCGCTCGGACCGGAGCCGCTGGCATGAACGCGCGCGATGGCAGCCCCGTCCGCTTCCGCTTCGACGGGCGCGAATACACCGGGCAGGCCGGCGACACCCTCGCCGCCGCCTTGATCGCCAACGGCGTTGCTCTAGTCGCGCGCAGCTTCAAGTATCACCGCCCGCGCGGGATCATGGCCGCCGGGGTGGAGGAACCCTCGGCGCTGGTCACCGTGGGCGAGGGCGGGCGGCGCGAGCCCAACACCCGTGCCACCGACGTGTTCCTTTATGAAGGCCTCGTCGCCGAAAGCCAGAACCGCTGGCCCAGCCTCGCCTTCGATCTGGGCGCGATCAACGGGCTGCTGTCTCCGCTGATCCCCGCCGGGTTCTACTATAAAACCTTCTTCGGCCCGCCCAAGCGCTGGCTGCGCTACGAACACTTCATCCGCAAGGCTGCGGGAATGGGCGCGCCGCCGACCGCTGCCGATCCCGATGCCTATGCCCACCGCGCCGCGTTCTGCGATGTGCTGGTGGTCGGCGCCGGCCCGGCCGGACTGGCCGCGGCAGTTTCCGCTGCCGAAGCGGGCCGGCGCGTGATGCTGGTCGAACAGGATTGCCGGATCGGCGGGGCTCTGCTGCGCGAGGACGTGGCCATTGACGGTATCGCCGGGCATGACTGGTCAGCCCGCGCCGCCGCGCGCATCCGGGCGCTCGGCGGGCGCATCCTCATGCGCGCCACCGCCACCGGTTACTGGGATCACAACCTCGTCACCGTGATCGAGCGCCGGGCCGAACCGGGCGCGGTGCCGCCGGTCGATCAGCCGGCGCAGGTCCTCTGGAAAGTCCGCGCCGGCGAAGTGATCCTTGCTACTGGCGCGATCGAGCGCCCGCTGGCGTTCTCCGGCAACGATCGCCCCGGTGTGATGCTGGCCCAGGCCGCGCGCACGTATGCCCGGCGCTATGGGGTCAAGCCCGGCCGCCGCGCGGTAATCGCCACTGCGCATGATGATGGCTATCGCACTGCATTCGCGCTGGCCGATGCCGGCGTCGAGGTGGCCGCGGTGCTCGATAGCCGGGACAATCCGCAGGGCACGCTGGTCGCGGCCGCGCGGGGCCGCTTCGCGGTTCACACCGGTGCGGTTCCGCTTGCGGCCAAGCGTTCGGGAGACCGCGTCGGCGCGCTCGTCGCCGATCTTGGCGGGCGCCAGCAAACTTTCGCTGCTGACCTCGTCGCGGTCTCGGGCGGGGTCACCCCGGTGGTCCATCTGCACAAGCAGGCCGGCGGCGAACTCGTCTGGGATGCCGGGATGGAGGCTTTCCTCCCCGGCGCTTCGCGGCAGGCCAACCGCAGCATCGGCGCTGCTGCCGGCGGCCATTCGCTTGCCGCGATCCTTGCTGAAAGCTGGGCCGCAGGCGGCGGGCCGGCGCGCAATTTCGCGGTGACCGATCCGCTTGGCGATGCTGCCGCGCCGCAGGCTGCGCCGCCGCCGGGCGCAGTCGCTCCGGGCAAAAGCTTTGTCGATTTCCAGAACGACGTGACGCTGGCCGATGTCGATCTCGCGTGGCGCGAAGGCTACCGCTCGGTCGAGCATCTCAAGCGCTATACCACGCTGGGGATGGCCACCGATCAGGGCAAGACCAGCAACATGGCGGCGCTGTCCCGGTTGGCGCAGGCGCAGGGGGTGGAAATTCCCGCCGCCGGCCTCACCACCTTCCGCCCGCCTTACACGCCCGCGACGCTCGGTGCTTTCGCCGGCGGTGCAGTGGGGGATCATGCCGCCCCGATTCGCCGCTTGCCGCTTTACGATAAGCACGAAGCGCTCGGCGCGGTGTGGCAGCCGGTCGGCTACTGGCGCCGCCCGCGCGGCTATCCCCGCCCGGGCGAAGCTCTGGGTGAAGCCTCACTGCGTGAAGCGCGCATGGTGCGCAGCGCAGTCGGGCTGGTCGATGTTTCCACCCTTGCCACCTTCGCCGTTTCTGGTCCGGATGCCGCGCTCCTGCTCGAACTGGTCTGCGCCACCGGCGTCGCCAAGCTGGCCGAAGGGCGCGGGCGCTACACCTTCATGCTGCGCGAAGATGGCTTCGTGATGGACGATGGCACCGTGTGGCGCACCGCCCCGGCGCGCTACCTCCTCACCAGCTCGACCGGTGGATCGGACCGCATGGCGCAGCGCCTGTCCTATGTCCGCAACGTGCTGCGCCCGGATCTGCGCGTCTCGGTGGCCAATCTGCAGGAACACTTCGCCGCCATCGCTGTGGCCGGCCCGCGCGCCGCCGATCTTCTTGCCGAGCTCACCGGCGCCCCGCCGCCGCGCCACATGTCGTGCGATAGTGGCGCAATCGGCGGCACCGCTGTCACCATCCTTGCCGCCAGCTACAGCGGTGAGCGCGCGTTCGAAGTCTATGCCCCGGCCGATGCTATTGGGCCGGTGTGGGATGCGCTCTTCGCCGGGGCCAGCGCGCGCGATGGCGGCGCTTACGGGCTCGATGCGATGGATGCGCTGCGGGTCGAAAAGGGCCACGTCGTGGTCGGGGCCGAAGTTGATGGCCGCTCTACCCCGGCCGATCTCGCCCTGGCGGGCATGGTGCGCAAGGCCGGCGGGTTCACCGGCTGGCAGGGGCTGACCCGCCCGGCGCTCGCCGATCCGTCCGGCCGCCGCCAGCTGGTTGGGCTGGAATCGCTCGATGGCCCGATCCCCGAAGGCGGCATGCTGGTCCCCGCCCCGGGTCAAGAACCGCAGGGCCACGTCACCACCGCCGCGCCGCGCGTGGCGCAGGCGGGCTGGATCGGCCTCGCGCTGGTGGTGGACGGCGCATCGCGGCACGGCGATGAACTGCTGGCTTGGTCGCCCACCCGCCGCCAGCAAACCCGCGTCCGTCTTTCCGCCTCGCACTTTTACGATGCCGAAGGGGCGCGCTACCGTGACTGACGCCGTCACCATCACCCTCGCCCCCGCCGGCCCGGTCCACGCGCTTGAACTCTGGGATGGGGCCGCGCTGGCTCCGCTCTCCGCCTTGCTCGGTTTCGCCCTGCCGCCGGCCGGGCGCACTGCTGGCACAGCGGCACTGCGCGCAATCCGTGCCGAGCCTGCCGTTTGGCTGCTCGATGGTCCTGCGCTCGATCTGGCCGCGATCACCGCCGCGCTCGGCGATAACGGCGCGCTCACTCCCGTCGGTGGCGGGCTGGTGCGGATCGGTCTGGCTGGCCCGGGCTGGCGCGCCGCGCTGATGGCCGATGGGCTGTTCGATGCGGAAGACCCCGCCTTTGGTCCCGGCAGCACCGCCGCCACGCTGATCGCCCACGTCGGGGTCCGGCTGATCGTCACTGCTGCTGATGCCTGCGAAGTGCTGGTCGCGGCCAGCTACGCGCCGCACTTGCATCATGCGCTGGAACGTTCGGCGAAAATGGCCTGAGCCTTCAGCCGAACGCCAGCGTTTCGATCTCCGCCGCGGCCGCACGCAATGCCGCAAGGTCGGCCGGGTCCACCCGCGGTGCGGCGCGCGCCGTCAGCCGAGTGATCGAGATGGCCGCAATCGCCTCGCCATCCGGGCGCCGCAGCGGCACCGCCACACAGGCCAGATCCTCCACCACCTCTCCAAGATCGGTGGCGAACCCTTGTGCACGCACCGTTTCCAGCACACGGCCCAGTTCGCCGGCATCGCAGATCGTCCGTGCGGTCAGCGCCACGAACGGTCCGGTCGCCAGATAGGCGGCGCGCTCGGCGTCGGTCAGGTTCGCCAGCAGCACTTTGCCGATCCCCGAGCAATAAGCCTCCAGCTGCATCCCTACCCGGGTGAACAGCCCGCTTGCACCGCGCCCGCTCTTGATCCGGTAAGTGACCATCTCGTTTTCGTAGGTGCCCAGCTGGACGATCGCATCGCTGCGCTCGGCCAGGCGGTGGAGTACGGCTGCGGCGGCGTTGACCACGATCTGGCGGTCGTCGATCTGGTCGGCCAGCCGGGCGAGCGCAGGGCCGGCGGCGTGTCGCCCCCCGCCAAGCGGGCGCAAGTAACCGGCGGCGATCAGCGTCGCGGCGTGGCGGTGCGCGCTCGATACCGGCATCGCAAGATCGCGGGCGATTACGGAAAGATTGCTGAGCCCGCCATCGGCAATCACCGCCTCAAGCAGCGCCAGCGCGCGGCGCAGTGCAGAAACTTCGGGGGTGCCGTTTCTCACCATGCGGGATCCTAGCGCAGCCCGGCTCTGGTTCCAACCCCACTCTGGCGGTAAGGACAGATCAGGATAAGATGAGAGGAGCGATGCCGATGGTCAGCCACGAGGAACTCGCCCAGCGCCTGCGTGAGGCTTATGCCGGCGGGCCGGTGCCGCCGCTGCGGGACGGGCTCGATCCGGTCGACGCCGCGGGCGCTTATGCGGTGCAAACGCTCAACACGCGGCTGTGGGAGTCGCAAGGCCGCCGCATCGTCGGGCGCAAGGCGGGGTTGACGGCCAAGGCCGTGCAGACCCAGCTCGGCGTCGATCAGCCCGATTTCGGCGTACTGTTCGATGATATGCGGGTGGCTGACGGCGGCTTCCTCGATCCGGCCAAGTGCCTCCAGCCCAAGGCCGAGGCGGAAATCGCCTTCGTGCTGGCAGCGGACCTTCCTTCGCCGACGACCACGGCGGATGAAGTCGCGGCTGCGGTGGGCTCGGTCCACGCCGCGATCGAGATCGTCGATAGCCGCATCGCCGAATGGAAGATCACTTTCGCCGATACCGTCGCCGATAACGGCTCATCCGCGTTCTTCGTGCTCGCTGGAGACGGCAAGCCGCTTCCCGGGCTCGATATCTGGACGGCGGGCATGGTCATGCAGATCAACGGTGCCGCCGTCTCGCTCGGCGTCGGCGCTGCCGCGCTTGGCCATCCGCTTAACGCCGCCGCGTGGCTGGCGCAGACCCTCGCCGCGCGCGGAGAGCCGCTCAAGGCCGGCGATGTGCTGCTCGCCGGGGCGCTCGGGCCGATGGTGGCGCTCAACCCGGGTGACCGGGTGGAAGCCTTCGTCGGCGGCCTCGGTTCCTGTTCTTTCACGTACGCAAAGGGCTGAGTGCCATGGCCGGAAAAATGAAAGTCGCCATCATCGGCTCGGGCAACATCGGCACCGATCTGATGATCAAGATCATGCGCCTGTCCCAAGTGCTGGAAATGGGCGTGTTCGTGGGTATCGATCCGGAGAGTGACGGTCTCAACCGCGCGGCGCGGATGGGCGTTGCGATCACCGCCGACGGGATCGACGGGCTGCTGGCAATGCCCGAGTTCGCCGATATCGGCATTGTCTTCGACGCAACCAGCGCTGGCGCACACCGCCGCAACAGCGAACTGGTGCTGGCCGCGGGCAAGCGGATGGTCGACCTGACTCCGGCAGCGATTGGCCCCTTCACCATCCCGCCGGTCAACGGCGATGCCAACCTCGATGCGCCGAACGTCAACATGGTCACCTGCGGCGGGCAGGCTACGATCCCCATCGTCGCGGCCGTCAACCGGGTCGCCAAAGTCCATTACGGCGAGATCGTGGCCTCGATCTCCTCGAAAAGCGCCGGCCCCGGCACCCGCGCCAACATCGACGAGTTCACCGAAACCACCAGCCAGGCGATTGTCGATGTCGGCGGGGCGACCCGGGGCAAGGCGATCATCATCCTCAATCCCGCCGAACCGCCGCTGATCATGCGCGATACGGTCTATTGCCTGTGCGAGGACGGCGACCGCGACGCAATCCGCGCCTCGATCGAGGCGATGGTGGCCGAAGTGCAGACTTACGTTCCCGGCTACCGGCTGAAGCAGGCGGTGCAGTTCGAGACGATCGGCGATAACCGGCCGCTGCGCATTCCCGAAATGGCCGGCACCGGCCGGACTGAATTCACCGGCCTCAAGGTCAGCGTCTTCCTCGAAGTCGAAGGCGCGGCGCATTACCTGCCTGCCTATGCCGGCAACCTCGACATCATGACCTCGGCCGCGCTCAAGACCGCCGAGAAGATTGCTATCCGGATGACTGAAGGAGCTGCGGCATGAGCTTCGATCCCACCACCACCAAGCTCTATATTCAGGACGTCACGCTGCGCGACGGGATGCACGCGATCCGGCACCAGTATGGGCTCGATCACGTCAAGGCGATTGCCCGGGCTCTAGATCTCGCGAAAGTCGATGCCATCGAGGTCGCCCACGGCGATGGTCTGCAGGGCTCCAGCTTCAATTACGGCTTCGGCTCATACACCGATTGGGATTGGATCGGCGCGGTCGCCGAAGTGCTCGAACATTCGGTGCTGACCACGCTGCTGCTTCCCGGCATCGGCACCGTGCACGATCTCAAGTACGCCTATGATCTCGGCGTCCGCTCGGTCCGCATCGCCACCCACTGCACCGAGGCAGACGTCTCGAAGCAGCACATCGAGGCCGCCCGCAATCTCGGCATGGACGTCTCGGGCTTCCTGATGATGAGCCACATGAGCGAGCCCGAACCGCTGGCGCAGCAGGCGCTGCTCATGGAAAGCTACGGCGCACACTGCGTCTACGTTACCGACAGCGGCGGCGCGATGAACATGGACGAATATGCCGCGCGGCTGCAGGCTTATGACCGGGTGCTGAAGCCCGAAACCCAGCGCGGCGTGCACGCCCACCACAACCTTTCGCTCGGCGTCGCCAACTCGATCGTCGCGGTCCAGAACGGCGCGATCCGGGTCGATGCGAGCCTCGCCGGAATGGGCGCGGGTGCCGGCAATGCGCCGCTCGAGGTGTTCGTCGCGGCGGTCGACCGGATGGGCTGGAACCATGGCTGCGACATTCACGCGCTGATGGACGCCGCCGAAGATCTTGTCCGCCCACTGCAGGATCGGCCGGTGCGGGTTGACCGTGAAACGCTCACCCTCGGCTATGCCGGGGTCTATTCCTCGTTCCTGCGCCATGCCGAAAAGGCCAGCGCCGAATACGGCATCGATACCCGCATCCTCCTCACCGAGGTTGGCCGGCGAAAGATGGTTGGCGGCCAGGAAGACATGATCGTCGACGTGGCGCTCGATTTGTTGAAAGGCTAAGGCGCGAGTCACCGATAAAAGGGGGGCTGAGGCTATGCCGGCTGGTGCGACCGATCTGATCGTCCATTGTTACAACGATGCGCCGGCGTTTTCGCATAAGGCGCGGGCGATGCTTGGCGTCAAGAACGCCCACTGGTTCGCCTGCGATCATCCCACGATCTTGCCCAAGCCCGACCTTTCCGTTTTGACCGGCGGCTACCGCCAGATCCCGGTGGCGCAAATCGGGGCGGACGTGTTCTGTGGCAGCGAGCTGATCCTCGATATGCTCGAAGCGCGCATTCCCGAACCTTCGCTGACCGCGGCAAGCGGCCCGGGGGTCGGTCGCGGGCTGGCCCATTGGGGTGAGGACACGCTGTTCTGGCTGACCGTCCAGATCGTCTGCGGTTCGGATTTTGTCGCCTCCGAGGATGCCGATTTCAATGCCGACCGCGAGAAGATGCTGCCGGGGTTCTACGACGTGCCGGCGATGAAGGCGGCGCTGCCGACCAACGTCGCGCTGCTCCACGGCCACCTTGATTTGCTGGCGCGTCAGCTGGCGGACGGGCGGCGCTTTCTGTTCGGCGATGTGGTCGATGTGGCCGATATCAGCCTGTGGTTTCCGCTCGAGTTCATGCGCTTCTGCCGCAACGGGAACGAACGCATTCCGGATCAGTACCCGGCCATTGCCGCGTGGATGGGCCGCATCGCCGCGTTCGGCCACGGCCGGCGCGAGGAAATTTCGCGCGCCGATGCGCTCGCTGTCGCGCTTGCAGCAACGCCCACCAGTACACCGCGCGCAACGGTCGATTACGGTCCGCAGCCAGGCGAGCAGGTGCGGGTCATATGGAAGGCCTATAGCCCGACCGATCTCGTCGGCGAACTGGTTGAGGCGCATCCGCGCACGCTGGCAGTGCGCTGGTCGGCCCCCGAAGTGGGCGATGTGGTGGTGCACTTCCCGCGCACCGCCGGGACGGTCACGCCTGCCTGAATCTGGGGCCTGATTCCGGGGCCTGAATCTGGCCTCTGCACGCGGGCCTTACGGCGCGGTCAGCACCGCCAGATCGGTAAAGCGCACGTTGTCGGCGGCGAGTCCCGCCAGCAGCACCGGCATCCCACCCGCGCGCACCATCCATTCCAGCCGGTGATCGCGGTAATGCCGCTTGAGCAGGCCCGAATCCAGCGCGCCCGAAACGCTCTGCAGGATCTCCGCCCCGGCCAGCGATTCGGCCCGCACCTTCGCCACGGCCGGCCGCTGGTTCACCCGCTCGAACCACCGCGCCAGTGCGCCTTCGGGGGGAATGCCGTTGAATTCGGTTCCGCCGACGAACGGCGCCACCGCCAGATCGGCCATCCCGAAGCTGGCGCCGCCAAACCACTCGGCATCGCCCAGTTGCTGTGTCAGCCAGCCATGGATCGCGGCGACATCGGCGCGGGCAGCGGCGAACAGCTGGTCAACCATGCCTTCGGCCTTGCCCCGTCCGAAATAGTTTAGCTCGAACAGCCCCCAGTTGATCGCCTCGTAATGTGTGTCGCAGACTTCCTCGATCATCCGCGCCCGCGCCCGCTCGGCGGGGCTGGCGGCGCGCAGCGGCACGTCCGGATACTGTTCTTCCAGATATTCCAGAATGATTGAGCTGTCGAAGATCGCGGTCTCACCGTCGATCAGCGCCGGCGCTTCGGAACGCGGGTTGGCCGCGACCAGCGCAGGCGAAACGCCTACCCCGATCCCGTCAGGCACGGCCGCGTCGAATTCCAGCCCCTTCTCGTGCAGCGCGATCTTCACCTTGTCGACATAGGGCGACATCGGCACTTGCCACAGGAACAGCTTGGACATGGGCGACTCTCCTTCGGTTGGATCTTGTTCTCAGGCCAAGGCGTTGCCGCCGCAGCGTTGCGCGACTGATGGTATCCGACGAATTGTCGGCATACCCACTGACGAAATTCCGTCAACGCCCGTTCTTGCGCCTAACGCCGCTCGGCCTCGATGCGCGCGCGGATTTCGCGCTTGAGCACTTTGCCGTTGCTGTTGCGCGGGATCGTGCCGGCAAGGTTCATGCTGCGCGGCAATTTGTAACCCGCCAGCTGTGCCCGGCACAGCGCAGTCAATTCGTCGGCGCTCACCGTCCTGCCCTCTGCCAGCACGATTTCGGCATGGACCGTCTCGCCCCAGTCGGCATCCGCCAGCCCCACCACGGCCGCATCGGCCACCGCGTCATGCTGCAGCAGAACCGCCTCGATCTCGCGCGGATAGATGTTCATCCCGCCGCTGAGGATCATGTCCTTCTTGCGGTCGACGATATAGTAGAATCCGTCCCCATCACGCCGGGCCAGGTCGCCCACCGAAACCCAGCCATCATGGATCGCCTCGGCGCTCTCGTCAGCTCTGCGCCAGTACCCGTCAAACAGATAGGGGGATCGGCTGAACAGCTCACCCACCGCGTCATCCGCCACCGGATTGCCGGCATCGTCGCGCAGTTCCACTTCGGTCGCCACGAACGGCGTGCCCACGCAGTTGTGCTTCAGCCGGTGCATCTCGGGCCGCAAATTGGTGATGATCCCGGATTCGGTCGCGCCGTAGCATTCATAAAGCCGCCCTTCGCCGAACAGGTCGATCACCCGCTCCTTGTCGCTCTGGGGCAGGGGGGCGGCGTTGGAGATCAGCGCCTTCAGCCGGTTGTCGCGCAGCGCATCCTGCGCCGCGGCCGGCAACTCGAAGATCCGGCGGAAATGGGTCGGCACCAGAAACAGCCCGGTAATCTCCGGCCCGATCAGCCCTGCCACCACGTCGGGCTCGAACTGGTCGACCAGCGTCACCGTCCCGCCGGTGTAAAGCGGCGCCAGCGCGAAGGCGAGGCCCGCCCCGTGGCACAGCGGCGCCACCGCAAGGAAATGGTCGTCCGGGCCGTAGCAGCCATATTCGCTCGCCATGCCGAGGAACGAGAGCACTCGGCTGCGATGCGAAATCGGCACGCCCTTGGGTAGCCCTGTGGTGCCCGAGGTATAATGTAACGCGAACGGTCGCAATTCCTCGCCCCGGTCGACAAATGCTGCGGAAATTTGCTCGCCGGCCGCCGCAACATCGCCCAGCGCATGCACCGGCAAATCCAGCGCCGCGCCCGGATCGTCATCGGCGATCACTAGCCGCGCGCCGCTATCGGCCACGATTGCCGCGATCTCCGGCCCGGCCAGCCGCGGATTGACCAGCGCGCTCGCCCCGCCGAGATTGGCGACCGCCACCAGCAGTGCGATGAATTCGGGCGAATTGCGCCCGATCAGCACCACGTTGTCGCCCGGGCCGATGCCGTGCTCGCGCTCCAGCCACGCCGCAATTCCGGCAATGCTGCGCAGCAATTGGGCATAGCAGATGGCCCGCGTCCCAAAGCGCACCGCAATCTTGCCCGGCTGGCGCGCCGCCGCCGCGGCGATCCCGCGCCCCAGCGTCAGCGGCTGCGCAATCATCCCGAAAGGCCCATCCGCGCCGCCAGCTTGGGGAACACCGCTAGCGCATTGTCGCGCATTACCCGCCGGTGCGCTTCGGGCCGCAACCCGTGAGCCGCCACTTCGGCCACGCCCCGGCGCGGATCGATCACCGGCCAGTCGGTCCCGAACAGCACTTTGTGGCTGCCATAGCTGTCCATGTAGCGCACCAGATTTTCCGGCAGGTGGCGCGGGGCATAAGCATCGATGCCGATGAACACATTGGCATGCTTCCACGCCATCGCGATCATCTCGTCCGACCATGGCGTGCCGACATGGATGCCGATCAGGGTCAGCTCGGGAAAATCGATCGCCACCTGATCGAGCAGGATCGGCTTCGCCACCGAAGGCAGCCGCACGTCCTTCTGATAGATCAGGTTCTGCCCCACCTGCAGCATGAACGGCAGTTCCAGCTCGCAGCACTTGGCATAGATCGGATACCACCGCGCCGCATCGGGCGGCAGGTCAAACCAGTGCGGATAGGCATGGACGCCCACGAAACCCAGATCGGCGGCGCGCTCCAGATCCCGCAGTTGCTCCATCCCCATTGTCGGATCGGCCCCGGCCAGCCCGGAAAACCGGTCGGGGTGGGCTCGGCACCACTTCGCCACCTGCTCATAGGGAATGTCGAAGCTGCCCTTCCAGCGGCGATCCCCGGCACGCACAGCCACCAGCAGGCTGTGCTCGATCCCGGCCTCGTCCATGATCCGCAGGTATTCGTCCATCCCCACGCCGCCGCGCATCGCTTCGGGCATGCGCACCTGCTCCATGAAGTTCGCATCGAACCCGGTCTGCCCGGCATCGACTTCCTCCGGCCCGAACAGGTTGACGACGATATCGATGAACCCGCTCATGCCTCGTCGAGCCCGCTGCGCGCCGAACGGTCGAGCCGCAGCCGCAGCACGTCGGGGCGCGAATAGTGGCCGGTGCTGTCAACCCACAGCTTCACATCGGCGATCGCGTCCAGATCGATCTCGGCGATCACTAGTTGCTCCTCCAGGCCCGAAACCGGCCCGGCGAGGATCGGGGTGAACGGGTGGATCACCGCGCTCCACCCGCCCCCGGTGCCCATCATCTCCTGCGGACCCAGTTCGCGCGCCATGAACTCTAGCATTTCCTCGGTCACCGGGCTCGACGCGGAAATCACGAAAGTTTGCCCGGTCAGCGCATGGTTGAGCATCATCGCCTCGATCTGCCGGTTCGCCACCGCGTCGAACCCGGCCATCGTCGAGAGTGATGGCCACAGCGCGGCGTGAATCTGCTCGCCGTCTTCGATCAGCGCCTGGCGGGCGAGGTTCATCGTGTGCTCCCAGCACGCCAGCCCGCCGATCCGGCCCACGCTGCTGGCAAACACCGAAAGGGTCGAGCCATCGCCTTCGCCCCAGATATAGCGTTCGGCATAAGTCGGCTTCAACTTGCGGTGCGCGCCTAGCAGGCTGCCATCGGTATCGATGAACAGGGCGGTGTTATAGCAGGTGCGCCGCCCTGCCGGCCGCTCGCTGATCCCCATCACCACCGCCACCCCGGCCGCCTTGGCCGCCTCGCGGATAACTGCAATTTCCGGCCCGTCGACCGCCACCGAAACATCCTGATAGCGCCGGTTGAGCGCGGTCTGCACCAGGGGCGCATAGAGATTGATCCAGTAGGGAAAGCCTGGGAGGAACACTTCGGGAAAGACCATCAACTTCACCCCGGCCGCGCCCGCCCGGCTGATCCACTCGGTCGCCTTGGCGGCGGTTTTGCCCGGATCCATGTAGACCGGGGCGAGGTGAGCAGCGGCAACGGTCAGCAGATTTGGCATGGGCAATCCTCCGTGACTCGGCTATAGCATAGAAATGTGTTTGCTCCATACAGAGATATGTCTGCGGTGTCCGCGGTGACTCTGGCCGAAATCGCCCCGCCCGCACCCGACGGCGTCAAGTCTGCCGATCGAGCCATGGCGATCCTCGAAGTGTTCCGGCAACAGCGCCGTCCGCTGTCGGCGCGCGATCTCGCCGAAGCCCTCGCCATGCCCCGCTCAAGCACTAACGTGTTGCTGCGCAGCCTGATCGCGGGTGGTTATCTGCGCTATAGCGAACCCGGCGCCCTCTATTACCCCACCCTGCGCGTGTTCCACCTTGGCTCATGGCTGATCGAGGGGCTGCTTGATGATCCCGCGCTGGACCGGGCCTTGCGCGATCTCGCCGCAAGAACCGGCGAAACTGTCTGCCTCTGGGCGCGGATCGGGCTGCAGTTGGCGGCGGTGGCGGTGATCGAAGGGCCGCAGGCGATCTCGCTCCATGTCCGCACCGGCATCGCCGCGCCGCTATTCGGCAGCACCGTCGGCCTCGCACTGCTCGCCGCGCTGGGTGATGCGGAACGCGAACGCCTACTCACCCGCCAGCAGCAGACCGGTCCCGCCGTCGATCTCGATCTGACGTTGCGAGAGGTGGAGGGCACGCGCCAACGCGGCTGGTGTGCCGGCTATGATCGCTGGCTGCCCGATGCCGGGGCGGTCGCTGCGGCGCTGGCACTGCCGGGCGCGGCCGAACCGCTGGTGATCGGGGTGGGCGGCCCTACTTTCCGCGTCCGCCGCAACGAAGCCCGCATTGCCGACGAACTCACCGCCACGCTCGCCCGGAGGTGGGGCGTTGGTTGAACCCGCGGCGCGCACCGCCAGAGCCGAACACGTGTTGACCTGAGCCCGCCGGGTATGGCAAGCGCGCCAAGTCTGAAAGCGGTCCGGAACGCAAATTCGGTCGGTCAGCGCAATTCGCACAGGGAGCCTCGCGTTCCCGCGGGTTTGCGGGTGTAGCTCAATGGCAGAGCAGAAGCTTCCCAAGCTTACGACGAGGGTTCGATTCCCTTCACCCGCTCCATTTCCCTGTCCGCCAGCATCCGCTAGCGTCTAGACAAACCCCCAAAATCCAAGGTATTTAGCGGTTATCAGGCCGCAAGCGTTCACCCGCGTTCGCATTCAGCCACCAGCCGCTGGGGGTATGATTGGGGGGTACACGCAAATCGGCCGAGTCCATACCCCCACGCCTGGGGGTAGATTGGGGGTATAGCCCCCGGAAAGGCTGGCAATCCCGTGGCGTTGACCGATGTGGCCATCCGCAATGCAAAGCCCGGTCCGAAGGCGATCAAGCTGGCGGACGGTGGCGGCATGTTCCTGCTGATCACGCCAGCCGGCGGCAAGCTCTGGCGGCTCAAATACCGGGTCGATGGACGCGAGAAGCTGCTGGCCATCGGGGCCTATCCTGAAATTGGACTTGGCGAGGCGCGCAGGCGTCGCGAGGAAGCGCGGGAGTTGATCGCCCTTGGCAAAGACCCATCCCGCGAAAAGCAGCGCGACAAGGTGCGCGCCCGCATACAGGCGGCCGACACGTTCAAAGCGATCTGCGATGAGTTCTGCGAAAAGCGGCGGCGCGATGGGGTGAAAGGCTGGGCACCCGCTACGGCAGTCCGCAGCGAATATCTGCTGTCACTGGTCTGCGGGTCTATCGGCAAGCTGCCCATCGGCGAAATCGAGCCTGCGGACGTGCTTACGGCAATTCGCCGGATAGAGGGTAAGGGCAAGCTCGAAAGCGCCCGCCGCAGCCTGCAACTGGCCGGTGCCGTCTTCCGCTATGCCGTGGCCACGGCGCGGCTGGCATCGGACCCTACCCGTGACTTGCGCGGGGCGCTGACCGCACCAACCGTGACGCACTATGGCGCGATCACCGAGGCGGCGAAGGTCGGCCAGCTGCTTCGCGCGATTGACGATTATGAAGGCAGCGGGATCACCAAGCTGGCTTTGCAAATCGCACCGCACGTCTTTGTTCGCCCCGGTGAACTGCGCCACGCAGAATGGAACGAGTTCGATCTGGACAGCGCGCTCTGGATCATCCCGGCCGGCAAGATGAAATCACGCAAGGTGCATCACGTGCCCCTATCGACGCAGGCGGTGGACTTGTTCCGACTGGTGCATGAGGCGACCGGCCCAACCGGGTTCGTGTTCCCTTCGATCCGCACCCGTGTCCGCCCTATGAGCGAAAACACCATCAACGCCGGATTGCGGCGGCTGGGCTATGCAACCGATGAAATGACCGCCCACGGCTTCCGCGCCATGGCGTCCACGCTGCTGAACGAAAGCGGCAAGTGGAACCCGGACGCGATCGAGCGTGCGCTGGCCCATGGCGATACCGACAAGGTGCGCGCGGCCTATCACCGTGGCGCGCACTGGAAAGAGCGGGTCGAAATGGCGCAGTGGTGGTCAGACTATCTGGACCAATTGCGGAAGGGGGCGGACATCGTGCCGTTTCCTGAACGCGGAGCTTTGTGACCGGCTTGGCTGCGGCAGTTACAGACTTTACCATCCGCAACTGAATGAACGAACCGACCGATTCCACCACTTCCGCTATGACCATCTTGCGCGCTTTGGATTGGCAGCGCTGTGACCCGGACGGCGTTCCGTTTCATCCGGGACAGGATTTGAATTGGGTAGCAAACCGGCTGGCGATGGAAGGCGTCCGGCGGCCTCAAGACGCCATCTTGGCGCTGCTATGCCAAGGGTCACTAACCGCGCGTGGCAACTATTCCATCCGCGAAGCCTGCCGCATTTCGTCTCTGGGTCGGACCCGCCTTTATCAGCTGATTGCCGAAGGGCGGCTGGAGGCCCGCAAGATCGGCAAGCGCACAATCATCCCCGCTGCCAGCCTGCGCGCCCTGATCGAAGGGCAGGCCTGATCGCCATGCCCGCGCCCCGGGCCAATCATCGCCGGGTCAAGCTCCACCGCATTTACAGCGCGGTGGAGCTGGCGGCCTGTTGCGGCGTGCACAAGAACACGGTGCGGCACTGGCAGGCGAACGGGCTGGAGCCAGTCAGCACGGGCCGCCCTGCCCTGTTCGACGGTGCCACCGTCCGCGCCTTCCTCGCCAAGCGCAACGCCAGCCGCAAGCGGCCCTGCCCGCCTGGCACGCTCTACTGCTTCAAGTGCCGCCAGCCCCGTGCCCCGGCCATGGGAATGATCGAAGCCACGTCCCTGAAGGCGGCAGCACGACCGCCCCCGCGACCGGTTCCGGCGGCACCGGGGTCGGCGGCATCGCCAGCGTCTTCCTCAACCAGAATGCTGCGCCCGTGCTGGTTACCGCGACTCAGGGCATCAACACCGATGCCCATGCCCTTGGCGGCGATGGAGCGAACGGTGCGCTGGCCGTACCCAAGGCACCTTCTCGTTCCTGCCCGATCTCACCGACGAACAGATCACCGCGCAGGTGCAATACTGCCTCGATCACGGTTGGGCGGTGAACCTTGAATACACCGATGAGCCGCACCCGCGGAACACGTACTGGGAAATGTGGGGCATCCCGATGTTCGATGTTCCCGATGCCGCCGGGGTGATGATGGAACTGGCGGCCTGCCGTAAGGTCCACGCCGGCTCCAAGTACATCCGCATGTCGGCGTTCGATGCCAGCCACGGCTGGGAATCGCTGCGCCTTTCGTTCATCACCGATCGCCCGGCATACGAGCCCGGCTTCGCGCTCGAACGGCAGGAACGCGCCGGGCGCCAGATCGCCTACACCACCCGTTCCTATTCGGCCGGCCGGCCCGAGGGCGAACGCTACGGTGGCTGAAGCGATCGATCTTCAGGCGGAATTTGCCGCCACTGGCCTAGGTGAAGAGTTCGGCCAGCTCGATCGCGAGCTGGTCGGGCTCGCCCCGGTCAAGCAGCGCATCCGCCAGATCGCGGCGCTGCTGCTGGTCGATCGGGCGCGGGCGCGGCTGCGCCATGCCACCCGCTTGTTCGAAGGCAGTGCCGTGCCCGTCACCGCCGAACAGCTTTCCACCATCGAGCCCGCCGATATCGCCGCCAGCCGCGTCTTCGCCGAAGCAGAGCGGCCGGGATGAGCGCGGCCGACCCTGCGCTGCCCCGGGCGCTGATCTTCGATGTCGATGGCACCCTTGCCGAAACCGAAGAGGCGCACCGCTCAGCCTTCAACCAGACGTTCGCCGCCGCCGGCCTCGCGTGGCATTGGGATACGGACCTCTACCGCGATCTGCTGCGGGTCACTGGCGGCCAGCAGCGCATCCGCCATCATGCTTCGCGCATCGGCCACGCTTTGGCCGATGATGCCGTCGCCGCGCTGCACCGCGCCAAGAACCGCCGCTATGCCGAAATGGTTGCGGGCGGCGCAGTCTCGCTGCGCCCCGGCGTCGCGCGGCTGATTGCCGAGGCGCGCCAGGCCGGGCTCCGGCTGGCAATCGCCACCACCACCAGCCGCTCGAACCTCGAAGCGCTGCTCGCCCATGTCATGGCGCCTGAGGCGCTGGCATGGTTCGAAGTGATCGTCACCGGAGAGGATGTATTCGCCAAGAAGCCAGATCCCGAAGCCTATGCCCGCGCGCTCGCCGGGCTTGGCCTTGCCGCGACCGAATGCTTCGCGTTCGAGGATTCGCGCAACGGCTTGCTCGCGGCTCATGCGCTGGCGATACCCACTGTGGTCACCCCCTCGGTTTATACCGCGCATGAGGTCTTCGCCGAGGCCATGCTGGTGCTGCGCTCGTTCGATGATCCCGTGCGGCTCGATGTCGCGGCGCTGCGCACGCTGGCCGCGCCCATCGGCCGGGCGCAGGCTTCGGTGGTCTGAATGGTCGGTGCGCACGAAGGAACCACGGCGCGCCGGGCGGGTTCCTGCCCCAATGGCCCCTTGCTTCGTGCCGGCGGCAATGGAAGATTAAATCTGTGTAAGATTGCAACGCTGCCGGGCGCATCGGGGGTTTCACCGTTGCTGGCTTCGTTGTTCTCGCCTAAATATTTCGGTTAGAAACTTGAAGGGAGTGGCTATGAAAAAGTTCAGTGGATACGTCGGTCTGATTGCTCTGACCGCGGCGCTGGCCGCGTGCGGCAGCAAAGGCGGCTCGTCGAGCGATGCTCCGGCAGCGCCGGCTGAACCGGCTGCTGCCGCCGCCGGGGCTGATGCTGGCGCCGGTGCCGGCGCGGCCGAACCCAAAGCTGCAGCGCCTGCTGCCGATGCGGTCGATACGATCGATGGGACCAAGCTGGCCGATCTCAAGGGCGATGCCACCCATGGCGCCGCAGTCTTCGCGCAGTGCAAGGCCTGCCACGTGCTCGATCCCGGTGTGAACCGGATCGGCCCCTCGCTGCACGGCATCATCGGCCGTGCCGCCAGTGCGGTTCCCGGCTTCTCCTATTCGGCCGCAAACCACGCCAGCGGGATCACCTGGAGCAAGGAAAAGCTGTTCCAGTATCTCGAAAAGCCGCAGCGCGTTGTCCCCGGCACCAAGATGTCGTTCCCCGGC
>CANGQZ010000003.1 GCA_947455865.1 Sphingomonadaceae bacterium
GGCCCCTCCGGGCCGCCACTTGCGCGTATTTATTCGGTCGCCAGCTTCCGGTCAAATTCCCGGAAGCGGTGCGGACGGGATCAACCCTGACGCGGCACCAGGTTGACCGCCGAGTACTTGCCTCGTCGATCGACCTCGATATCGAACTCGAGCCGGTCCCCCTCGTTGAGGCTGCGCATGCCCGAACGCTCAACCGCGCTGATGTGCACAAACGCGTCCGGCTGGCCATCATCGCGTGTGATGAAGCCGAAGCCTTTCATCGCGTTGAAGAACTTGACCGTCCCGGTTGCCTTTTCGCCGGTCAACTGGCGCTGCGGCGCGGCTTCGCGCTTTTCCACCGCAATCACGTCGCCGACTACCACGAGGTCGCTCGCCGAAACCTTGCCGCCACGATCGACCAGGGTGAACTCCAGGCCCTGACCTTCGGCCAGACCTTCAAGGCCAGCACGTTCAACCGCGCTGATATGGACGAATACGTCCTCACCGCCGTCTTCACGCTGAATAAAGCCGAAACCCTTCTGAACGTTGAAGAACTTGACCGTGCCTTTGCTCTGACCAACCACTTGGGCGGGCATTCCGCCGCCGCCGGCACCGCCGCGCGGGCCGCCGAAGCCGCCACCGCCGCCGGGGCCGCCAGGCCGCGCACCGCCGCCGAAGCCGCCACGATCACCGCCGCCGTAACCGCCCCGGCCACCGCCACCGCGATCGCCGCCGCCGAAACCACCACGATCCCCACCGCCGTAGAAAGGATCGAAACTTTCTTCGCCGAAACCGTCCCGCTTGTCGCGACCGCGCCCGCGACGTCCTCTATCGAAACCCATAAACCCGAACTTACCTTCGCTTCGCCCCCAGCCTGAAAGCCCGGTCGGCGTGGACGAAACCCGCCGGGCAACAGGGCATACGGCCCCACCATTGCGCGGCCATCTCCTCTGCATTTTGGGGCATAAACCAATTCTTTCGCCAGCGCGAATGGAATCCGATAGTCGGCCTGCTCTCTGCGCCATTCCCGCCAAGGCGTAGCATTTTTGCACCGATCGGCGCAGTCGGCCCGCGTGGCAGCTTGCCTCGGCCGGCGCCGCTTGGCACAAGCCGGGCATGGACTTTCTGGCACTCCTGACCGATCCGGCCGCTTGGGCCGCCCTCCTCACCCTGATCACGCTCGAGGTGGTGCTCGGCATCGACAACCTCGTGTTCATCGCGATCCTCTCCAACAAGCTCCCACCGGAACTCCAGCAGAAAGCCCGGCGAATCGGCCTTGCGCTGGCGTTGATCATGCGCATCGCGCTGCTCATGCTGATCGGCTGGCTGGTCACCTTGCAGGCGCCGCTGATCGATCTCGGCCTTTCCGGCACGCCGGGGCCGCATGGCGAGCCGACGTTCGAAACTGCGTTCTCCGGGCGTGATCTGATCCTCATTGCTGGGGGCCTGTTCCTGCTGTGGAAGGCCACGAAGGAAATTCATCACACCCTCGACGGAGGCGAAGAAAGCGGCGAGCTGCTCGATCCCCACAAGGGTCCGGGCGGCGCCGCCGCGATGAGCTTCGCAGCAGCCATCGCCCAGATCATCGCTCTCGACATCGTCTTTTCGGTCGATTCGATTCTCACCGCCGTCGGGATGACCGACGAGATCCCGATCATGATTGCCGCAGTGGTGATCACTGTCGGGATCATGCTGGTGGCGGCCGATCCGCTCGCCCGGTTCATCGAGCATAACCCTTCGCTGGTGATGCTGGCGCTGGCGTTCCTCGTGATGATCGGGCTGGTGCTGATCGCGGACGGTTTCGGGGTCCATATCCCCAAGGGTTATGTCTACGCGGCAATGGGCTTCTCGGCGCTGGTCGAGACGCTCAACATCATGGGCCGCAACCGCCGCAAGCGGCGGGCGCAGCCATCGCGGGGGTGAATGCAAATGTTTCGTCAGCTTGCCGAAGGTATCTACGCCAGCCCCCAGATCGGCGTTGCCGAAATCGCCGAGGCCAAGCGGCTCGGCGTGCGCCTGATCATCAACAACCGCCCGGACGAGGAAGCCCCGCCGCCCGAGCAGACCCCCGGCGACGAGATCGCGGCGGCGGCCGCTGCGGCCGGCATCGCCTATTGCGCCATCCCGGTCACCCATGCTGGCTTCAGCGAACCCCAAGTTACGGCGATGGCGGAAGCGTTGGCCGGGGCCGAAGGGCCGGTGCTGGCCTATTGCCGCTCGGGCACCCGCTCGACCCTGCTCTGGGCGCTGGCTCAGGCGAGCAAGGGCGCGGCGCCAGAGGCCCTCGCCAACGCCGCTGCCGGCGCCGGCTACGATCTCAGCCCGATTCGCCCCTTGCTCGAGATGCTCGCGACCCGTCAGGCGTGACGCTACCCAAGGTCCTGGCGGATAATCTGCCGCTGGTCCTGATGCTGGCCGGCTCGCTGGTGACGATCCCGCTGCTCGCCGGACTTACCCGCTGGCTCGGCCTAGGTGGAGATGTGCGGCTGCGCAGCGAGACCGAGGCGCGCGATCTGGCAGCTGCGGCAGTTTGCGGGTTCGTCGCAGTCGATATCGCGCTTGATCGCGGCGGGATCGGCGCGCTGCTTCGCGATGAACAGGGCCGCGTGCTGCTGCTGCGCCGCCACGGCGTTCACTTCATCGCGCGGATGCTCACCGATCACACCGCCATCAGGCTCGACCGGCACTTGCTGGTGATCGCCGCGAACGAGCCGTTCCTTGACCCGCTGGCGCTCGATCTCGGACCCGCTGCGCAAGTCTGGGCCGGCAGCCTGCGCAACATGGGGGTCTGAGCGGTGGAACCGTTCGATCCGCTGCCGTTTGCGGTCCCGGCGTTCGTCGTGCTGATCGTGGCCGAAATGTTCTGGGCCCGCCGCCGCGAGCCCACCGCTTATGAACCGCAAGACACGCTGGTATCTCTGGCGCTCGGCACCGGCAGCGTGGTCGCCTCGCTGCTGTCAGCCGGGCTGGTCTATGCGCTGGCGCTGTGGCTCTATCAATTCCGGCTGGTCACGCTCGGGTGGGCATGGTGGGTCTGGCCGCTGTGCTTCGTGCTCGACGATTTCGGCTACTACTGGCAGCACCGCACCGGCCACCGCGTCCGCTGGTTCTGGGCAAGCCACGTCAATCACCACTCCAGCCAGCACTACAACCTCTCCACCGCGCTGCGCCAGACCTGGACGGGGTTCATCGCTCTGTCATTCGTCTTCCGGGTGCCGCTCGCGCTGCTGGGGTTCCATCCGGCGATGATCGTCACCTGCGGCGCGATCAACCTCATCTACCAGTTCTGGATTCACACCGCCGCGGTCCGCCGCCTGCCCGCTCCGATCGAGGCGGTGTTCAACACCCCGTCGCATCACCGCGTCCACCACGCGATCAACCCGCTTTACCTCGATCGCAATTATGCCGGAGTGCTGATCGTGTGGGACCGGATGTTCGGCACCTTCCAGCCCGAGCTGCCGGACCTGCGCATCCATTACGGCATCGTCCACCAGCTTGGCAGCTTCAACGTCATCTGGGCGGCGTTCCACGAATACGCCGCGATCGCCGCCGATGTCTGGCGCGCTCCGCTGCGTCACAAGCTTGCCTATCTCTGGCGCGAGCCCGGCTGGAGCCACGACGGCAGCCGCGATACCACCGCCACCTTGCGCGCCCGCTGGGCCGGGCAGCAGGCCGCCGCGCCGCCCGGCGACTGAGCCGGGCCGTCTTGCTGCTGTCACCTTGCGGTCCGAAAGCTGGCACGAAGCCCCACGCAAAGCTGCCAGAAATGACCGTACAACGCCCGCAACGCCCACGCCAGCGCCAGGCCATGGCCGCCCTAGCCGCTGCGCTTGCGCAGCATCGCAGCGGCAACCTCACGGCTGCCCTGGCCGGCTATGACCGCGCCCTGCGCGAAGATCCGCAATTGGCTGAAGCCCACAACAACTGCGGCATCGTCCTGACCCAGCTCGGCCGCCCCGAAGCCGCACTGGAATGCTTCAGTAAGGCCATCGCCGTCCCCAACCCGCCTTCCGCCTCAGTCCAAGCAGATGCCTGGGCCAACCGCGGAATCGCGCTCGGCAATCTGGGCCGCTTTGCCGAGGCAGTGGCCGCCTTCGAAAGTGCGCTGGCAATCGCGCCGAACCATGCCTTTGCGCGCAATGGCCGCGCCGCTGCCGGTGCCGCACTGGCCGAGCAGACAGCCGAAACGGCCCCAAAACCTGATGTGGCCGCGGGCCTGACCGCAGCGGCTGCGGGCGATTTCGCTGCCGCCCTCGCTGCCTTCGACCGGGCCATAGCCGCCAATCCGGCCAACGCCGCAGCCATTGCCAATCGCGGCGCCGCGCTTGCTGATCTCGGCCGCACGGCAGAGGCCCTCGCCGCGTACTCCCGTGCGCTCGAACTCACTCCGCATGGCTCGCCTGAGCACGCCATTGCCCAGGCCGGCGCCGGCCGCGCCCTTGTCGCCCTGTCCCGCCCGGCCGAGGCTATTCCCGCGCTCGAGGCCGTGCGCGCTGCCGGCCGCGCCGATTCGGCTCTGCTCCATGCGCTGGGCGGGGCGCTGGAGGCAGAGCACCGTTATGCCGAGGCGAGCGCCGCTTATGCCGAAGCGCTGGTGCTCGATCCAGCCCTCGCCGCCGCCCACTATGGCCGGGCCAATGCGCTGCGGGCGATGGGCGATCCGGCCGCCGCGCTCGCCGCGATTGATCGCGCGCTGGCGCTGGAGCCAGCGACGGGCCGCTCACACAATCTGCGCGGCATCGTCCTCAAACAGCTGGGTTATCGCGAAGAAGCGCTCGCCGCCTTCGATCGCACCATCGCACTGACCCCTGCCGACACCAACGCCCACTGCAACCGCAGCGAACTGCTTCGCGAGCTGGACCGGCTGGATGAGGCCCATGCGGCGATGGCCACCGCCGCCGCCAGTGCCGACGCGCCGCCCCATGCCGCCGGCCAGCTGCTCCATCTGGCGATGCACTTGTCGGACTGGCGCGATCACGCCGCGCAAGTGGCCAGCCTCGCCGCGGCGGTCACCGCCGGAACGTCAGGCCCGCTGCCGTTCCCGCTGCTCGCATTGCTCGATGATCCGGCGGTCCACCGCGCCGCCGCCGCCAGCCAGCTCGCCCGGCTCCATCCCGAACCGGTGCCGCCGCTCCCGCCCAATCCACCGGGCAAGCGGCTGCGGATCGGCTATTTTTCGGCCGATCTCTTCGCCCACGCGACGATGTTCCTGCTCGCCGATGTGCTCGAGGCGCATGACCGCGAGCAGTTCGAGATCGTCCTGTTTTCGTATGGGCCGCCCACCGACGATCCATGGCACTGCCGGGCAAAGGCCGCTGCCGACCGTTTCATCAACGTGCGCGAGATGTCCGATCAGGCGGTGGCGCAGCTCGCACGCACGCTGCAAATCGATATCGCGGTCGATCTCAAGGGACTGACTGGTGATGCCCGCCAAGGGATCTTCGCCGCCCGTGCCGCTCCGCTGCAAGTCAACTGGCTTGGCTATCCCGGCACGATGCCCACGCCTTTCATCGATTATCTAGTGGCCGACCCCCACCTGATCCCGCCGGCGGAGCGGGCGCATTTTGCTGAGGCGGTGATTACGCTCCCCGATACCTATCAGCCCAATTGCCGGATCGGTCCGGAACCGGCAACGCTCCCGTCGCGCAATGAACATGGCCTTCCCGAAACCGGGTTCGTGTTCTGCTGCTTCAATCAGAACTACAAGATCCTGCCCCCGCTGTTCGGGTGCTGGATGCGCATGCTCGCCGCAGTGCCCGGCAGCGTGCTGTGGCTCTGGGTGCAACAGGAAACCGCGCGGACCAACTTGCAGCGCGAGGCGGCGGCGCTGGGCATCGATCCCGCGCGGCTGGTCTTCGCCGCGCTCGCCCCGCGCGAGGAACACCTCGCCCGGCTGCACTGCGCTGACTTGTTCCTCGATACCGCGCCGTACGGCGCCCACACCAGCGCCAGCGATGCGCTGCGCGCGGGGGTGCCGCTGCTGACCTGCCCCGGCCGCTCGTTCGCCAGCCGGGTTGGGGCCAGTCTGCTGCACGCTGCCGGTCTGCCCGAACTGGTGGCAATAGATATGGCGGAATACGAACGGCTGGCGATTGCGCTGGCGGTCGATCCCGCCACGCTTACCAGCTTGCGCGCCCGGCTGGCGCATCGCGCCGAAGCGCCGCTGTTCGCGCCTGATCGGTTCGCGCGAAATCTTGAGGCGGCCTGGCGCGCTATCGATGCCCGGGCGCGGTCCGGCCTTGCCCCGGCCGATATCGTCATCCCGCTCCACCCCTGATCTGCCCCCGGCCCTGATCTGCGGCCGAGAAGGCACAAAAAAGGGGCCGGAGCGGCTGGCTCCGGCCCTTTAAAGGTTGCGTTCGCAGGAGGAACGTCGGCTGGCGGAACCGGAGGGGAGGAGAGGAGGAACCCCCGATCCCGCCAATCTGGTAAGACTTAGTAGTTGTAGGCGCGTTCGCCGTGTTCGGAGATATCGAGCCCTTCACGCTCGGATTCCTCGCTCGGACGAAGGCCGAAGATCTTGTCGACGATGAAGAACAGGATCGCCGAGACAACGCCGGACCAAACCAGCGTGATCGCGACAGCCTCGATCTGGACCATCAACTGCGTCATGATGCTGTAGTCGGCCGGCGCAACCGCAACCGCCGGGAACTTCGTGTAATCGAAGTAGCCCTGACCGCCCAGCTTAGGATCGGCGACAACTGCAGTACCCAGCGCCCCGGTGATCCCGCCAACGCAGTGGATTCCGAAAACGTCGAGAGTATCGTCGTACTTGAACGCATTCTTGACCGTGCTGACGAACACGAAGCAGATCGGCGAAACGATCAGGCCCAGCACGATCGAGGTCATCGGCGCGGCATAGCCCGAAGCCGGGGTGATCGCGACCAGACCGGCCACGGCACCCGAGGCAGCGCCGAGCATCGACGGCCGCTTGTGGACGATTTGTTCAACCAGCGCCCAGCTCACCGCCGCAGCGCAAGTCGCCAGCATGGTGTTTACGAAGGCAACCGCGGCAACCCCGTTCGATTCAAGGTTCGAACCGGCGTTGAAGCCAAACCAGCCCACCCACAGCAGGCTGGCGCCGATCATGGTCATGGTCAGCGAGTGCGGCGGGGTGGCTTCCTTGCCATAACCCAGACGCTTGCCGATCATCAGGCAGCCCACCAGGCCAGCAATACCGGCGTTGATATGGACGACGGTACCGCCCGCGAAGTCGAGCGCGCCCTTGCCGAACAGGAAGCCCGCATCGGACGGCGCGTCCGGCAGGAAGTCCGGACCGGCCCAGTACCACACCATGTGCGCGACCGGGAAATAGACCAGCGTCAGCCACAGGACCATGAAGATCATCAGCGGGGTGAACTTCACCCGCTCGGCGAAAGCACCGACGATCAGCGCCGGGGTGATCATCGCGAAGGTCATCTGGAAGACGAAGTAGGACAGCTCGGGGATGTAGACGTTGTTGGAGAACGTCGCCGAGTAGGTCCCGCTGGTCACGCCCATCATCAGGGCTTTGGAGAAGCCGCCGATGAACGGTGCCAGCGCGCCGGAGCCGCCGCTGGTGAAGGCCATCGAATAGCCCCAGCAGGCCCAGACAAGGCCGGCGATCGAAACGATCATGAACACCTGCATCAGCACGCTGAGCATGTTCTTGGTGCGCACCAGGCCACCGTAGAACAGCGCCAGGCCGGGGATGCTCATCATCAGCACCAGCACGGACGAAACCAGCATCCAGGTGGTGTCGCCCTTGTTGACCATCGTCGCCATCTGCTCGGTGGTCGGCGCCTTGATCATTTCGGTAACCGCGGCAGCGGCGGTTTCGGTCGCGGTGGCAGCAACTTCGGCGGCGGCTTCAGTTGCCGCAGCGGTAGCTTCCTGCGCGAAAGCGGCGGTGGCGGCGAAGAGCGAGGCTCCGAGCGCGCCAACCCCGCAACAAATCTTGCCCAACGTGGCAATCTTGCGGTTCATGGTGGGTTCCCTCCTGTCGGACGTGTCCGGGTTCATCTGGCTCATCACAGCGCGGTATCGCCGGCTTCGCCGGTGCGGATGCGAACCGCTTCGGCAAGGTCGAACACGAAGATCTTGCCGTCGCCGATCGCTTCGGTGCTGGCCACTTGCTGGATGGTCTCGATGATTTGCGGCGCCAGACTGTCGCTCGCAGCAACCTCGATCTTCACCTTGGGCAGCATGTTCGTCGAATATTCGGCGCCGCGGTAAATCTCCGTCTGGCCCTTCTGGCGTCCAAAGCCTTTGACTTCCGATACGGTCATCCCGGCGACGCCAATGGCGCCGAGGGCTTCGCGAACCTCGTCCAGCTTGAACGGCTTGATGATGGCGATGATGAACTTCATCCGTGCCCCCTGAAAGCCTACCGGTCCCGTCGCCGGCGAGGTCAGGTATCGCAAGCCGCGTGCCAAATTAGGGAATCGTTAGGAATCCGGGGGGAAGCCACCTCGAACCCGACGCCGGACCAATTGTTTCGAAACTGTTGCGCTCGAATCCTGTGCATTCTGCCTAATTTTTGGGCAGAGAAATCCGGGCAAACACCGGCAAATGGTCCGAAGCCTGCGCCGCCAGCGCGCTGTGATGGACCGCGCATGCGTCGCACTGCCACCCGCGCGACAGCACGATCCGGTCAAGCGTCGCCACTGGCCGGCGGCTGGGAAAGCTCCGTCCGGGGTTCATCAGTTGCCAGTGCTCGGCGTGAAATTCCTGCAAGGCCCCGCCCCGGCGCGACCACTCGTTGAAATCGCCCATCAGCACCGTCGGCACTTCCGGCCTCCCCGATTCTGGCCCGTCCAATTGCGCCAGCACGCTGCGCACCTGCTGCCGCCGCCGCAGGCCGGACAAATCCAGGTGCATCCCCACGATCCGCACCACCTGCCCGGCAATGATCAGATCGGCCCGCACCGCCCCGCGCGGCTCCAGCGCCGGCAGCGGCACCGGCGCCGCGGCCGCAATACCGATCCCGCGCCGCACCAGCAGCGCATTGCCATGCCAGCCCAGGCTGGCCGGCCGTATCCCGAAATGGACTGCCTGCCATGGGCTGTGCTCGTCGAGGAGCGTGCGCGGCAGCACGCTCGCCCGCTCTCCAAAGCGGCGGTCCGCTTCCTGCAGCGCGATCACGTCGGCGTCGATTTCGCGCAGCACCGCGACGATCCGCTCGGGATCGCGCCGCCGGTCGAGCCCCACGGCCTTGTGAATGTTATAACTGGCGACCTTAAGTTGCATCGGTCCGGTTCTGACGCCATGCGGCATCGTTGCAATCGCGTTGTAACCCCGTTGCAAAACGGGCTTAGCGTTCCTTTGTTGCGCTGAACGTCAGTTCGGGATTTCTTTCTTGCTGATAGCCAACATCCCATGCCGAGCGCGCCATGAACACCGGATCGCCATCACGGTCGCGCGCCAGGTTCGATTTGTTGAAATCGACGAACCCGCGCAGCGCCGGCTCGGCTCCTTTGACCCACCGCGCCGTGTCGAACGGCGAGGGTTCGAGCACCGCCTCGACCTTGTATTCGGCCTCGAGCCGGCTGATCAGCACGTCGAGCTGGAGCTGGCCGACGACGCCGACAATCCACTGTGCGCCGATCTCGGGATAGAACACCTGAATCACGCCTTCCTCGGACAAATCGTCGAGCGCCTTGCGTAACTGCTTGGTTTTGGTGGGATCTTTCAGCACAACCCGGCGCAGGATTTCCGGCGCGAAGTTGGGCAGCCCGGTAAAGCGCACGTCGTTGCGCTCGGACAGGGTATCGCCAACCCGCAGCGTGCCGTGGTTGGGAATGCCGATAATGTCGCCGGCTTCCGCGCTGTCGGCAATCTCGCGGTCCTGCGCGAAGAACAGGATCGGCGAGTGCACCGCGATCGGCTTGCCCAGCCCCGAAGGCGTCAGCTTCATTCCCCGCTTGAATGTCCCCGACACCATCCGCATGAATGCGATCCGGTCGCGGTGCTGCGGGTCCATGTTGGCCTGCACCTTGAAAATGAACCCGGTCACATCCGCCCGCTCGGGGCTGATCTCGCCCTGATCGGACGATTGCGGACGCGGCGGCGGGGCAAATTTGGCAATTGCATCAATCAGTTCGGCCACGCCGAAGTTCTTTAGTGCCGATCCGAAATAGACCGGGGTCAGGTCACCATGGCGATAGGCGGCCAGATCGAACTCGGGGTACCCGCCTTGCGCCAGCTCGACCTCGTCGGCGATTTCGGCCGGCAATTCTAGTGTCTCGCGCTTGCCGAGGAATTCGCGGCTGTCCCCCTCGGGCCGCGCGGTCAGCCCGGTGGCAAAGTCGAGCACGCCCTGAAACTGCCCGCCTAGCCCCACCGGCCAGCTCATCGGCACCACATCGAGTGCCAGCGCATCGGCCACTTCATCCAGCGTCTCGAAGGGGCTGCGCCCCTCACGGTCGACCTTGTTGACGAAGGTAATGATCGGCACCGAACGCAGCCGACACACCTCGAACAGCTTGCGTGTCTGCGGCTCGATGCCCTTGGCGGCATCGATCACCATGATCGCCGAATCGACTGCAGTCAGCGTCCGGTAAGTGTCTTCGGAAAAGTCTTCGTGGCCCGGGGTATCGAGCAAATTGAACGTGATACCCTCTTTCTGGAAGGTCATCACCGAACTGGTTACGGAAATCCCGCGCTGCTGCTCGATCTTCATCCAGTCCGACCGCGCGCGCCGCGCCTGCCCGCGCGCCTTGACCTCGCCGGCCAGATGGATCGCCCCACCCTGCAGCAGCAGCTTCTCGGTCAGCGTGGTCTTGCCGGCGTCGGGGTGGGAGATGATCGCGAAAGTGCGGCGACTGGAACTCTTGGTCATAGCGCCGCGCACCTAGCCGGGCTCGTCGCGAACGTCAATTCTGAAGCTGCGCGAAGCGCCTTCCGCGAGTTCGACCACGCCCGGCTTGGTCCGGAAATCGCCGTCCCAGTCGGCCGGATCGGCAACCCCCTGCCACGGCTCGAGGCACAGGAACGGCGCGCCCGGCTTCTGCCAAATGCCCAGCATCGGGGTATCGGGGAAACCCATTTCGATCCGGCTTCCATCCTCGGTGCCAAAGGTCAGCGAGCGGCTGTTGAGCCGGTCCCAGATCATCGCATCGGCCGCAAACTGCGCCGCATCAGGCTTGAGTTCACGGCCGCGCACCGGGCTCTGGAACGCCTCCGCCAGCAGCAGGCCCGTTTCGGGATCGAGCCGGCGGATCGGCCCAAGCTCGTCTTCGGCAAAGCGCACCCGGTGCGCACCCTTGCCTGCCTCACCCGGGAGCGGCCACGCGAACGCCGGGTGAAAGCCCAGGCTGAACCACAGCGGTGCCTCGCCCGGATTGGTCATGGTGACGGTCTGGCGCAAGCAGTCGCCCTCGGCCCGAAACTCCACTTCGAGCACAAAGGCGAACGGATAGGCCGCCAGTGTTTCGGCGTTCTGGGTCAACTGGAATCGCGCTACAGCCGGTTCCTGCGCGGTCAGCACAAACCGGCTGCGCCGCGCAAACCCGTGGCGCGGCAGCTGGTACACCCGCTGACCGATGCGGTAGCAGCCATGGCGCAGCGCGCCGACTATCGGAAACAGCAGCGGCGCATGTCCCGCCCAGAACGCCGGATCGGCGCCAGTCATGTATTCGCGCCGCGCCGGATCGGTGAGTGACCACAGCTCGGCACCAAGCGGATTGATCGCGGCGGCGATCCGGTCGGAGGCGACGGCTACGAGTTCGGTCACATCGCCTCCAGGTAGTTGCAATTAACCTATCTCAACCGAAAATTGGACGCAGAATAAGCCAGTAAATTAGCAAAATCTCACACATAAACAAATTGACGGGTACCGCGATTATTTAATTCCACCAAGTATAGTTATAACCGTCGAAAAACGTTATGTATATGAATGTTGCTATGGCCGCGAGTGGCCATCCTGCAATAATTCATCGCATGGACATATCGTCCTTTTCGATTCGTCAGCCGCGCAACTGCGCGCCGAGTTTGGCGGCGGCTGCAGTCACCTTGTCGGCGATGGCCTTGATCTCGGCTTCGGCATAGCTCTTCTCGGCCGGCTGCAGCGTGATTTCCACCGCCAGCGACTTGTGCCCTTCGGGCACACCGCTGCCGCGGAAATCATCGAACACCCGTACGACTACGATGTTGGCCTTGTCCGCGCCCCGGATCGCGCGAACCAGATCGCCGGCCGGGACCGTCGCGGTAACAAGGAAAGCGAAGTCGCGCTTCACCGCCTGCAGCGCTGGCGGGGCATAGGCCGCACGGGCGAAGGCGCTCGCCCCGCGCTTGCCCGGAATGGCATCGAGGAACAGTTCGACTGCCGCCACTGGGCCAGCCAGATCGAAGGCCTGGGTGGTCGCCGGATGGAGCATCCCGAACCGGGCCAGCACAGTCTTGGGCCCCAGTCGCAAAGTCGCGGACTGGCCGGGATGGAATTGCGGCCCCGCTTCGCCCATCACTTGCAGGCTCTCGACCGGCGCGCCGGCTTCAGCCAGGAGCGCCAGCGCTTCGGCCTTGGCGTCAAACGCATCAAACGCCTGCGCCTTGCCGACCGCCCAACCGCGCGGTGCTTTCTCACCGGCCAGCACCACGGCCAAAGTCAATTGCTCGTCGCTGGCGCCGCCTTCGCCGCGCAAATAGCGGCGGCCGATCTCGAATAGCCGCAGGCTGGCCGCGCCGCGATCGAGATTGCGCCGCACAGCACTGAGCAGCCCCGGCAACAGCGAGGGCCGCATCGCCTTCATGTCCTCGCTGATCGGGTTGTCCAGCACCCACAGCCCGCCGTTACCGCTGGCGAACAGGTCCGCCTCGGCGGTGGGCAGGAACGACCATGTCACCGCCTCGTTGAGCCCGCGCGCTGCGGCGGCGCGGCGCAGGCGTCGCTCGCGCTGCTGCGACGGGGTCGCGGTCGGCCGGGCCACGCCATCGGCGCGCGGCAGCGGGACCGAAGCGATATTGTCGAGACCCCAGATGCGCACCACTTCCTCGACGATGTCGGCCGCACCGGCGATGTCGGGGCGCCACCCGGGCGCGGTGACGGTCCAGTCTTCGGCCACGGTGAAGCCGAGCGATTCGAGCACCCGCCGCTGTTCGGCCGGCGGAATCGCCACCCCGCCCAGCGTCTCGGCCAGCTGCGGATCGTAATCGACCCGCACGGTTTCGCGCGGGGTCTGGCCGGCGCGGATCACGTCCGAGGCTTCGCCGCCGCAGGTCTCGAGGATCAGCCGGGTCAGCATTTCCAGCCCGGTATCGAGGAACAGCGGATCGACCCCGCGCTCGAACCGGCTGCGTGCATCTGAAGTGAGATTGAGCTTGCGCCCGGTTGCAGCGATCCGTTCGGGATTGAAGTAGGCGATCTCGAGCAGGACATCGCGGGTATCGTCCGAACAGCCCGAATGCTCGCCGCCCATGATCCCGGCGATATCGTGCACGCCGGCCTCGTCGGCGATAACAGTCATCTCGCGATCAAGAACGTATTCCTTGCCGTTGAGCGCGGTCACGGTCTCGCTGTCCTGCGCGCGCCGGGCCACCACCGCGCCGCTCAGCTTCGCCAGATCATAGGCGTGTGCCGGACGGCCGAAGCCAAGCATCAGATAATTGGTGAGATCGACCAGTGCCGAGATCGATCGTTGCCCCGCGCTCTTGAGGCGGTCCTGTAGCCATTGCGGCGAGGGGCCGTTCGTCACGCTCCGGATCACCCGGCCATAAAACGCAGGGCAGCCGGCCGGATCGTCGGTGCGGATTTCTGTCGGGCAGGGGAACGCCCCATCGACCGCCAGCACCGAAATCGGCTTCAGCGCGCCGATCCCGGCCGCTGCCAGATCGCGTGCGATCCCGTAGACCCCCATGCAATCGGGCCGGTTGGGCGTGATCGCCACGTCGAAAACCGGATCGGCACCGTGGTACTGCGCAAATGGAGCACCGACCGGCGCGTCGGCCGGCAGTTCGATTATGCCGTCGTGATCGTCGCCCAGTTCCAGCTCGCGGGTGGAGCACATCATCCCGTTCGATTCGACCCCGCGCACCGCCGCGACCTTGAGGGTCATGCCGTTGGCCGGAACCACCGCGCCGGGCAGCCCGAGCACGCCGACCAGACCCGCGCGCGCATTGGGCGCACCGCACACCACCTGCAGCGGCGCACCCTCACCGGTATCGACCGTCAGCACTTGCAGCTTGTCGGCATTGGGATGTTGCTCGGCTGTGAGCACTTTGGCGACGCGGAAACCCGCCAGTTTGGCGGCAGGATCCTCGATCCCCTCGACTTCGAGCCCGATGGCGTTGAGTGCGGCCGAAATCTCTTCGACCGTCGCTTGGGTGTCCAGGTAATCCCGGAGCCAGGTGAGCGAAAACTTCATGGCACGCTCCCCCTCAGGCCGGTGTGCCAACGCCGCCGGACAGGGTCGGCACGTCGAGCGCGGAGAAACCGTAATGCGCCAGCCAGCGCTGATCGCCATCGAAGAAGGCCCGCAAATCGTCCATCCCGTATTTGAGCATTGCGAGGCGATCGACCCCGATGCCGAAGGCGAAGCCCTGCCATTCGTCGGGATCGAGCCCGCCGAATTCGATCACCTTGCGATTGACCATCCCCGAGCCGAGCAGTTCCATCCAGCCGTGCCCCGGCGCATCGCCGCTGCCGCCCAGCACGCGGCGACCGTTCACCAACGCGAAGCCAACGTCGACCTCGACCGAGGGCTCGGTGAAGGGGAAATAGCTCGGGCGCAGCCGCAGAACGATATCCTCGCGCTCGAAGAACGCCTTGAGGAAGGTTTCCAGCGTCCACTTGAGGTGACCGAGATGGATGCCCTTGTCGATCACCAGCCCTTCGACCTGATGGAACATCGGGGTGTGGGTGGCGTCGCTGTCCGAGCGGTAAACTCGCCCCGGCGCAATGATCCGCAAGGGCGCGCCGTTGGCGAGCATTGTACGAATCTGCACCGGCGAGGTGTGCGTGCGCAGCAGCATCCGGCCTGGCCGGCCATCGCTGGCAGCGGCCTCGTCGGGGAAGTAGAAGGTATCGTGCATCGCCCGCGCCGGGTGGCTTTCGGGCATGTTGAGCGCAGTGAAATTGTGCCAGTCGTCTTCGATTTCTGGCCCGGTAGCGACCGCGAAGCCCAAATCGGCGAAGATTTCTGCTAGCTCGTCCATTACCTGGCTGACCGGATGAACCGTACCGCGCGGGGTTTCCGGCGCGGGCAGGGTGAGGTCGATCCGCTCCGCTGCCAGCCGCACTTCAAGCGCCGCGCTTTCCAACCCGGCCTTGCGCGCGGCAAGGGCAACGGTGACGGCTTCGCGCAGCGCGTGGATTTTCGGCCCCTCGCTCTGGCGCTCCTCCGGGCTCATCTGCCCAAGCGTCTTGAGCAAGCCCGAGATGGAGCCCTGCTTGCCGAGGAAGGCGATGCGCAATTGCTCGATCGCGTCGAGGTCGGCCGCGGCATCAATCCGCGCCAGCGCTTCGGTCCCGGTTGCTGCGTAATCCACTGTGCTTCGATCCCGCGAAAATGCCTTCGCGGCCGCCCTTAGAGCCTGCGGCTTGCCCCCGCAACTGGCCCGGCCGGAGGGCTCAAATGCAACGGGGCGCGGGCAGCATCCTGCCCGCGCCCCGTCAATGCGCGCCGGAGCTGGCTTACGCCGCCGGCAGCGCCGCTTTGGCCTGCGCGATGATGGCGGTGAAGATCCCGCCTTCGTTCATCGCCAGATCGGCCAGCGCCTTCCGGTCGAGTTCGATCCCGGCCAGCTTGGTGCCGTGGATGAACTGCGAATAGGTCAGGCCCTCGGCGCGGACGGCAGCGTTGATGCGCTGGATCCACAGGCCGCGGAAGCTGCGCTTCTTAACCTTGCGGTCGCGGTAGGCGTACTGGCCGGCTTTTTCGACGGCCTGCCGGGCGACGCGGATCGTGTTCTTGCGCCGGCCGCGGTATCCCTTGGCCTGCTCGAGAAGACGTTTGTGCTTGGCATGGGTGGTGACACCCCGCTTGATACGGCTCATGTGCTAGCGCTCCCTCAGTTCAGCCCGTAGGGCGCCCACTTTTTGATCACCTTCGCATCAGCGTCGGAGATCACATCGGTGCCGCGATTCTGGCGGATGTACTTGCCATTGTGGCTGATCAGGCGGTGGCGCTTGCCGGCGACACCGTGCTTGACCTTGCCGGTGGCCGTGAGCTTGAAGCGCTTTTTGACGCCGCTCTTGGTCTTGAGCTTGGGCATTTTCGTCTCCTTGGTCGAGACACGTCCGATCGCCGTGGCAGCCCTTGTTAGCCAGGTCGATCATCGATTCCGTGTCAATGAAGGGCGGGCCGTTAGCGGGGAACGCGGCGCAAGGCAAGGGATACGGCGCGTTCAGGTGCCGCCGGCACCCGTTTCGCGGTATTCTGGCAGACCTTGTTCCGCAAGGAACGCCCGGAAATCGCCGCCGCGGATCGGACGGGCGGCGACAGGCAGCGGGGCATGATACAGGTAAGCCACTGCCAGCACCTCGCCCGAATCAGTCAGGGCCGGGATTGGCCGGCGTACGTAGTCAGAGCCAGCAAGGTTGGCCGGGTCGAAGTTCTCGTAGGCGTCGAGCGCGGCCAGATCGGCCGGGGTGAACCCGGCGCTGGCATGGCGAACCATCCCGTGCACCACAGGCCCCGCCGCGTCGTGGATCAGCGCGGGATACCAGCCGGCCGGGTCGGGCAGGGCATAAAGCCAGCCCCGTGTTGTCGCGGCGGCACCCCGGTCGAGCCAGTTCTGCAACCGCAATGCAATGGGATTGCAACCGCCCGGCATCAGGGTTCCATAGAAAAAGAATCGCATGAAGGGCACTTTCGGTGCAACCGGCGGCGAGCGAGGAGATGACGATGAGCGTTGTGCGAATGTACCTGATGACGGCCGCAGCGGAAGACGGCACGGAACTGGGCGCAGCCCTTGCAGCGCTGGCGGCGGCTGTGGCGGCGGCACCCGGCTCGCTCGGCACCAAGCTGCTGCGCGATTCGGCCGAGCCGAAGCGCTACCGCCTGCTCGAATTCTGGCCGGACCACGACACCCGCAAGGCCGCCGGTACGACGCTGCCCAAGCCGCTGATGGATGCGGTGTTCGGTGCTCTTGCCGGCAAGCCCGAGAGCGAGGACCTGACGACTATCGCCTGAGTTCAGTGCCCGCAGGCGAGCGCGGCGATCACGTCCTCAAGCCGCGCTGGATCGCCCAACGCCAGCACGTGGCCGGTTGAGCCAGCATGGAGCGGATCGCCGTTCCAGTCGCACATCGTCCCGCCGGCACCCTCCACCACCGGGACCAGCGCGGCCCAGTCATGCAACTTGAGGTTGGCCTCGCAGACCAGATCGAGTTGGCCGCTGGCGAGCATGGCGTAGTTGTAGCAGTCCCCGCCCATCACCATCCGGCGATGATCGGTGGCCGCGGCCAGCGCCATGAAATGCGCGCCCTCGTGATCGTCGAAGTAGTGCGGCCCGGTGGTGGCAATGGTCGCCTCGGCCAGCGCCGGGCAAGCCCGGGTGTGGACCGGCTTGCCATTGAACAAAGTCGGCCGGCCGCTGGCGCCGACCCAGCGTTCGCCAAGGATCGGCTGGTCAATGACCCCAAGCACCGGCCAGCCTTCAACCACCAACGCGATCAGCGTGCCGAACATTGGTCGTCCGGCGAGAAAACCGGCTGTGCCGTCGATCGGATCGAGCACCCAGCTGCGATTCGAAGTCCCGGCACTCGCGCCAAATTCCTCGCCGATCACCGTATCGCGCGGGACTTCGGCGGTAAGGATGCGACGCATCGCCTCTTCGGCGGCGGTATCGGCCAGCGTCACCGGCGAGGCATCCGCCTTGCGCTCGGCGCCAGAGGGGCTGCGGAAATAGGGCCGGATCGCCGCGCCGGCGGCATCGGCAAGGCGCAGGGCAAGGGCGATATCGTCGTCGAGTTTCATCGCCGCAAGCAGTGCCCACAGTCGTGGGTTACGGTCAAGGCATGACTGTAAATGCCTAATTGCCGACGGGAACTCTTCCACTCGGCGATCGTTTGGGGCAATCGGGGACTGCAGGGTCGCGTCTGCTCAGGGGGCTAACCGAACGATGACCAAATCGACACGGCCAGCCGTGGACGAAGCTCTATCTCCTCTGCACGGGGTGACCCGTGATGGCCAACCGATTTCCTATAACCGCGCGCCTGCAGCTGATCTGGCACCGTGGATTGCCCGGCTCTATGCCACCGTGGTTGATCTGCCGGAAGGTCACCGGATCGACTGCGGCTTGCTTAACGATACGGCCGTCATCCGCGTCCAGCTCAAGGGCGCGTGGACCGCAGAAACCGCCGCCGGTCCGCGCGCTTTCGGCCGAGCCGCACTGTTTTTCGGGCCGCAGACCCGGCGCATGCCGGTTTCGGTTACCGGCAGCTTCATCAGCGTCGGGGTGGCCCTGCGGCCGGGCACCGGTCATGCCTTTCGCGGGATCGATACCGCCGATTACCTCGATCAATTGCTGCACTGCGACGAACTCGATCTGCCCGGCGAAGCGGCGCTTTCCGCGCTTGATCGCACCGCCGATCCCGAAAGCTGGCTGGTCATGCTCGAAGCGATGATCCGCCAGGTGGTCAATCACGAAGGCGCGGCCGTGCCCGATTCGGTCAGCGCCCGGTTCGAGGTGCTGGCCTTTACCGACCCGACAATCACCGTCGCCGATGCCGCCGGCATTTGCGGGGTAACCCAGCGCCAACTGGAACGGATCGTTCGCCGCGATTTCGGCTTGCCGCCAAAGCAGGTGCTACGCCGCGCCCGAGCTCTGGATATGGCCAGTTCCTTGCGCGGGGTCGCCGATCAGGCCGAGGCCGAGGAACTGGCCCTGCGCTTTTACGACCAGAGCCACCTGATCCGGGAGTTTACCAAGCTGTTCGGGATGTCTCCCAGCCAGTTCGTCGCCCGCTCGCAACCGCTGCTGACGTTTACGCTCGAATCGCGCCAAGCACGGCGGCTGGAACTGATCGAGCGCCTTGAGCCGGGCGCGGTGCGGCCGTGGCAGTAAGCGGCAAATGCCGCCTCAGTCGAACAGCGAGCTGACCGAGCTTTCATCGGCAATCCGGCGGATCGCCTCGCCGATCAGCGGCGCGATGGTCAGGATACGGATCCGGTCGGACTGCTGTGTCGCTTCGGTGGCAAGGATGGTGTCGGTGATGACCAGTTCCTTGAGCGCCGAGCCATTGACCCGCGCCACCGCCGCCCCGGTCAGCACGCCGTGGGTGATATAGGCGGTCACGCTTGCCGCGCCCGCGTCGGTCAGCGCCTGCGCGGCGTTGCACAAGGTGCCGCCCGAATCGATGATATCATCGATCAGGATGCAGGCCCGGCCGCGCACTTCGCCGATGATGTTCATGACTTCGGACTGGCCGGGCCGATCGCGGCGCTTGTCGACGATCGCCAGCGGCGCGTTGTCGAGGCGCTTGGCCAGCGCACGGGCGCGGACCACGCCGCCGACGTCGGGTGAAACCACCATCAGATCGCTGCTGCCATAGCGGGTCTGGATATCGGCGGCCATTACCGGCGCGGCATAGAGGTTATCGGTCGGGATATCGAAGAAGCCCTGAATCTGCCCGGCGTGGAGATCGACCGCGAGCACGCGGTCAGCCCCGGCCTTGGTGATCAGGTTCGCCACCAGCTTGGCCGAGATCGGGGTCCTCGGGCCCGGCTTGCGGTCCTGCCGGGCATAGCCGAAATAGGGGACGACCGCGGTGATCCGCTTGGCCGAGGCGCGGCGCAGCGCATCGATGCAGATCAGCAGTTCCATCAGATTGTCGTTCGCCGGAAAACTGGTCGACTGGACGACGAACACATCTTCGCCGCGGACATTCTGGTGAATTTCGACGAACACTTCCTCGTCGGCGAAACGGCGCACGCTGGCGTGTGTCAGCTCGGTTTCGAGATAGGCGGCGACGGCCCGGGCAAGGGGCAGATTGCTGTTGCCGGCCATCAGTTTCATCGCGTTTCCCTTACCCGCTGCGCGAAACGCGCTCTAGCCCAGAGTCGCGCGATTGCAACATAAGGTGACTGGTCAGCATTGGGGAAAACCCCGGATGGGGCAGCCCGGCAGTCAGCGCGAGCGGCGATGCTCGCCCCGCACCCAGCGCACCGTGCCCGACGAAGCGCGCATCACCACGGTGTGCGTGGTCAGCGTCCCGTCAGCCCGCCGCTTTACGCCATCGAGCAACGAGCCGTCGGTCACCCCGGTCGCGGCGAAAATGCAATCGCCCTTGGCCAGTTCTTCCAGCGCGTAGATCTTGTTGAGATCGGCGATGCCCCACTTGCGGGCGCGCGCCTTTTCATCGTCGTTGCGGAACACAAGCCGGCCGTTGAACTGGCCGCCGACGCAGCGCAGCGCCGCTGCGGCGAGCACGCCTTCGGGGGCGCCGCCCTGGCCCATGTACATATCGATGGTGGTATCGGGGTTGGTCACCGCGATCACCCCGGCAACATCGCCATCGGGGATCAGCTGGATGCCGCAGCCCAGCCCGCGCAGTTCGGCGATCAGGTCGGCATGGCGCGGCCGATCGAGCACGCACACGATGATCTCGTCCGGTGCGACGCCCTTGGCGGCCGCGACCGCCTTGACGTTCTCGGTCGGGGACTTGGCCAGATCGATGATCCCCTCGGGATAGCCCGGGCCGACCGCCAGCTTGTCCATGTAAACGTCAGGCGCGTTAAGCAGGTTGCCTTCTTCGGCCACGGCCAGCACCGCGAGTGAGTTCGGCCCGGCCTTGGCGCAGATGGTGGTGCCTTCGAGCGGATCGAGCGCGATATCGATCTTGGGGCCCTTGCCCTGCGCGGCGCCGACCTTTTCGCCGATGAACAGCATCGGCGCTTCGTCGCGCTCGCCCTCGCCGATCACCACTGTGCCGTCCATGTAGAGCTCGTTGAGCGCGGCGCGCATCGCCTCGACCGCGGCGTGATCCGCAGCTTTTTCATCGCCGCGACCGATCAGCGTGGATGCGCCGATCGCTGCGGCTTCGGTCACTCGGACCATTTCGAGGACGAGAACTCGGTCTAGTACCGTGCTGGCCGGAGTCGCGGTCATAAGAATTCCTGATTGGCGCTTGCGTTGTGCGCCGGTCGCTTAGACATGACGTTGCGCTCTGTCGAGTATGGTCAGGCAGGGCTGTGCCGATTACGATAGCGCCGCGAGGGGCTGGGAGAGGATGCCGGATTGACCCGCGAATCGATTAAACTGCGCCGCCATGGCCTGCCCGCGCTGTGGCTGGCCGCCGTGCTGGCCCTTGCCGCTCCGGCACCGGGACTGGCCGAGCCCGAGACACCACCCGCAGCGGCCGCAAGCGAGGCCCCGCCCAGCGATCAGGAACTGGCCGAGGGTCTGTTCCGTTCGACCGCGAAGCTGACTGCCCCGAAGAAACCGGGCTGCGGCGAGCCGGGCAAGAACGGTGATATCGTGGTGTGCGGCGCCGATCGCGGCGAGCGCTGGCGTGTCCCGGGGGAGACCGACCCGAACGCCCCGGGGGCGCAGAGAACCGGGGTGCCACGGGCGCCGAACGTGTCGTCGCTGCCCGATTGCAGCCGCGGCTGCCTGCATCTCGGCAAAAAGAAGCAGCCGATTTATGTCGTCGATTTCAGCAAGCTGCCAGCCGCGCCTGCCGGATCGGACGCCGACAAGATCGCCAAGGGAGAAATGCCTGCGCCTTAGGAGCCTCTTTGGGTTAGCCTGCGACATCCGTCGCGGGCTGGTGCCGCAAGCTTCCAGCGGATGCCGGAAGCGCAACAACCGATTACGCCCCCAGGATCTGCATCACCAGCGGCGGGCGGATCAGACTGGGTGAGCCATCGAGCAGCCGCAGCGCCTCGCTCACCGCGCTTTCCGGGCCCTCGTGAGTCACCATCGCCACCATCACCTCGCCGCCCGCTTCGCTGCGGCCCTTCTGAATCAGGCTTTCGATCGAGACCCCGGCATCGCGCATCGCCGCCGTGAGTTCGGCCAGCACCCCCGGCCGGTCGGCGACGATGAAGCGGATATAGGCGCGGCCGGTGCGGTTGCCAGTCAGCGCCGGCGGCAGCGTTTCCAGTTCGGCCACCGGCACCGAGAACGGCGCGCCGATTTCGCCGCGGGCGATGTCGATCAGATCCGCCACCACCGCGCTCGCAGTTGGCCCGTCGCCCGCCCCAGCACCCTGAAACAGCAGCCGGCCCGAGAAGTTGCCTTCCGCGACCACCGCGTTGGTGGCCCCGTCGACATGGGCGAGCGGGTGATCGAACGGGACCAGATGCGGCTGAACCCGCTGGAACAGCCGCGGCCCGTCGGCGGCGTGGCCGGGTTCGGCCATCCCGATCAGGCGGATCACATAGCCCAGCGAATCGGCCTGGGCGATATCGGCGGCGCGCAGCCGCGAGATCCCGGCGGTATCGACCGCGGCGAAATCGAGCTTTGCCCCAAACGCGATCGCGGCAAGGATCGCCAGCTTGTGTGCGGCATCGGTGCCTTCGATATCGAACGCCGGATCGGCTTCGGCATAGCCGCGCGCCTGTGCCTCGGCGAGCACGTCGGCAAAATCGCGCCCCGTATCTTCCATCGTTGAGAGGATGAAATTGCAGGTGCCGTTGAGGATGCCGTAAACCCGCTCGAACGCGTTGGCGGCCGCGCCCTCGCGCAGGCCCTTGATCACCGGGATGCCCCCCGCCACCGCCGCCTCGAACTTGAGCGCAACTTTCGCCGCCTCGGCCTTGGTCGCCAGTTCGAGCCCGTGGTGCGCGATCATCGCCTTGTTGGCGGTGACCAGCGCCTTGCCCGCCTCGATCGTCGCGCGGGCGCAGGCCAGCGCCGGACCGTCGGCCCCGCCGACCAGTTCGACCACGACATCGACTTCGGGCTTCTCGCCCAGAATCACCATGTCGTCTTCCCAGGCGTAGCGCGAAAGATCGACGCTGCGCTTCTTGCTGCGATCGCGCGCGCTGATGGCGACGATCTCCAGCGGACGCCCGGCACGGCGCGCGATCAGCGCGGCGTTGGTTTCGATCAGGCGGATCACCCCCGCCCCCACGGTACCCAGTCCTGCCAGCGCGATACGAAGCGGTTCCGCCATGATCATCCCTTTCGCGCCGCGCCCCTAAGGCACCGACGCGCGAAAGGCCAGAGGCACGGGTTCAGCGGCATTCGTTCAGCGGCGCTCCCGGGGGCACGGGCCCAGATCGCTGCGGACGAAACGGTAATCCGCCGCAGCCTGCGCGGCGTCTTCTGGGCCGGCCGAAACGTTGGCGCCCTCGCCTAGCGCACCGGGGAGGAAGCAGGCGAGGCGGTACCACAACAGCGTCTCGCGCGCCGGGGGGACGCCGCTGCTGTCGACCAGTTCGGAGAAGGCTACGCTCCAGCGCGGTGGCGCGCCCGGCGTGTGGACCACGGTGATCGTAGCCGGCTCGCCATCGGCCGTATCGAGAAACATCTGGGTTTCGCCCTCGCCGGCAAGGTTGCCGGGGACGTAGATCGCCTCGCGCACCTTGTTGATCCGGCCCGGCGCGCCAGCCGCCAGCAATTCGCCCAGCACCCCGCGCAGCCGCAACTCGGCCTGCGGGCCCCACAGCAGCTGCGCATCGGGCGCGACCAGTTGCAGTTCGCCCGGCCGGCCAGGGACTGCGCGCGCGAACAGCAGCACGCTCCGCTTGGCCAGTTTGGGCAGCTTGCCCTTTGCATCGAGCGGCACGTCGACAAGATAGCGCAGCCCCGCGCCAGTCAGCGGCGGGCCTGACAGCAAGGTTTCGGTGCGCGCCTCGATGTAAAGCCGCACCCAGCCGGCCCGCACCCCCGGCGCGCGCGCCGGCTCGACCACCGCCACCTTGCGCACTTGCGCCCGCAGCACGAGCGGCGCGTGATCGGCCAGATCGGCCAGATCGGCGTAAGTCACAACCGGCTCGACCGGCGGACGCGGCGCCGAATCGGCAGGAACCGCGCCGAATGCCATTGCGGCGCCAAGCGCGATGATCACCGCCCGCTGACCGATGAAATTGTTGAACGAAAGTTGGCGAAGCATGGACAAACCTCGAATGGTGCAACCGAAAAAGGCCGAAAACCGGGTTTCGGCGTCCCGATTTGCGCCGAACCCTTGTGAATTGCGGGTTAACCCGCGGCAAGGGCAGATTCAGGCGTTGCGCGGGTTCCGACTCGACGTTAAGGATCGCGGAAAACCAGCACGCTCGGCAGGAGCGGCCAGACAAATGCGCGCATAAAGGGGCTTGCCCCGGAATGTCCGGCAGGGTGGAAGTTTTGGAGTTCTGGGCCTTGCAACGCCTCGGCGTTTCTGGTTTCGGTTGCCTTGGGATTTTCCAGGGCGTTGTAATGGAGTGATGTGTCTGAATGGCTTACGCTGACCAACAGATGAGCGGTAACAAAATTACCGCGCTTATCATCGTTGCACTGATTCACATCGCTGTCGGGTACGCCTTGGTCACCGGCCTCGCCTATTCCGCGGCGAAGCAGATCATCAAGAGGGTGACGACTGTCGATATCAAGGAGCCTGAAAAGCCCAAGGAACCGCCGCCGCCGCCGCCGAAGCAATTGAACATTCCGCCGCCGATCGTCGCTGCGCCAGTGAAAATCGATGTGAATGTGGCCCCGCCGCCCATGGAGGTCGCACCACCAGCGCCGCCGCCGCCGGTGTACATCGCCCCGCCCGCCCCGGCCCCGCCGCCGCCGCCCCGGTTCACACCGAAGCAGCCGCAGCCCAAGGGCAGCCCGGCCAACTGGGCAACCTCGAACGATTACCCGTCGCGCGCGCTGCGTGAGGAACGTGAAGGGGTAACGGGTTTCCGCGTCAACGTCGGCACCGACGGGAAGGTGATCGATTGTCAGGTCACCAGCTCGAGCGGGAGCCCGGATCTTGATCAGGCCACCTGCGACAATGTTCGCCGGCGGGCCCGGTTCCAGCCGGCCACCGATGGTGACGGCAACCCTACCACGGGCTCTTACGCCAACCGCATCCGTTGGATCATTCCGAAAGAATGATCGACTTCCCTGGCTCCCGGGTGCGTTTCCGGGTGCCATTGCCGGATCAGCCGGCGGCCTGCTACCACATTTCTTGAGAGGACTACCGCATGCTTATTGTTGAACTTCTCGCCGCCGCAGCCAACGGCGCCGCTCCGCAGAACAAGTTTGGTTTCATGGAAGCGCTCGAACAGGGCGGTTTCATTGCCTACGCCACGGTCACCATCCTTGGTGTGATGTCGTTCGGCTCGTTCTTCATCCTGTTCACCAAGTGGTTCGAACAGTCGAAGATCTTCCGCCAGGGCAGCGATCTGCGTGCCAACTTCTGGCGCGCTGCTACGCTGCGTGAAGGCGCTGCCAAGCTTGAGAAGAACAGCGCTTGGCGCCAGATCGTCGACGACGGCATCGCCGCCGAGGATCAGCACGTGAAGATGGTCGACGCCACCGACGCGCACGAATGGCTGGTCGGTTCGCTCGCCCGTTCGGAAGCTTCGATCAACGCCCGCCTCGCCGGCGGCCTGCCGTTCCTCGCCACCGTCGGCGCGACCGCGCCGTTCATCGGCTTGTTCGGTACCGTGGTCGGCATCTACCGCGCGCTGATCAACATCGGCCTCGCCGGTTCGGCCTCGATCGACAAGGTCGCGGGCCCGGTCGGTGAAGCTCTGATCATGACCGCGCTCGGTCTGCTCGTCGCGGTTCCCGCGGTGCTCGCCTACAACTATCTGCAGGCCCGCAACAAGCGGATTGCCGAGCAGATGTCCGGCTTCGCCACCGACGTGCTTGCCAACATCAACTCGAAGGGTGCGGTCAAGCCCGCGGTTGCCGCTGCGGCCGCTGCCAAGCCCGCCCCGGCCAAGCCGGCGGCTGCCCCGGCCAAGCCGTAAGCCTGACGGTTACCGGCGGGCCGCCCGTTTGGGGCAGCCCGTCCTGCCGGACCGGGGCAGATCGCGGCATGCCGATCTGCCCCGCCCGGTCGCACTAAGACAGGATAGGATGTAAATATGGCGATTTCGACAGGCGGCGGGGCTGTAGAGACCCCGATGTCGGACATCAACACGACGCCGCTCGTGGACGTGATGCTGGTGCTGCTGATCATCTTCCTCATCGCGGTCCCGGTCGCGATTCAAGGCATCGAGAAGCTGCGCATTCCGATTCTGGTTTCGATGGAATCGAAGGACAAGGTCGAAAACCTGCTGCTGACCGTGAGCACCACCGACCGTGAAGGCCGCAGCGCTGGCGAACCGGGTTTTGAAGGGGCATCGCGCAACGGCGATTGCCGAATCTACTTCAACAACACCACCGCAGTCGATTCGCAGGAACTGCGCGACAAGGCCTACAAGCGGCTCGACAACATCGTGAAGCGCGAAGGCGGCCCCGAGGCGCTGCGCGCAAATCCGGACAAGATCCCGCAGGTCCACATCCGCGGTGACGTCAACGCCCCGTGGCGCTGCATCGCCGGCGCGATCTACAACGTGCAGATCTCTGGTTACCCGACCGTCGGCTTCATCTCGAACCCGGTGGATCCGCTGAAGTAAGAACCGTTCGCGCAGGCACCGGCAACCACTTCACGGCAATTCAGGAGTAAGTTCACATGGCAATGTCAGGCGGCAAGGACGATGGCTCGCCGATGATGGAAATGAACACGACGCCGCTTATCGACGTCATGCTCGTGCTCCTCATCATGTTCATCATCACCATCCCGGTCGCAACCCACTCGGTCAACATCGATCTGCCGCCGCCGGCTCCGCCGCCGCCGGATACCCCGATCAAGCCGATCAGGAACAAGGTGACGCTGACTTACGAAAACCATGTGCTGTGGAACGGGACCGTGGTCAACAATGGCCAATTGGTCTCGCTGCTCAAGCAGACGATGCAGATGAAGCCCGAACCCGAACTGCAGTTCCAGCCCGATTCCGGCGCCAGCTACGATCTCGCCGCGCGCGCGATCAACATCATCAAGGGCTCCGGCGTGACCAAGTTCGGCTTCGTCGGTAACGAACAGTATTCGGAATTCGGCAAATCGCCGAACGCACCGAAGGCCAACTAAGCCAAACGCCTTGCACAAAGGCAAGATGGGGGCGGGTCATTCCGCCCCCATTTCTCTGTCTGCCATCCCCATCGCCTGCGCCGCCAAACCCTCCGCCTCAATCAGGAGGTCATCATCGGCAGCGCCCGCCGGCAGGCTCTCGCGCCCGATCATCACCAGCACCGGCACCGCCAACGGGCTGACCCGGTCGAGCCGGACATGCACCAGTTGCCCCGCCGCGCGGTCGAGCAGATCGGCAATCCGCCCAACATCGGTCAGGCGGGTGCGGGCATCGGCCCAGGCCGCCTCGATCAGCACGTGATCGGGCTCGTGCTTGCGCAGCACATCGTAGATCAGATCGGTCGAGAAGGTGACCTGCCGGCCTGATTTGCGCCCGTTCGCCCCTTGCCCCGGCTGCTGCCGCTCAACTAGGCCGCCGATCACCGCCACTTCGCGGAAGGCACGGCGCAGCAGGTAGGAATTCTGTACCCAGTCGGCGAATTCATCCGCCAGAATGTCGGGCGAGAGCAGCGGCGCGGGATCGCCGATCGCCTTCAATCCCCACACGCCAAGTGCATAATCATTGGCAACGAACCCAAATGGCGAGAGCCCCCGCTCCTCCATCCGCCGGGTGATCAGCATTCCCAGCGACTGGTTCGCGTTCCAGCCTTCGAAAGTGTAGAACACGGAATATTCGCGCTTTTCATAAGCAAAACTCTCGACCAGCAGTTCGCCCGGGCCGGGCAGGCGTGAACGCCAGTCCTGCACCTCGAGCCATTCGCGCACATCGTCGGGGAACCGCGCCCAGCCCGCCCGGTCGACCAGTAAGTGCCGCACCCGCTCCGCCAGATGCGACGAGATCGGCAGCCGCGCCCCCATATAGCTGGGAATAGTGCCCGCCCGCTTCGCCGCGCGCACCACCAGTTCCAGGTCGCGCACCGTCTCGACCTCAAGGTCCATTCCGGCAAACCGGAAGGTGTCCCTTGGTGAGAGCGAGGCACCGAACATCTCCTCGACCCGGCCGAGCGAGCGACCATTGCGGAAGCGCACGTCGAGCATTTCGGCATCGACGATGATCCCTGCGTTGCGGCGATGCCGCCCGGCGTTATCAGGATGGGCGAGCCGCCAGATACCATCACGGGTGCGCACGATGCGGCGGAACCGGTCATAGGCCTTGAGTGCATAGCCGCCGGTGGCGACAAAGTTCAGTACCCGCTCCCACGCCGCATCATCGACCCAGGCATAGGGGGCGCAGGCGCGGATCTCGGCGCGAAGCACGGCCTCGTCGAACGGCCCGGCGCAGGCGCAGGCCATGATGTGCTGCGCGAGTACGTCAAGGCTGCCGGGACGGAACGTCTCGCCGTCGCGCTGGCCCGCGCTCACCGCTTCAAGCGCGGCGAAAGCTTCAAGGAATTCGAAGCGGTTGCCCGGTACCAGCAGCGCCTTGCTCGGGCTGTCGAGCCGGTGATTGGCGCGCCCGATCCGCTGCAGCAGGCGCGAGGAGCCCTTGGGCGCGCCCATCTGGACAACGAGATCGATGTCGCCCCAGTCGACCCCGAGATCGAGACTGGCAGTGCAGACCAGCGCCCGCAGTTCCCCGCGGGCCATCGCCCCCTCCACCTTGCGCCGCGCCTCTTTCGACAGCGAGGCGTGGTGGATGCCGATCGGCAACTTGTCCTCGTTAACATCCCATAATAGCTGGAAAATATACTCAGCCAGAAACCGCGTGTTGGTGAAGATCAAGGTGGTGCGGTGTTCCTTGATCCGCTCGTAAAGCTGCGGCACCGCCCAAGCGGCAGCGTGCCCGCCCCACGGCACCCGCTCGCCTTGAGGCAGGAGGATGGTGAGTTCAGGGGCGGCGCCGACTTCGCCCTCGACCAGTCGAACCGCACCGACCTCGCCGCCGGGGGCGAGCCAGCGGCGGAAAGCATCGGCGTCGGCCACCGTGGCGGAGAGCGCAACCCGCTGCAATTGCGGAGAAAACGCCTGTAGCCGGGCCAGCGCAAGGGCGAGCAGATCGCCGCGCTTGCCGGTGGCGAAGGCATGGACTTCGTCGATCACAACCCGCTTGAGGCCCGAAAACAGCTCGGCCGCCTCTGGATAGGACAACAGCAGCGACAGAGATTCTGGCGTAGTTAGAAGGACTTGCGGGGGGCGGGCGCGCTGGCGGGCCTTGCGATCAGAGGGGGTATCGCCGCTGCGGGTCTCAACCCGCAGATCGAGCCCCAGCTCGGCGATCGGGGCAAGCAGATTGCGTTGGACATCGTGTGCCAGCGCCTTCAGCGGCGAGACGTAAAGTGTGTGCAGCCCTTCCGGCGGCGGCGCATCGGTGCCGAGAACCGACGGCGTAAATGCCGATAATGTCGGCAGAAATCCGGCGAGTGTCTTGCCCGCGCCGGTATCCGCGACGAGCAGTGCATGCTCCCCCATGGCGGCCGCGGCGAGCATTTCGGCCTGATGCCACCGCACCCGCCAGCCGCGTGCCGCGAACCAGGCGGCGATTTCCGGCGGCAGACTGGCAGGCTCCATCGCCGCGATATCGCCCCTTTGCAACGGGGTTACAACGGCCTTGCAAGCGGAGTGCAGTCCGATGCGAGCCCTGGGCAAGCCGCGCAGATCGGGCGTGCATCGCCCCCAACCTGAACTGCGCCATTGCCGGCCCGGGCTTTCGCTTGCCCGCACCCCGCGCAAGTGCCAGATCGGACCGGGCCGCAAGGGAGCAACGGTGCATACCGACACGATCCTGACCGTCACCACCGCCGACCTGATCGGGCTGGGGCTGGCGCTGGCGCTGGGCCTGTTGATCGGGATCCAGCGCGGCTGGGTGGTGCGCAAAGTAGCCGATGGCCGCAGCTTTGCCGGAGTGCGTACGTATGGACTGATCGGTCTGGCCGGCGGGCTCGCCGGGCTTTCCGCGCCGCGCGCGCCGGTGCTGGCGGGGCTGCTGCTCGCCGCGACCGCCGGACTGGTGTTGATCGGATACTGGCGCGCGACCCGCGCCGGCGACGCGCCGATCAGCGGGACGGCGGCTCTGGTGGGGCTGCTGACGCTGGCTTGCGGCTATTTGGCGGGGAGCGGCCAGCATGCTGCTGCCGCCGCGACTGGCGGCAGCATCGCCGCGCTGCTTTCGCTGCGAGGGCCGCTGCACCGGCTGGTGCGCAACCTTGACCAGACCGAGATCGTGGCGATTGGCCGGTTCGCGCTGATCGCGCTGGTGATCCTGCCGCTGCTGCCCGATACCCCGTTCGGCCCGTTCGGCGCATGGCGGCCGCGCTCGCTGTGGCTGGTGGTGGTGTTCGTTTCGGGCTTTTCGTTCGCCGGCTATATGGCCGCACGCTGGCTGGGCGCGGCGCGCGGAACGCTGGCGACGGCAGCGGCGGGATCGCTGGTATCATCCACCGCCGTCACGGCGGCAATGGCCGGACGGATGCGCAAAGGCGAGGACGAACCGGCGCTGCTCCATGCCGCCGTGGCGCTGGCATCGGCGGTGATGTTCCTGCGGGTGATGCTGCTGACCGCCGCGCTGGCACGCTTTGCGCTGCCGGCGCTGGCGATGTGCGCGGTGCCTGGGCTGGCGGTGAGCCTGCTGGCAGCGGGCTGGCTGGGCCGGGGCGCGGCGTTTCGCCAAGGGTCCGGGCATCACACCGCCAAGCTGCGCAACCCGTTCACCCTCGGTCCCGCGCTGGGGATGATGGGGCTGGTGATGGTGATGGCCGTGCTGGCCCGCTGGGTGCTGCTGCACTTCGGCAACCGCGGGGTGGCGGCGGTGCTGGCGATCACCGGCTCGCTGGATGTCGATTCGGCGATCATCACGCTGGGCGCGCTGCCGGTTGGCACGCTGGCGCCGCACCATGCCGGGCTGGTGCTGGTGGTGCCGGTGATCCTCAACACGCTGTTCAAGAGCGGGGTGGTGCTGGCCGTGGGCGGATGGCGGCAGGCGTGGCCGGCAGCGGCAGCGCTGTGGCTGGCAGCCGCAGCGGTGGGCGCAGCGGTGCCGGTAGTGTTCGCGGTGATGGGCTAAGGGGCGCTGCTCTGGCCCCTCCCCTTACGGGGGGAGGGGCCAGTGCCATCCTTAGTGCCCGGCTTGCGGGCCGCGCTTGAGGCCGGAGGCGGCGAGCTGTTCGTCGATCTGGGCAAGCAGCCGATCAAGCCCGGCCTGATTTTCGCTTTCGGCGCGGGCGACGAGGACGTCCTGCGTGTTGGAGGCGCGCAGCAGCCACCAGCCATCGGCCGTGGTGACACGGACGCCGTCGGTATCGTTGACGTCTGCCCCGGAAGCAGAAAGCCGCGCCTTGACCTCATCCACCACGGCGAACTTGCGGCTTTCATCGACCTGGAAGCGCATTTCGGGAGTGTTGACCAGCCGCGGCATTCCGCCGCGCAGGTCCGTGACCGATTTGCCGAGGCGGATCGAGGCCGCGATCAGCCGGATCGCGGCGTAAAGCGCATCGTCAAAGCCGTAATACTCGTGAGCGAAGAAGATGTGGCCGCTCATCTCGCCGGCTAGCGGCGCGTGAGTTTCCTTCATTTTGGATTTGATAAGGCTGTGTCCGGTTTTCCACATAAGCGGCTTGCCACCGAACTTTGCGACCTGATCGAATAGCGCCTTAGAGGCCTTCACATCCGCAATGATCGTGGATCCGGGCACCAGCCGGAGCAGATCCTCGGCGTAGATCATGAGCAACTGGTCCCCCCAGATCACCCGCCCGGCCCCGTCGATCGCGCCGATGCGGTCACCGTCGCCATCGAAGGCCAGTCCGAAATCGAGCTTCTTCTCCGCGACCAGCGCCTTGAGGTCTGCGAGGTTCTTCTCCTCGGTCGGGTCCGGATGGTGGTTCGGGAACGTGCCGTCAACTTCAGTGAAGAGCAGATGATGTTCGCCGGGAAGCTTGCTCGTGAGAAGTTCAACCGCAGGGCCGGCGGCGCCATTGCCGGTGTCCCAGCCGATGCGCATTCCGGCGAGCTTGGCGGGATCGAGCCCGGCCAGCCCTTCGAGCAGCCGATCGACATAAGTGCCGAGGATCTCGCGCTGCTCGCTGCCGCCCTTGCCGTCGAGCCAATCGCCGGCCGCAGCCATCTCGCCCAGCTTCAGGATATCCGCGCCGAAGAACGGCCGGCCCATAAATACCATCTTGAAGCCATTGTAATTGGCGGGATTGTGGCTGCCAGTTATCTGAATGCCGCCCTGCACATCTTCCATTGAGGCTTCGGCGTAATACAGCATCGGCGTCGGCCCCATGCCGACGCGGACCACATCGAGCCCGGTGGCATTGATCCCTTCGATCAGCGCATGCTCAAGGATCGGGGACGATACCCGCCCGTCATAGCCGACCGCAATCTTCTTGCCGCCGGCGCGCCGCAACAGCGTGGCGAAGCCCCGCCCGATCGCGCGGGCATCCTCGGTCCCAAGGGTTTCGCCGATAATCCCGCGGATATCGTATTCGCGCAGGACGGTGGAATTGAACTGGTGGGACAAGGCGGGTTACTCCGTAAAGGCGTCAGTCAGATGAATTCAGCAGCCGCGCGAGCAGCACATCGCGCGCGGCATTGGCCTCATGCACTTGCGCGTCGGTGCCACCCCGATCGGGGTGAACCTGCGCGACGAGGCGCTTGTGCGCTTCGATTATGTCAGTTCGGCTAGCGTTGCCGCGCACCCCGAGGAGTGCCCGCGCGCGCAGTGTTTCAGCTGAACGGCTGCCCCACCCGCCCGGTTCCAGCCCGGCGAGCTGCCACGGCCAGCTGCCTGCGGCGAGCTTGCACAGCACACTGGCCAGCGCAGCCCAGAGTAGGAGCTTGAAGATCATTCTTCGTCGGCAAGCTGGAGTTCGGGGGCCGGAGCCACCGCGCGCGGCAGATTGAGCCCGGCGATCAGGGTGCGCAGTTCCTGCCGGGCAACGAGGTGGCTGGTGCCGAGATCGCCGAGCTGGCCCTTGTCGAGCAGGGTCAGGCCCGAGGGAAACAGTTCGCGGTAAATCACGCGTTCGCTCAGCCCCTGGGCGATGCGGAAGCCGACCCGCTTGGACAGTTCGGCCAGCGCGGTATCGAGCCGGCGCATGTTGCGTGCCTCGACATGCTGGGTGCGGTTGCGCACCACCACCCAGTCCATCTCGCGCCGCGCCTCCTGCAGGGTGGCCCGCGCGCGCTTCTTGCGGGTTTCCCAGATCAGTTCGGCATAGAACGAAAGCCGGCGGACCTTGAAGGTTTCGGCATCGACCTGACCGATCAGATCGAAATCGACGAAACTGTCGTTGAGCGGGGTGACCAGCGTATCGGCGCCGGTGGCGGCGTAGCGGGCGAACTCGTCATCGCGGCCGGGGGTGTCGAACAGCAGGAAATCGGCGCCTTCGCTCATCTCGGCGGTGAGCGCATCGAGATCGGCAACGGTGGTGCCACGGAACACCTCGAAGCGCGGGCCCGGTAGCACGATATCACGGCGGCGAACGGTATCGGCGCGGTTTTCAAGATATCGGTGAAGCGTGCGCTGGCGCGGATCGAGATCGATCGCGGCGACGCGCGCGCCCTGATAGGCGAGCGCGACCGCGACGTGGACCGCAGTAGTCGACTTGCCGGTGCCGCCCTTTTCGTTAGCGAAAACGATACGGTGGGGTCCGGAACCGGGCGAGCCAGGGGGCGAAGATGGGGAGAGGATCACAGGAGCGGCTACGCCTTCGCCAACAGGGGTTTGTGCGCGCCCGCCGCCGCCGCTAGGCAGACCGCAGGCACCGCCAACCGTTCTACAGCAAGGGGAACATGCCATGCAAACCGTCAATCGCATTGATCCCCTGCGCACTGCCGTCGCCGCGCTGCGCCGCGACGGGCCAGTGGCGCTGGTGCCGACAATGGGCGCGCTGCACGAAGGCCACCTGACGCTGGTGCGCGAGGCCAAGGCGCGGGCTGCGCACGTTGTCGCCTCGATCTTCGTAAACCCGCTGCAGTTCGGCGCAAACGAGGATCTGGGCGCGTATCCGCGACGGCTGGCCGAGGACAGCGCACTGCTGGCGGCTGAAGGCACGGCGCTACTGTGGGCACCTGATGCGGATGCAATGTACCCTGCCGGCTTCGCGACCAATGTCTCGGTCAACGGCGTGAGTGAAGGCCTGTGCGGGGCGGCGCGGCCCGGGCACTTCGACGGGGTGGCGACAGTGGTGTGCAAGCTGTTCAACCAGGTGCAGCCCGACATCGCGCTGTTTGGCGAGAAGGACTGGCAGCAGCTGGCGGTGATCCGGCGGATGGCGCGCGACCTTGATCTGACGTTGCCCCATGCCGACGCGATCATCGGCGTGCCGACGGTGCGCGAGGCTGACGGGCTGGCACTGAGTTCGCGCAATGCATACCTGACCCCGGCCGAACGCGCGGCGGCGGCGGCGCTGCCCGCCGCGATGCGCAGCGCAATTTGCCGGATCGGTGATGGTGAGCCGGTGGCGGCCGCGCTGGCGGGCCTGATGCAGGCGCTGCTGGCGGCGGGCTTTACTGCGGTCGACTATGCCGAGCTGCGCGATGCCGACACGCTGGCGCTGCTGGCCGAGCGCGGCAACGGCCCGGCACGGCTGCTCGTGGCGGCGCGGATCGGCAAGGCGCGGCTGATCGACAACATGGCGGCGTGAGCCAATCAGCCCGGCGCGGTTGCGACGAGGCAGCTTTCCACCATCTCGCGCAGGGGCAAGCGCCGCGACCATTCGGGCCCAATCATCGGATCCTCACAGTGTTGCTCTGCGCGATGGTGACCGTCGACGGCACCCCCGGCCAGGTCATGATCGGGGTGTAGTTCGCAGTGGCAGCGGCGGTTACATATGTTCCCGGCGCCTGGCCATTGGCGCAAGTGGCATTACAGGCTGCGGCAGTGATGCTGGTTCCACCGCTCTGGCAACCGCACCAGCTGCTCGGCGCGGGACTGGCGGATAACGGTGGCACCATTGCTGCCATCGACAATGCCGTAGGTCGAAAGCACCGCCTTGGCTTCCTCACTGGCGCGGGTACTCGTCGCACCTGCGGCCGAGGCGGTTGCGGCGGAAAAGGCCGCGCTGTCGGCGGCGCCTTGCAACATCCGCTTGGTTTGCTGCCAACCCGCCACGTCCACTGCGAAGCCGACGGCACCAATCACCAGCGGCAGGCAGAACGCAGTTATGGTGAGCACATTTCCGGCGATGTTCGCCTTCAACGGTACGCAAAGCCTGCACACGCGCATTGCCGTGCCAATCACTGATCCGAGAAATCGAAGTTGCACGCTCACTCCACTTCCCCATGGTTCGACGACGAGCAAGCGGTGCTCTTTTAGGCTTAAAAATTTGCAAACACCGTCAGTAAATATACAATATAATACCCGCTCTCAACTTCCTTGCATTACATGAAACTGACAATACCCTTTCTTGAAACTTTCATGTGCGTCTGTTGTTTATGATTTTTTTGGGATATTGATTGAAGCGTAATATAAGGATAGTCAACGAGCTCGAATTTTATCAGTTTGGCGAAAGGTTTTTTCTTCATTGACAATCGTGTCTCTACCTTCAACTTCGCGCGATGAGGCCGGAATGTTAGCGCGCGCGGCGAAACTCAGTTGTGCCGTTGCTCCCTTGGAGACCAGAAATCGGTGCGACTGCTAATCATCGATCAGGCGAACACTGCAGGCGACCGACTCGTGCCCCGGCTGAAAGCAGCCGGGTTCATGGCTGAGCGATTTGGCTCTGCGGCAGAGGTCAGCGCCAGCCAAAACTCCTCCGGCGCCAAAGCGGTATTGCTCAACCAGGATAGCGAGGCTCCGCCGGCGGCCGAATCGGTAGCCGTTCTGCGCGGTGCCGGCCTTGCTCAACCGATTGTGGTGATCGCCGCACGCGACGATTGGCGCGAGCGGGTTGTCGCACTCCACGCTGGCGCAGACGCGTTCCTGCTCAGCCCCGTTCATTCGGAAGTAGTTGTCGCCTGCCTCATGACCGTGATGAGACGCAATGGCGAGAAAGTCGACGAGCGCATGATATTTGGCGATTTCGAAATTGATACGCGGGACCGTTGCGCCTGGCTCGCTGGCAAGTGCCTGGCTCTTACCCGCAACGAATTTCGACTGCTGCGCTGCCTGCTGCACGCGAACGGCGGCTTCATGAGCAAACAGCGTATCATCGATTCCCTGTGGGAGGGCGATCGCAAAATCAGCGACAATGTCGTGGAGGTTCTGATTACGCGCCTCAGGAACAAGCTAGGGCCAGCCCGCATCCTGAACACCCGCGAAATGGGCTATCGGCTGGCGCACCCCGAGACCCCTGACAATCCGCTGTTCGTGCCCGAACCTTGTCGCAATTGCTAGGTGACGGGTCAGGAAGGTGGAGCGGGTAGCGGGAATCGAACCCGCATAGCCAGCTTGGAAGGCTGGTGCTTTACCACTAAGCTATACCCGCGCTCGGGGGCCGCTTGCCACTTTGCGGGCCGGTTCGTCAAGAAACGACTGGCCAAGCAGCGACTGGCCAAGCAGCGACTGACTAGGGGCCGGGTCAGTGGCCCGCGAAGGCCATCAGTGCATCGACCGTCAGCCCCGCGCCGCGCAGGCGGTCGGCGCCGTGCAGATCGGGCAGGTCGATCACGAACAGCGCATGGCTGACAGCGGCGCCGGCCTGGCGCAGCAGTTCGGCAGTGGCGAGTGCGGTGCCGCCGGTGGCGATCAGATCGTCGACGATCACCACCCGCGCGCCGTGGGGGATCGCCCCCGGATCGATCTCCAGCCGGTCGCGCCCGTATTCGAGCGCATAATCGATGCCGATCGTAGCGACCGGCAGCTTGCCCGGCTTGCGCACCGGAACGAAGCCGAGTCCGAGCCGGGCGGCAACCGCCGCTCCGAAGATGAACCCGCGTGCTTCCATCCCGGCGACCAATTCGGCGCCCGTCGCGGCGGCGCGGTCGGCAAGGTGGCGCACGCAATGGGCAAAGCCCTCGCCGTGGCTGATCAGCGTGGTGATGTCGCGGAACAGGATTCCGGGCTCGGGGAAATCGGGCACCGCGCGCACCAGCTGCTTCAGTTCATCGGGGGTCATGGCGGATCAATCCTTGGCGCCGCTAAAGGGAAAGGCCCCCCGCACCGGGTGATGCGGGAGGCCTTTGCTGGGCTGCAAACCTGAGGGGGAAGCGCTCAGTGGCCCTTCTTGCCCGCCCAGATGTTGCGGTAGGCCATATAGGCCAGTGTCGTCGCGAAGAGCAGGAAGCCGAGCACGGCCCAGCCGGTCTGCTTGCGCTTGTCGAGCTTGGGCTCCGCCGTCCAGGTCAGGAAGGCGGCCACGTCGGCGGCCATCTGCGCCTTGGTGGCCTTGGTGCCGTCCGAGTAAGTGACCTGATCGTCCGAGGCCAGCGGCTCAGGCATCGCGATGTTGAGGTTCGCAAAATACGGGTTGTAGTAAAGCCCGTCCGGCGTCTTGGCCTCGGGGAACCGCTTGAGCAGTTCGGCCGGTTGCTCGGCATAGCCGGTCAGCAGCGAATAGACGTATTCCGCCCCGCCGTGCCGCGCCTTGGTCACCAGCGAAAGATCCGGCGGATGGCCCGAGCCGGCATAGACGACCGGCGGGAAGCGATCCTTGGCGAGGCCGGCATGGCTCTTCACTTCGCCCGTTGTCGGATCGTATTCGGGGATCTGGTACTTGGCCGCGATGGCCTTCACTTCGTCGTCGTTATAGCCGATCGCCTTGAGGTCGCGGAACGCCACCAGCTTCAGCGCATGGCAGTTCGCGCATACTTCGGAATAGACCTTGAAGCCGCGCTGCAGCTGCTGGTTATCGAACTTGCCGAACAGGCCGTTGAACGAAAAACCGCCCGCCGGCTCATGCGGATGGAGGTGGAACGCCTCTTCAACCGTCTCCTTGGGCGGCTCGGTGACGTAGGAATACGCCCCCAGACCAACCGACCAGGTGAGGGCGGCGGAAAAGAACAGCCCGACGAGGATGGACAAGATGCGGATCATGGGTCTCTCTCTTTTTCCGTCTCGCTGGGATCAGGCCGGCTGCGGCGTGGCCAGCGCCGCACCTTGATCGTGGCCAAGCACGGCTTCGGTGATCGAGAACGGCAGCGGTTCGGGCCGTTCGATCGCCGAGACGATCGGCAGGATGATCAGGAAGTGCGCGAAGTAGTAGATCGACGCGATCTGGCTGATCATCACATAGGGTTCCGCCGCCGGCGAGCCGCCGCAATAGCCCAGCACCAGCAGATCGATCACCAGCAGGTAGAAGAACTTGCGGAAGGTGGGCCGGAAATGCCCGGAACGGACCGGCGAGCGATCGAGCCAGGGCAGGAAGAACCACACCAGAATCGCGCTGAACATCGCCAGCACGCCGAGCAGCTTGGCCGGGAAGAACAGGAAATCCTGCGTGAACGCGCGGAGGATCGCGTAGAACGGCCAGAAATACCATTCGGGCACGATATGCGCCGGGGTCTGCATCGGGTTGGCCGGAATGTAGTTGTCCGGATGGCCCAGCGCATTGGGGAAGAAGAACAGCATCGTGCAATAACCGATGAGGAACACGCCGAGCCCGAACCCGTCCTTCGCGGTGTAGTAGGGGTGGAACGGCACTGTGTCGCTCTCGGTCTTGACCTCAACCCCGGTGGGGTTCGAGGAGCCCGGGATGTGCAGCGCCCAGATGTGGAGGATAACCACACCGGCGATCACGAACGGCAGCAGGAAGTGCAGCGAGAAGAAGCGGTTGAGCGCCGCATTGTCCGGCGCGAAGCCGCCAAGCAGCCACTGCTGGATCGGCTCGCCCACCAGCGGGATAGCCCCGAACAGGCCGGTGATGACCTTGGCGCCCCAGAAGCTCATCTGTCCCCACGGCAGCACGTAGCCCATGAACGCGGTGGCCATCATCAGCAGGAAGATGACCACGCCGAGCAGCCAGATCATCTCACGCGGGGCCTTGTACGAACTGTAGAAGAAGCCGCGGAAGATGTGGATGTAGACCACCACGAAGAACGCCGAGGCGCCGTTGGCGTGCGCATAGCGCATCATCCAGCCCCAGTTGACGTCGCGCATGATGTGTTCGACCGAATCGAACGCCACTGTCTGGTTGGCCGCATAGTGCATCGCCAGGATCACCCCGGTGACGATCTGCAGCATCAGGCAGAAACCGGCGAGGATGCCGAAGTTCCATGCGTAGTTCAGGTTGCGCGGCACCGGATAGCCGGCGCCGACCGCGTTGAACACGAAGCGCGGCAGCGGCAGCTTTTCATCGATCCACTTCGTGAACGGATGTGCCGGAGTATATTCTTTGGCCCAGGGAAAGCTCATGGTGGTGACCTCAGCCGATCTTCACGACAGTGTCGGAGGTGAACTTGTAATCCGGAACCTCAAGGTTCTTCGGAGCGGGGCCCTTACGGATGCGGGCAGCGGTATCATATTGCGAGCCATGGCAGGGGCAGAAATAGCCGCCAAACTCACCTTTGTTCTCACCCTCGCTGGCGCCGAGCGGAACGCAGCCGAGATGGGTGCAAACGCCCATCGTGATCAGCCAGTTTTCCTTGCCCGCCTTGGTCCGGTCCTTAAGCGACTGGGGATCGCGCAGCGAGGAAACCGGAACGGCCTCTGCCTCGGCGATTTCCTTGGGGGTGAGGTTGCGCACGAACACCGGCTGTTTGCGGAACATCGCCTTGATCGCCTGACCGGGCTGGATCGCGCTGATATCGATCTCGGTCGAGCTTTCCGCGAGGACGTCGGCCGAAGGTGCCATCTGGCTGATAAGCGGCAACAGCGTGACGAGGCCGCCCACCCCGGCCGCGCTGACCGCGGCGATATTGATAAAGTCGCGCCGGCGCACGCCTTCCCCGCCGGAGCTTTCTGCCCCGCTGGGAAGAACGGCTTGGGTGCCCGCATGATCTGCCATGATTGACCTTGCCTTGCTCTGCTGGCCCGTGCCGGGATGGCCCCGGCCCGCGCCCGAAATCTGTGATGGCCGCTCAACGGAAACCCCGGAAGCCACCTGCGCCGCGCGCGCAAATCGCGACCTTTTTAGCCGTCCCCGCTGCCGACTTGGGCGGCCTGATAGACGCGAAACCCGGCCCTGCCAACCGCAATTTTGCGGCATATTGACAAGCCAGAAGCGAAGCTGTCTGCCCCGGTCAAGCCAGCGCGATCACGGAAATCTGACGGCCGTATGTCACTTCGCCCCGATGAGTCGCGCGGCGATAGGAATAGAACCGGTCCGGCAGAGCATAAGTGTCGAGCCCAGCGCTGTTAACCGTCCCAACGCCCGCTGCGGAAAGCCGCGCGGCGACATAGCCGGCCAGATCGAATTGCCAATGCCCCGGCGCGCCTTCAGAGAAATGCTGCGCTGTGGCCGGATCGGCAGCGGCAAAGCGTACGCGAAAGCCATCGTCAACTTCGTAGCTAGGCGGGGCTATGCACGGGCCGATCGCGGCGGCGATCCGTTCGGGCCGGGCACCGAGCGCGACCATCGCCGCGACCGTGCGGTCGATCACGCCGCCAAGCGCGCCCTTCCACCCCGCGTGCGCCGAGCCGATCACCCCGGCGGCGCGATCGGCCAGCAGCACTGGCGCGCAATCGGCAGTAAGGATGCCGAGCAAGAGTCCCGGCCGATCGGTCACCAGTGCATCGGCCTGCGGACGCTCGTCATCCGTCCAGGGTGCGCCGACCGTGACGCAATCGGGGGAGTGAACCTGATAGACGGTGACCAGCCGCGCTCCCGGCGCGACTGCGGCGATGACCCGGCGCCGGTTTTCGGCAACCGCGGCCGGATCATCCTCCGCACCGAGCCCGGTATTAAGGCCCGCGACCGCACCGGTGGGAACCCCGCCCTGCCGCCCGAGAAATCCGTGCGGCAACCCCGCCAGCACCGGCGCTGTGACAACGTCGACCGCCGTAGCCGCCGCATCAGCCAAGACTGCGAGTCACCTGCTCGCGGGTATCGCGCGAGAGCTGCGTGGCCTCGGCAATCCGTTCAAGCTCGCCGCGCATCATCGCCGCGCGCACGCTTTCGATCCGCCGCCAGCGGCCGAGCGAGGGGATGAAGCGCGCTGCGGTCTGCGCGTTGAGCGGATCGAGCGTGAGCACCAGATCGGCGATCATCCGGTAGCCCGCGCCGCTTGCATCGTGAAACGCGCCGGGGTTGCCGGCCATCGCCATATAGAGCGAGCGCACCCGGTTGGGGTTGGCGAGGGTGAAATCGGGATGCTCGGCCAGCGCGGTGACATGGGCCAGCGCATCGGGGTGAAGCGAGCCAGCCTGAAGCGAGAACCACTTGTCGATCACCAGCGGGTTGCCGGCATAGCGGGCGTGGAAATCGGCCAGCTTTTCGGCGCGCAGCGGCGCTTCGAGCCCGCACAGCACCATCAGCGCGCCTTGCCGGTCAGTCATGTTGTTGGCCGCATCGTACTGCTGCACGGCGCGGCGCGCGGCCTCTTCCGGGAGCCCGGCAGCAAGGTAGATCAGCGCCTGGGTCTTGACCTTGCGCGCGCCGCGCGCCGCGGCATCGAGGCTGTAGGGCACCGCCGAAGTACGATCATGCGCCGCGCACAGGCGCTCCTCCAGTCCAGCGGCAAGCCAACCTTTGAGCGCCTCGCGCTCGCGGCGGATGGCGGTGGGATCGGCAGCGGCGAACTGTTCGGCAAGGTAAGTTTCGCCGGGCAGGATCAACAGCTCGCCGCGCATCAGATCGTCAAGCGCGGTATCGTCCAGCACCGCTGCGAACGCCCCGGAAATCGCACTGCGCCCGGCGAGGCGCGCGGCCTCGTCCAGCTCGCCCGATACCGCAGAGACCAGATGGCGCACGATCAGGCTTTGCAGCGCTTCGTAGCGCGCGAAAGGATCATCGTCGTGCGCCGCGAGGAACACCAGATCGGCCGGGTCTCGCGCCGCCTCGATCGAAACCGGGGCGGAAAAGCCGCGGTTGAGCGAAAGCACCGGCGGGGCGGAATGGCCGGGGAAGGCAAATTCGGCTTCGGCCTTGTCGAGCACGATCAGCTGTTCGCCGCCGTGGCGGCCGCTGGCGCGATCGAACAGGGCGATGCGCAGCGGAATCGGCATCGGCTGCTTGTCCGGCTGACCGGGTGTAACCGGGACGGTCTGCGCCAGATGCAGCGTGGCGACATCGCCGGCGTGGTGAAGCCGCGCGGTGACCTTCGGGGTCCCGGCCTGTCCATACCACAGGCGGAATTGCCCGAGATCGAGCCCGGCGCCATCCTCGATTGCGGTGACAAAGTCTTCGCAGGTCGCTGCCTCGCCATCGTGGCGGGTGAAGTAGAGATCGGTGCCCGCCCGGAACCGCTCCGGCCCGGCCATCGTCCGCATCATGCGGATCACCTCGGCGCCTTTGTTATAGATCGTGGCGGTGTAGAAGTTGGAGATTTCCTGATAGGAATCGGGCCGGATCGGGTGTGCCAGCGGCCCCGAATCCTCGGGGAACTGGGCCGCGCGCAGCACGCGCACATCCTCGATCCGTTTGACCGGCTCCGAGCCCATCGCCGCGCTGAACAGCTGATCGCGCAGCACCGTGAAGCCTTCCTTGAGGCTGAGTTGGAACCAGTCGCGGCAGGTGACGCGGTTGCCCGACCAGTTGTGGAAATACTCGTGGCCCATCACCCCTTCGACCGCATCATAATCGCCATCGGTGGCGGTTTCCGGATCGGCCAGCACATAGCGGGTGTTGAAGATGTTGAGGCCCTTGTTCTCCATCGCCCCCATGTTGAAATCGGACACGGCGACAACGTTGAACAGATCGAGATCGTATTCCCGGCCGAACGCTTCTTCGTCCCAGCTCATCGAATTGATTAGCGAGCGCATCGCGTGATGCGTGCGGTCCTCGTCACCATGGCGGACCCAGATCGCAAGTTCGACCTTGCGGCCCGACATCGTTGTGAAGCTGTCCTTCGTCGCCACCAGATCGCCGGCGACAAGCGCGAACAGATACGACGGCTTGGGCCAGGGATCGTGCCATTCGGCCCAGTGCGTGCCTCCCGCGCCAACGCCACTGGCCACGCAGTTGCCATTGGCGAGCAGCACCGGAAAGCGCGCCTTGTCCGCGCTCATCCGCACGCGGTAGACCGACATCACGTCGGGCCGGTCGGGGTGGAAGGTGATGCGGCGGAAACCCTCTGCCTCGCACTGGGTGCAGAGCATCCCGTTCGAGGCGAACAGCCCCATAAGCTGGCTGTTGGCGGCCGGGTTGATGGCTGTTTCCACCGAGATGCGGTGTTCCTCCCCGGTCAATTCGATCAGCAGATCGCTGCCGTCCATCCGCCAGGCATTGCTCTCCCGCCCGTCGATCAGCACCGTGCGCGCGGCGATCCCGTCGCCCGCGAGGCGAAGCTTATCGGGCTCGGCGTCCGGGTTGCGCCGCACCAGCAGGTCGGAAACGACCGTGGTGGCATCGAGATCGAGCGTGAAATCGAGCGCAACCTCGGGAACCAGCCATGCCGGCGGCCGATAATCGGCGCGGCGGATAATCGGTGGGGTGGCCGGTTCCGGCGCGGCGGCGGCGGAGTCGGCGGGAGCGGACGCCAGATCGGCGGGGGACGACGAGTTGGTCATGGCGTCTTTCTTAAAGGATGTGCTTCCGAATGCCAGCGCTGCCGCTAGTGTTGCCTAATGCAGCGGTGTTTCATTTTCGGGCTGGGCTATACGGCAGGGCGGATTGCCCGCGCTTTGACTGCGCGCGGGTGGGAAGTTGTCTCAACCGGGCGGCACGGAACATTGTCGTTCGAGGATGATGGCACCGTGCGGCTGGCGCTGGCCGATGCGGACGCAGTCGTGTCCTCGGTCCCGCCGGCGGGCGACGGGCTCGATCCGGTGCTTGAGCGCTACGGCGATGCGCTGGCCGGCAAGTGGCTCGGCTACCTCAGCTCGACGGGAGTCTATGGCGACGCCGGCGGGGCGTGGGTGGATGAAAGCGCGCCGACCGGTACCGGCCGGCGCAGTGCCCGCGCGGATTGCGATGCGGCGTGGCTGGCGCGCGGCGCACGGGTGCTGCGCCTGCCCGGGATCTATGGCCCCGGCCGCAGCGCGCTAGACCGGGTGCGCAGCGGCAGCGCGCAGCGGATCGATCTGCCAGATCAGGTGTTCAGCCGGGTCCATGTCGATGACATCGTCAGCGGCACGCTCGCCGCGCTGGCCGCGCCGCCGGGTGCCTTTAATCTGGCAGACGACGCTCCCTGTTCGCAGAACATGGTGATCGAGGATGCGTGCCGATTGCTGGGTCAGGCGCCGCCGCCGCTGGTCACGCTCGACGCGGCCGGCCTCTCACCCATGGCGCGCGGGTTCTATGCCGAGAACCGCCGCGTGGCGAACGGCAAGGCGAAGCGGGTGCTCGGCTGGGCTCCGCGCTATCCGACTTACCGCGAGGGGCTGCGCGCAATGCTGGATGCTGGCTGATCGGTGTGCCGCGATGAGAGCGCGATGATCAGGCCAATCATCGCCAGCACCGCCCCGGCCGCCGCCAGCAGCGTCCAGCGATAGTTTTCGAACAGGGTTGAGAGCAGCATCGCCACGATCGGCGTGGTCACCCCGATATAGGCTGCCTTGGCCGCACCCATGTCGCGGATCAGTTTGAAGTTCATCGGAAAGGCCAGCACCGAACCGACGATCGCCAGCCAGCCGAGCGCGGCGAGATAGGCCGGGCTCGTATCGATCACCGGCGGGCCATCGACCGCGTAGGCATAAGCCGCGTCGATCAGCGTGCCCCAGATCATCGACCATGCCATGAACGGCACCGCGCCCGAGGCGCGCGCGGCGGGCGCAGCCTGCGCCACGTTGGAGATCGATGCGGCGAGAATCCCGCCGAGCGCAAGCACGATACCCCACATGGCCATCCCGCCGGCCGGACCCAGCCGGACTTCGTGCAGCAACAGCAGCGCGATTCCGGCGATCGCCACCGCCGACCCGCCAAGGAACCGGGCCGACACCCGGCTGCCGAGAAAAATCGCCGAGAGCAGCGCATTGGGCACGAACAGCAGCGCATAAAGTACCGATACCAGCCCGGAGGTGAGATAACGCTCGGACTGGTAGAGCAGCTGGTAATTGAGCCAGAACTGGGTGAGCCCGGTCAGCACCGCCATCGCCTGCCCGCCCGGCGGCAGACGCAGCGATTCGCGCCGGACTTTGGCCAGCACCACCATCGCTGCCCCGGCTGCCACGAACCGCCAGACGATCGACCAGCTTGGCGGCACGGCGGCGAGCTGGCCCTTGATCGCCAGCCAGGTCGAACCCCAGATCACCGATAGGGCGATGAACGGGATCAGCGCCCCGCCGCCCGCGCGTGCGGCGGCCCTCACAGCGCGGCGATTGCGCGGGCGAGGGCCGCCACGTCGGCCGGTGCGCTATTCCAGGCGGTGACCAGCCGCGCGGCGCCTTCGCCCCAGTCGTAAAACGTGAACCCCTGCGCACGCAGCGCAGCGCGCTCGGCCGCACTGAACCGCACGAACAGTTCGTTGGCCTCGACCGGGTGCAACAGCCGTCCGGCACACGCCGCAGCCAGTTCCTGCGCTGCGGCATTGGCGGCGCGCGCGTTCTCCAGCCACAGGTCGCCTTCGAGCAGCGCAAGGATCTGCGCGGCGAGGAACCGCCCTTTCGATTGCAGATGCCCGGCGCGCTTGCGGCGATAGCGCACCACATCGGCCAGCACGGGATCGAAGAACACCATCGCCTCCGCGCTCATCCCGCCATTCTTGACGAACCCGAAGCTGAGCGCGGCGATCCGGTCCGCCGCGCAGGCCTCGGCGGGCGAGCAGCCGAGATGCGCCGCAGCATTGGCAAACCGCGCCCCATCGACATGGACGCGCAGGCCCCGCGCATCGGCCACATCGCACAGCGCCGCCAGTTCGCCCGGGCTATAGGCCCGGCCATATTCGCTCGCCTGCGTCAGCGACAGCGCCTGCGGCTGGACCTGATGGACATCGCGGCGAATCGGATCGAGCGCGGCGGCCAGCGTCGCCGGGGTCAGCTTCGCCCCCTCCCCCTCGGCCAGGATCAGCTTGGCGCCGTGGAGAAAGAACCCCGGCGCGCCGCCTTCGTCGATCTCGATATGCGCCTCGCGGTGGCACACCACCGCCCCGTGCGGCGGCACCAGCGGGGCGAGCGCAAGGCAGTTGGCGGCGGTCCCGGTCGCCGCCCACAGCGCAGCGCACGGCCGGCCGAACAGCGCCGAAAACGCCTGGTCCAGCCGCGCGCTCAGCGCGTCGCCATCATAGGGCGTGTCGGGCGCATCGGCGGCCTGCATCGCGGCCCACACGGCAGGGTGGACCCGGGCGGCGTTATCGGAGAGGAACTGCATGATGCTCGCGGATTGCGGATGCAGCCGGGCGGGTCAAGGTGGTATCGGGCGCAACGAAGGCGCCAACGCGAAGGAGCCGGCAATGGCAGAGGTCGAAATCGTCCGGCTGGATCAGGGCCAGGCCGGCGAATACCATGCCCATGTCCCCGGCCACAGCGCCCTCGGTCGCCTCACGTGGATCGCCCGCGATGACGCGGCCGGGCCGGTCCGCGTGGCCGAACACACCCTCGTCCCGCGCGAACTCGAAGGGCAGGGCATCGCCGGCCAACTGGTCGCCGCGCTGATTGCCGATGCGCGCGCCCTCGGCTTCCGGATCGTGCCGCAGTGTTCCTATGTCGCCGCGCAATTCCGCCGCCACCCCGAATGGGCCGACCTCAAGGCCTGATCAGTCAGATCTGGTCAGCCGCCGCCGGTTGGCCCGCACCGCCTTGCGATACTGCCGCACCCCGCCGCGCGCCACCGCAAGGCCGTCGGTGCCATAGGCGCCGGTCATCGCCCGCACGCTCAGCAGCGCCGCGGCCC
>CANGQZ010000004.1 GCA_947455865.1 Sphingomonadaceae bacterium
ACGCCGCCAGTCAGCTGAGAGCGCTCGATCGGCCGCAGCCGCGGATCGCGGGCGCCGGTCAGAACCCACTGGGCGATATCGGGCTTGCCGCTGGTGCCGATCGCATCGAGCGCGGCCGGGCGGAACAGCGGATCCTGTGAGGCCAGCGCCAGCGCAAACAGGCGCTGCGCCCCGGCGAGGCCGGCCTCTTCGGCCCAGACACCGAGCGCGAGATCGATATAGGCGGGATCGAGCGCGGCGGTTTTTCCATCAAGGTAAGCGGCGGCGGCATCACGCAGCTGCGCCCGCAGCGGGGCATCCTTGGCAACATAGGCGAGGGTGGTGGCGAGCTGGGCGCGGCGCTGGCTCTTTTCCGGATCCTCGCCCGCATAGGCGCCAACCTTGGGATCGAACCCGAGGGCGGCGAGGCGCGGGGCATAGAGCCGGTCGACAAAAGTCTCGTAAACGCGCTGCGCCGGGGGATCGAAGAAACCGCCGCGATTGATGCCCTGCAGCCCGCCGAGCGCGACCCCGCTGGCATAGCTATCGGGGTTGGCGACGAGCTTGCGCGTGAGCGCGGCCATTTGCGCCGCGCTTGCCCGGCCCGCCTCGAAGCTGGCGCGCAGCGAATCGGCGAGCGCAACGGCTTCGCCGCCGGGCAAGGTATCGGCAGTGTCGATCAGCGCATCCCATTCGGCTGCGGGCAGTTCGAACCGGAAATAGCCGGTGCCACCGGCATTGGGCACGAACGGCCCGCTGCCTTTGACGGCGATCCGGCCCTGCTGGGCGGCAAGCAAGGTGCAGGCGCGGGCATCGCCCTGCCGCACGCACAGCGGCACGCCCCACTGGGTGACCGGCGGGATGGTGCCGAGCCGGGCATAGCGGCTCTGGCTCACGGTGTAGCGACCGTCCTTGCCGGAGAAGGTCAGCAGGGGCACGCCTTGCTGATCGGTGAAGCTCTGCATAGCCGGAAGGATGCGCGAATCGCCCGCGACATCGGCCATCGCCTTGAAGAAATCGGCGCTGGTGGCGCTGCCATAGCGGTGTGCGGCCATGTAGCGGTGCACCCCATCACGAAACTTGGCATCGCCCATGTAGGCCGCGATCATCGCGATGACCTGGCCGCCCTTGCCATAGGTGATGGTATCGAAGGCGGCATCGATCTGCGAATTGCGGACGATCGGCTGGTGGATCGGCCGGCCGGCGAGCAGCGCATCGGTCTGCATCGCGGCAAAGCCTTCGACCCGGGCGCCCGCCGCGATGTTGAGATCGGGCCGCCATTCATTGCCGATGCGGTAGCCCATCCAGTTGGCGAAGCTTTCGTTGAGCCAGATATCATCCCACCACGCCGGGGTGACCATATCGCCGAACCACTGGTGCGACAGCTCATGCGCCACGACCATGCCGAAATCGCGCTTCTGCGGGACTGAGGCATCGTCATCCAGCACGATGATGCCATCGTTGTAGAGGTCCGCCCCGGCGTTCTCCATCGCCCCGCTCTGGATCGGGCTGGTGACCTGATCGAGCTTAGGGAACGGAAACGGCTCGCCGAAATAGTTTTCGAGATGCGTGACGATGCTTTTGCTGCCTTCGAGCGCGAAGTTCAGCCGGCCGGCATTTGTGGCGGGCGAAATCACCCGCAGCGGCAGCGGCGCGGCGCGCTGCGGGGTGGGCGGGACTTCGCCGGCAAGGGTGGCGAACGGCCCGACCATCATCGCCACGAGGTACGTCGGCAGCGGCAGGGTGGGGGCAAAGCGGTGGACTTCGAGCCCGCCTTCCAGTGCCTTGCCCGTTTCAGGGGCATTGCCGACTGCGGTCAGCCCCGGCGGGGTGCGCAGCGTCAGCGTGAAGGGAACCTTGAAGCCGGGCTCGTCAAACGCCGGAAAAGCGCCGCGTGCATCGATCGATTCGAACTGGCTCCACGCGTACCAGCTATCGCCGACTTTGGCGCGGAACAGGGTGGAGGGGCCATCACCGAACGGTGCAGCGTAATCGAACGCCAGCGTTACCGCGCCGGCCGGCAGCGGCTCGGGGAACACCAGCCGGGCGACACCCCATTCGTCAAGCTGCGTCCAAGTGGCGACTACTTCGCGCGATCCGATGCGCGCAACGGCGCGGCTGACCGCCAGATCACGGCCGTGCAGATCGATGAAGCGGCTGGCGCGCTTGAGCCGGGCATCGATCTCGACATGGCCCGAAAACCGTGGCTGCGCCGGATCGACAGTGAGATCGAGGCGGTAAGCGAGCGGCCGGACCGCATCCGTCAGCTTGCCTTCGGGGATCGGCGCCAGCGCTGCAACCGGGCCGGGCGCAGGTTCCGCAGCAAGGGCCGGCGCGGCCAGTGTCAGGGCGGAAATGGTGGCGGCAAACAGCAAACGGCGCATGGTTAACTCTTCAGGGGACGAGAGGGACCGCGCCATGCGCTGCCGCTTTTCCAGTTGCAACCGAAACTTTCGTCAGACTGTCAATCCAGTCCGACGAACGACATATCAACGCAATAGCCCCCCCAGCAGCCCCCGTGCGAAGCGACCGAATGCGGCGCCGCCAAGCTGGGTGGCGACCGTCCCGACCACGGCCGACAGCCCCGAGGCGACCGGCGAGGCGCGCGATTTGCGCCCGCTGAGTTCGGCAGCCAGCACCGATCCTGCCGAAGCGGCCACCGCGCCCATCGCCGCGCGGCCGGCCTTGCCCCACAGGCTGGGGCTCTGGCGTGCCTGCGCCTGCTGGGCGGCGGCCCCTTCCTGTTCGACCACTTGCGCCGCGGCGGCGGCATCGGCGGCCTTTTGCTGGAGCACTTCGGCGGCGGATTCGCGGTTGACGAGGCTATCGTACTTGCCCGCGAACGGGCTGATCGACTGGATGATCGCGCGCTCCTTGTCGGTCACCGGGCCGAGGCGCGAGCGCGGCGGGGCGATCAGGGTGCGCTGGACAATGCTGGGTGCGCCATCGGGATCGAGCGTCGAGACCAGCGCTTCGCCCACCTTGAGTTCGGTGATCGCGGTTTCGACATCGAGCTTCGGGTTGATCCGGAAGGTCTCGGCAGCGGCCCGAATCGCTTTTTGATCGCGCGGAGTGAAGGCGCGCAGGGCGTGCTGGACGCGGTTGCCAAGCTGGCCGGCGATCTTTTCGGGAATGTCGATCGGGTTCTGCGAGATGAAATAGACCCCCACCCCCTTCGAACGCACCAGCCGGACGACTTGCTCGACCTTTTCGTACAGCGCCTGCGGGGCATCATCAAACAGCAGGTGCGCCTCGTCGAAAAAGAACACCAGGGTGGGCTTTTCCGGATCGCCCACTTCGGGCAGCGCCTCGAACAGTTCGGACAGCAGCCACAGCAGGAAGGTGGCGTAGAGCTTGGGGCTCTGCATCAGCTTGTCGGCGGCGAGGATGTTGATCAGCCCGCGGCCCTGATCGTCGCAGGTGATGAAATCATGAATCTCGAACGCCGGCTCGCCGAAGAAGCGGTCCGCCCCCTGGCTTTCGAAGGCGAGGAGCTGGCGCTGGATCGTGCCGATGCTGGCCTTGGCGACGTTGCCATACTTGGTCGCCAGTTCAGCGGCGTTTTCGCCGACGGCCATCAGCACTTGCTGGAGATCGTTGAAATCGAGCAGCAGCAAGGCGTTGTCGTCGGCGTACTTGAAGGCGACCGTGAGCACGCCTTCCTGCGTATCGTTCAGCCCGAGCAGCCGGCTGAGCAGCAGCGGCCCCATTTCGGAGATGGTGGTGCGGATCGGATGGCCTTTTTCGCCATAGAGATCCCAGAAAACCGCCGGGTTGTCGCGGTAGGCATAGTCGGTAATGCCAAGGTCCCTGGCGCGCTGTTCGATGGTGTCGGCGTGCTTGAAATCGTGGCTGCCGGGCATGGAAATGCCGGACAGATCACCCTTCACATCCGCCAGAAAGACCGGGACGCCGGCGGCGGAGAACTGTTCGGCGATGGTCTGGAGGGTGACGGTCTTGCCGGTGCCGGTGGCGCCCGCGACGAGCCCGTGGCGGTTGGCGCGGCCAAGGTGGAGCACTTGCCGTTCGCCGCCTTCCGCTAGGCCGATAAAGATGTCGTCCATTGCCGTGATGCTCCCCGCAGGTCGGATGCCGCCCAGAGCCATGGCATAAGCAGCTGGCCGGGCACTGGCGAGGGGGATTTTGCAACGCTTTTGCAACGGCCATGCAACGGGGCTAGAAGCGCGCGCTCCATGCCTGAACCCTTCGTGCTTCTTGACGATGCCCGCCCCGGAGCGGCAACCCCGGCGCGGCTGTACCGCGCGCCGGTGGAAATCGTTGTCGCGCGCCGACCGGAAGAGGTTGTGCCCGCGCTGGCCCGGCTGGCCGAGCTGGCGGCGGATGGTCGGCATCTGGCCGGTCATATCGCCTACGAGGCCGGGCTAGCGCTTGAACCGCGGCTGGCCGGGCTCGCTGCGGCGCGGACCGGGGCGGGCGGACCGCTGCTGTGGTTCGGGGCCTTTGCCGGGTTCACCGAGATCGCGCCCGAAGCAGTGCCGGCGTGGCTGGCGGCGGAGGCCAGCGGCCCGGCCAGTGTCGGGCCGCTTGAACCGGCGCTGTCCGCCGCAGCCTATGCCCGCACCTTTGCCGCGCTGCAGGCGGCAATCGCGGCGGGGGACATCTATCAGGCCAACCTGACATTTCCGCTGGTGGGGGCCTGGCAGGGCGATCCGCTGGCGCTTTATGCCCGGCTGCGCCCGGCGGCGGCGGCAGGCTATGGCGGGGTGATCCACGACGGATCGCACTGGCTGCTGAGCCTTTCGCCCGAGCTGTTCGTGGCGCTGCGTGGGGACAAGGTGACGGTGCGGCCGATGAAAGGCACCCGCCCGCGCCATGCCGATCCGGCGGAGGACCTTGCGGCGGCGGCAGATCTGGCCGGCGCCACCAAGGACCGCGCCGAAAACCTGATGATCGTTGACCTGATGCGCAACGACCTGTCGCGCGTGGCGGTGCCAGGATCGGTGCGGGTCGAGTCGGCCTATGCCATCGAAAGCTATCCGACGGTGCACCAGATGGTTTCGACCGTGCGCGCGCACTTGCTGCCCGGCTGCGGCGCGCTTGATCTGGTGCGTGCGCTGTTCCCGTGCGGTTCGGTGACGGGGGCGCCGAAGATTCGGGCGATGGAACTGATCGCGCAGACCGAGCCTGACGCACGCGGGCCCTATTGCGGGGCGCTGGGACGGATTGACCCCACTGGCGAGACCGCGTTCAATGTGGCAATCCGCACCTTGCGGCTCGCACCGGACGGCAATGGCAAAGCCAGCCGGCCCGGCGGGCGGGCGGTACTGGGAGTCGGCTCGGCAATCGTGGCGGATTCGGACGGCATGACCGAGTGGCGGGAATGTCTCGTAAAAGGGGGTTTCGTGCGCGCAGCGGCCGGCGGCTTCGATCTGATCGAGACGATGGCGTTTGCGCCCGAGAGCGGCATCGCCCTGCTCGACCTGCATCTGGAAAGGGCCAAGGCGAGCGCCGCCGAGCTGGGCTTCGTGTTCGATCGCCACGCCGTGCGGAACGCCATCCAGGCGCTGTGCTTTGCCGCCGAGGCGCCGGCCAAAGTGCGCCTTTCGGTGGCGCGCAGCGGGGCCTATGCGCTTGAACTGGGTGAATTGCCCCCGGCGCTGCCCGACCCGATGCGCTGCGCGGTGCTGCCGCTGCCGGTCGATCCGGCCGATTTCCGGCTGGGCCACAAGACCACCGACCGCGCCTTCTACACCGCCGCGCAGCATGCCGCCGCCGCTGCGGGTGCGGACGAGGCCCTGCTGATGCGCAGCGACGGGCTGGTCACCGAAGGCAGCTTTACCAGCCTGTTCGTCGAACGTGACGGGGTGCTGCTGACCCCGCCGGCACGGCTGGGGCTGCTGCCCGGGGTGCTGCGCCGTTCGTTGCTGGAAAGCGGCCGCGCCCGCGAGGCGGAGCTGACGCTAAACGATCTGGCGGACGAATTTTTGCTGGGCAACGCCTTGCGCGGGCTGATGCCGGCGCGTTTGCTGACATGAGCGGCATTTCGCAGGCGCTCACCCGGATCGCCCCATCCGCAACTTCGGCGATGACCGACCGGGCGGCGGCGCTGCGCGCCGAAGGGCGTGACATCATTTCGCTCTCCGTGGGCGAGCCGGATTTCGCCACGCCGCCGCATGTGATCGCCGCCGCCAAGGCCGCGCTCGACGGTGGGCAGACGCGCTACACTGCCGTGGGCGGGACGGCGGCGATGAAGGCGGCTGCGGCGCTGCACTTTGCGCGCGATCTGGGGATCGCAGTGCCGCTGGCGCAAGTGACGGTGAGCGCCGGGGGCAAGCAGGCGATCTTCCACGCGCTGATGGCGACGCTGAACCCGGGCGACGAGGTGCTGATCCCGGCGCCGTGGTGGGTGAGCTATCCCGAGATCGTGCGCTTTGCCGGCGGGACGGTGGTACCGCTGGCGACCGGTGCCGCCGGGGGCTTCCGCATAACGACGGAGCAACTGGCCGCCGCGATCACCCCGCGCACCCGCTGGCTGCTGCTCAACAGCCCGGGCAACCCGACCGGCGCGACCTATTCCGCGCAGGATCTTCGCGCGCTGGACGATGTGCTGCGCGCGCATCCTGAAATTCTGGTGATGAGCGACGACATCTATGCGCCGCTGCGCTATGGCGGCGCCGAGCATGCGACGCTGGCGGTGGAATGCCCCGATCTGGCGGAGCGGGTGCTGACGATCTCGGGCGTTTCCAAAAGCCATGCGATGACCGGTTTCCGAATCGGCGTGGCAGCCGGGCCGGAATGGCTGATCCGGGCGATGGAAAAGCTGCAATCGCATTCATCGGGCAATCCCTGCTCGATCTCGCAGGCGGCGGCGGTGGCGGCATTCACCGGCCCGCAGGACTTTCTGGACGGGTGGCGCGAGCGCTTCCGGGCGCGGCGCGATTTCGTGGTCGGGGCGATCAACGCCATCCCCGGCCTGTCGACCCCGGTGCCCGACGGGGCGTTTTACTGCATGGTCGATGCCGCTCCGCTGATGGCGCGGCTGGGCACCGACGAGGAACTGGTCTTGCACATTCTGGAACACGGCGTGGCGGTGGTGCCGGCATCGGCCTTTGGCGGGGCGGATGGGTTCCGCATCAGCTTCGCCGCCGACGATGCGCAGCTGGCCGAGGCGCTGCGGCGCATCGCCGCGGCCGTGGCAGCGTGAGCCCGCTGCCCATCCTGTTCGAGGACGGCGAGGCACTGGTGATCGACAAGCCCGCCGGGCTGGCGGTCGATCCGCCGCGTGCCGGGGGCGAGAGCCTGGCCGATCATCTCGATGCCTTGCGGCTGGGGTTCCAGCGGCTGCCGGTGGCGGTGCACCGGCTCGACCGTGACACATCGGGCTGCCTGCTGCTGGCGCGCAATCCCAAATCCGCCAAGCGGCTAGGGGCGGCCTTCGAAGCGCGGCTGGTGGAAAAGCGTTATTTGGGGGTGGTCGCCGGACCGGTGCCCGAGGACGCCGGCACGATCGATCTGGCGCTGACCAAGATCAGCAGCGCCGAGGACGGCTGGCGGATGATCGCGGCGGCCAGCGGCAAGCCTTCGGTGACGCACTGGTCGAAACTGGCGGTGGCGGATAGTGCGGACGGCCCTTTGACGCTGGTGGAATTCCGGCCCGAAACCGGGCGGACGCACCAGATCCGGATTCACGCGCTGGAAGCGTTCGGCCATCCGTTGCTGGGCGATCCGATCTATGGCGATGGAACTGGCGCGGCACGCACGCTGCTGCATGCGGCGGGGCTGACGGTGCAGCGGGAGGGCAAGGAGCCGATTCGCGCGGTCGCGCCGCTGCCGGCCGATTTTGCCGCGCTGGGGTTCAGCGATGGCTGATGCGGCGGCCGAGGAAGCGATCGAGCGGGCGCTGGCCCATTGCAGCGAGAGCTTCATCGCCGCCGCCGGCCCGGGCGGGCAGAACGTCAACAAGGTGGCGACGGCGGTGCAGCTTCGCGTCGATGTCTATGCGCTGCGGCTGGCCCCGCTGGTGTTCGCGCGGTTCAAGGAACTGGCGGGCAGCCGGATGACGGCGAAAGGCGAGCTGGTGTTCACCGCGCGGCGGTTCCGCACGCAGGAAGCCAACCGCGCCGACGCGCGCGAGCGGCTGGCCGAACTGATCCGCGATGCGCACAAGCTGCCCGAGAAGCGCGCCAAAAGCCGGCTCAACCGGGTGGGCAAAGTGGAGCGGCTGGCGGGCAAGAAGCTGCGCGGCACGGTGAAGGCCGGTCGCGGGAAAGTGCAGCTTGATTAGGTCGCCTCGGGGACGGGAGCAGCGCCGGGCGCTGCCGCTTCGGGCGGCACCTGACTCTCGATCATCTGCGCGGCATCGTCGAGTGCCTTTGCCTCACCCACGGTGACGCCGCCGGGGCCGCGGGCGTTATCGGGTTTCTGGCACGCGCTGAGCGCGAACAGGGGGATGAGGGGGAGCAGGCGCTTCATGCGCAGCCATTAGCACGAAGCGAGAGGTGCTTGTAGCTGCGGATCAGGCCCGATCCTGCCCATTTGCGCATAGCGCATGACGGCGGGGCATTCGGCAGGCTGCGGCCGGCCCCCCACCACGGCGCTTGCAGCGCCGCGGTCCCCCTCCCCATTTGCGCCATGCGCAAACAGGGAGGATTTGGGTAAGTCACATCTTCTTTTCGGCTTCGCCGAGCGCCTTGTCGGCCCCGCTCTTGGGCGCGCCATCGCCGGCGGCGTTGAAATCCTGCGCCGCGGCGGCAGCGGCAGCGGCTGCGGCAGCCGGATCGGGGGCGGCGTTGGGATCGGCGGCAGCGGTGCTGGGCTCAACCATCGGGCTGGGCTGCGCGGCAATGCTGCTCAGCGGCTCTTCCGCCGGCGCCTCGGCATTGTCGGACGAGGCGGGGGAGCTGGCACTGTCGGAACTGCCGCAGGCGGCGAGGCTCAGGGTCGCGGCGGCAACGATAGCGGCAAAGGCGAATTTTTTCATGGGATCAGCCCTCGGTTCGGATACATTGAATGCCGGGCTTCTAGCCAAGCGGCGGCGGCAACGCAAAGCCTGTGCGCAGCGCAATCCCCGCCCTTGCATGCATATAAAGATATCTTTATATGCATGCCGGCAATGAAGCTTGAACCCACCTTGCGTGCGCTGGCCGATCCGACCCGGCTGCGGATCATGCGGCTGCTGGCCGACATGGAGCTGGCCGTGGGCGAACTGGCGCTGGTGCTGGGGCAAAGCCAGCCGCGCGTTTCGCGCCACATCCGCATCCTGTGCGATGCCGGATTGACCGAGCGACGGCGCGAGGGATCGTGGGTGTTCCTGCGCATGGCGATCGGTGAGGACCGCGCGCCGCCGCTGGGCCGGGCCGCAGCGCGGCTGCTGAGCGCGGGCGAAGCGGACGACGCCGGGTTTGCCGCGCGCTGCGCCGAGGACCGCCGCCATCTGGCCGCGATCCGCGCCGGGCGCGAGGCGCAGGCCGCCGCCTATTTCGCGCGGCACGCGGCCGAGTGGGACACGCTGCGCTCGCTCCATTCGCCCGACGCGCCGGTGGAAGCGGCGCTGGCACAGGCGCTGAGCGGCGGGGAAATCGGTGCGCTGCTGGATATCGGCACCGGCACCGGGCGGATGGCCGAACTATTCGCGCCGCGCGCCGCCGCGGTGACAGCCTTCGACAAGAGCCCCGAGATGCTACGGCTGGCGCGGGCGCGGCTACAGCACTTGCCGGCGGGCAAAGTAGACCTGCAGCAGGGCGATTTCACCGCGCTGCCGTTTGCCGCGGGCGCGTTCGACACGGTGCTGCTGCATCAGGTGCTGCACTATGCGCAGGAGCCCGAGGCGGTGCTGGGCGAGGCGGCGCGGGTGACGCGCGACGGGGGGCGGATCGCGGTGGTGGACCTTGCGGCGCACGGCCACGAAGATCTCCGCACCCAGCACGCACACGCCCGGCTGGGCTTTTCCGACGAGCAAATGCTGGCGCTGCTGACTGCTGCAGGCTATGCGGCCGATCCGCCACTGGCGCTGCCCGGCCAGCCGCTGACCGTGAAAATCTGGACCGGTACCCGGCTTGAGGTTCCGCATCCTTTGTCCAAAGAACCCCGCAAGGCCCTGCCCGCATGACCCCCGCCCAGCCCCTTTTTGCCGATATGCCCGGTGACATCGCCGTGTCGTTCGAATTCTTCCCGCCCAAGAGCGAGAAGATGGAAGAACAGCTGTGGCAGGCAATCGGCACGCTGGCGCCTCTGGCCCCGGCATTCGTTTCGGTGACTTATGGCGCGGGCGGATCGACGCGTGAACGCACCCACGCAACCGTGGCGCGGATTATCAAGGAAACGCCGCTGGTGCCCGCCGCGCACCTGACCTGCGTGGCCGCCAGCAAGGCCGAGATCGCCGAGATTGCCGACCAGTACTGGGAGGCGGGCGTCCGCCACATCGTCGCGCTGCGCGGCGATCCGCCGCCCGATAGCGGCGGGCGCTTCGTGCCGCATCCCGAGGGCTATGCGAGCGCGGCACAGCTGGTCGCGGGGCTGAAGGCGCGGCATGATTTCGAGATTTCGGTGGCGGCCTATCCCGAGGTTCATCCCGAAGCGGCGAGCGCCGAGGCCGATCTCGACAACCTCAAGCGCAAGCTGGATGCCGGGGCGACCCGCGCGATCAGCCAGTTCTTCTTTTCAACCGACGCGTGGTTCCGCTTTCTCGACAAGGCGCTGGCGGCGAGGATCTCTGCGCCGATCCTGCCGGGGATCATGCCGGTAACGAGCTTTTCCGCGATCCGCCGGATGAGCGGGAACACTGAAATCCCGGCGTGGATGGAATCGATGTTCGAAGGGCTCGACGAGCGCCCTGGCCCGCGCACGCTGGTGGCGGCGGTGGCGGCAGCGGACCTGTGCCAGCGGCTGTACACGGGCGGGGTGCGCGATTTCCATTTCTACACGCTCAACAAGGCCGAACAGGCCTATGCGATCTGCCACCTGCTGGGATTGAGGCCGAAACCATGACTCTAACCGCCAGCCCCGCCCGCAAGGCCCTGCTGACCGAAGCGGCCAAGCGCATCCTGATCACCGATGGCGCGTTCGGCACCGAGATTCAGGGCTGGAAACTGGCCGAGGCTGACTATGCGGGCACGCTGGGCCTCGCCAAGGACCAGAAGGGCAACAACGACATTCTGGCGCTGACCAAGCCGGAAGTGCTCGAGGCGATCCACCGCGCCTATTTCGAGGCGGGGGCGGACATTGCCGAGACCAACACCTTTTCGGCCAACCGGATCAGCCAGGCCGACTATGCCGCCGAGCATCTGGTGCGCGAGATCAACCACGCCAGCGCGCAGCTGGCGCGGCGCATTGCCGACGAATATTCCGCCAGGGACGGCCGCCCCCGCTTCGTGGCGGGCGCGATCGGGCCGACCAACAAGACCCTGTCGCTCAGCCCCGATGTCAACGATCCGGGCTTCCGCGAGATCGACTGGGACACGCTGGTCGATGTCTATCACGAGCAGGCCGCCGCGCTGATCGAGGGCGGGGCGGACTTCATCCTGATCGAGACGGTGTTCGACACGCTGAACGCCAAGGCCGGGATCATGGCGGTGAAGCGGCTGGAAGCGGAGCTGGGCCGTGAAGTGCCGATCATGCTTTCCATGACGCTGACCGACCTTTCGGGCCGCAACCTTTCTGGCCACACGGTCGAGGCGTTCTGGCACGCGGTGCGCCATGCGAAACCGGTGACGATCGGGCTGAATTGCAGCTTCGGCGCGACCCAGCTGCGCCCGCACGTCAAAGTGCTGAGCGAGATCGCCGACACGCTGATCATGGTCTATCCCAACGCCGGGCTGCCCAACGAACTGGGCGCCTATGACGAGCAGCCCGAGACGACTGCCGGGCTGGTGCACGAGTGGGCGGCGGCGGGGCAGGTCAACATCCTTGGCGGGTGCTGCGGATCGACCCCGGCGCATATCGCGGCGATGGCGAAGGCCGTAGCAGGATTGCCGCCGCGTAATGTGCCGGTGCCGCCGGTGGCGACCCGGCTGGCCGGGCTCGAACCGTTTATCATGGCCGCGTAAGATGGCCGCGCTGCCGCCTGTGCCGGTGAGCGACGACTCGTCGACGACGCCGCTGGACCGCGCGCTGGAATGGCGGGTGCGGCCTGCCGTCCCCGCCGATTGCGGCGCGGCGGCGCTGGTGGCGCAGGCGACGTTCCTTGAGACTTATGCCACGCTGCTGCCGGCGGCGGACCTTGTCGATTTCTGCGCCGGCGAACACAGCGCCGCGGCGTATCGCGCCTTTCTGGCTGAGGGCGCACGGCTGTGGCTTGCCGAGGAAGCCCGGACCGGTGCACCGCTGGGCTATGCGCTGCTGACCGAGCCCGATCTTGGCGCAGCGAGCGGCGAGTTCGCGGCCGCGCCGGACGATATCGAGCTGAAGCGCATCTATGCGCTGTCGTGCGGTCAGGGCCTGGGGCTGGGCAGCGCGCTGCTGGCGGCGGTGGTGGACGCGGCGCGGGCGCTGGGGCGGACCCGGCTTGTGCTGGGCGTCTATCGCGGCAATGCCCGGGCGCTGGCGTTCTATGAGCGCAGCGGATTTGTGCCGGTGGGGACACGCCGCTTCATTGTGGCCGATGCCGCCTATGACGACTTCATTCTCGCCCGCCCGCTGGGCGGCTGACCCCAAGCGCCTTCTGCCAGAAAGTTCCAGCCTGTGACTTCGACCCCGCCCGCCACCGGCGCCCGCTTCGTCAATGTCGGCGAGCGCACCAACGTCACCGGATCGGCGGCGTTCAAGAAGCTGATTCTTGCGGGCGACTATGCCCGCGCGGTGGAGGTCGCGCGCCAGCAAGTCGAAAACGGGGCGCAGGTGATCGACGTTAACATGGACGAGGGCCTGCTCGACGCGGTCCACGCCATGACCACCTTCCTCAAGCTGATCGCCGCCGAGCCCGACATCGCGCGGGTGCCGGTGATGATCGACAGTTCCAAGTGGGACGTGATCGAGGCCGGGCTGAAGTGCGTTTCGGGCAAGCCGATCGTCAATTCGATCAGCATGAAGGAAGGCGAGGCGGCGTACCTGAAGCAGGCACGGCTGTGCATGGATTATGGCGCGGCGGTGGTGGTGATGGCCTTCGACGAGGCCGGACAGGCCGATACGAAAGCGCGCAAGGTGGAAATCTGCGAGCGGGCCTACAAGCTGCTGACCGGCATCGGCTTTCCACCCGAGGACATCATTTTCGATCCCAACATCTTCGCGGTGGCGACGGGGATCGAGGAGCATGACAACTACGCGGTCGACTTCATCGAGGCGGTGAGGGAGATCCGCGCGCGCTGCCCGCATGTCCACTTCTCGGGCGGGCTTTCCAACCTCTCGTTCAGCTTTCGCGGCAACGAGCCGGTACGCCGGGCGATGCATTCGGTGTTCCTCTACCACGCGATTCCCGCCGGGCTCGACATGGCGATCGTCAACGCCGGGCAGCTCGACATCTATGACCAGATCGACCCGGCGCTGCGCGAGGCGTGCGAGGACGTGATCCTCAACCGCCGCCCGGCGGCAGACGGCGAGCAGACTTCGACCGAACGGCTGATCGCGCTGGCCGAGAGCTTCAAGGGCACCGATGCGGTGGCCGAAAAAGCCGCCGAGGAATGGCGCGGCTGGGACGTGGCCCGGCGGCTAGAGCACGCGCTGGTGAAAGGGATCGACGCATTCATCGTCGAAGATACCGAGGAAGCCCGGCAACGCCACGCGCGCCCGATCGAAGTGATCGAAGGCCCGCTGATGGCGGGGATGAACACCGTTGGCGACCTGTTCGGCGGCGGCAAGATGTTCCTGCCGCAAGTGGTCAAGTCCGCCCGGGTGATGAAGAAGGCGGTCGCCCACCTGATCCCCTATATCGAGGCGGCGAAGGAACCCGGCGCGCGCGCCAAGGGGCGGATCGTGATGGCGACCGTGAAGGGCGACGTCCACGACATCGGCAAGAACATCGTGGGCGTGGTGCTGCAGTGCAACGGCTATGAAGTGATCGACCTGGGGGTGATGGTGCCGTGGGCGAAAATCATCGCCACCGCGCAGGAACAACAGGCCGACATCATCGGGCTGTCGGGCCTGATCACCCCCTCGCTCGACGAGATGGTGACGATGGCCGAGGAAATGCAGCGCGCTGGCCTGACGATCCCGCTGCTGATCGGCGGAGCGACCACCAGCAAGGTCCACACCGCGCTGCGGATCGATCCTGCCTATGACGGCCCGGTGATCCATGTGCTCGACGCCAGCCGCGCGGTGGGAGTGGCGAGCCAGCTGCTTTCCGACACGCAGGCCGAGCCGTTCATCGCCGCCACCGCCGACGATTACGAGGCGGTGCGCACAGCGCGGGCCGGCAAGGAAGCTTCTGCCCTGCTGACACTCGCCGAGGCGCGCGCCAATGCCTTCGCGCCCGATCTGGCCGACAAGGCGGCGCCCGCGGCGCAGCCGGGGGTGCACGTGTTTCCCGCATGGGATCTCGCCGATCTGGCCGAATGCATCGACTGGACGCCGTTCTTCCGGGCGTGGGAACTGGCGGGGAATTACCCGGCGATCCTTGAAGACGAAGTGGTCGGCGAAAGCGCGCGCGGCCTTTACGCCGATGCGCGGGCGATGCTGCAGCGGATCATTGCCGAACAGTGGCTGACCGCGCGCGGCGTGGCGGGGCTGTGGCCGTGCCGGCGCGACGGGGACGATGTGGTGCTTGAACAGGGAACCCGCCTCCCCTTCCTGCGCCAGCAGGTGAAAAAGTCGCGCGACCGGGCCAACTTCTGTCTGGCCGATTTCATCGATCCGACGGGCGACTGGATCGGCGGCTTTGCTGTCGGCATCCACGGGATCGAGCCGCACCTTGCTCGGTTCCAGGCGGCGCATGACGATTACAACGATATCCTGCTCAAGGCGCTCGCCGACCGGCTGGCCGAAGCTTTTGCCGAGCGGTTGCACCAGCACGTGCGCACCGTGATGTGGGGCTATGCCCCGGGCGAGCAGCTGACCAATCAGGCGCTGATCCGCGAGGAATACCGCGGCATCCGCCCTGCGCCGGGCTATCCCGCCTGCCCCGATCACAGCCTCAAGCCGATCCTGTTCGAGCTGTTGGCCGCCACCGACAACACCGGGATCACCTTGACCGAAAGTCAGGCAATGCTGCCGACCGCGGCGGTTTCGGGGTTCTATTTCGGCCACCCCGAAAGCCAGTACTTCGGGGTGGCGCGGATCGGGCGCGATCAGGTGGAAGACTATGCCGCGCGGCGCGGGATCGATCTGGCGACGGCTGAGCGTTGGTTGCGGCCCAATCTGGATTAGGGCCAATCTCGATTAGGAGCGGTTCCGCGACGGCAGGCGATCTGCCATAGCGGGGCGATGACCGCCGCCACGCTTGCCCGCGACGATGTTGCCAATGCCCTGCACGCCACCTTTGGCTTCAGCGCCTTTCGCGGGGTGCAGGAGCACGTGGTCGCGCGGGTGCTGGCGGGGCAATCGACGCTGGCGGTGATGCCGACCGGGGCGGGCAAATCACTGACTTATCAGCTGCCCGCGACGATCCTGCAGGGCACCTGCGTGGTTGTCTCCCCGCTTATCGCGCTGATGCACGATCAGCTGCGCGGCGCCGAGGCCAACGGCATCCGCGCCGCCGCGCTGACCAGCGCCGACATGGACCGCGAGGCAACGATCGAGCGGTTCCGGGCCGGCCAGCTCGATCTGCTCTACGTCGCGCCCGAGCGCGCCAGCCAGCCGCATTTCCGCGAATTGCTGAGCCGCGCCGAGATCTGCCTGTTCGCGATCGACGAGGCGCACTGCGTTTCCGAATGGGGCCACGATTTCCGCCCCGATTACCGCCTGCTGCGCCCGCTGCTCGATCAGTTCGCCAGCGTCCCCCGGCTGGCGCTGACCGCCACTGCCGATGCCCACACCCGCGCCGATATCCTGGCCCAGCTGGGCATTGCCGACGATGGCCTGATCATCGCCGGGTTCGACCGGCCCAACATCCGCTATATGATCCAGCCGCGCGACCAGCCGGTGCGCCAGTTGCAACGATTGCTCGCCGAGCAACCCGGCCCGGGGATCGTCTATGCCCCGACGCGGATGCAGGTGGAGCGGTTGGTGGGCCAACTGGGCGCGGACGGGCGGGCGGTGCTGCCTTATCATGCCGGGCTGCCGGGCGAGGTCCGCGCCGCCAATCAGGCCGCGTTCGTGGCCAGCGAGGACATGGTGATGGTGGCGACGATCGCCTTCGGGATGGGGATCGACAAGCCCGACGTGCGCTTTGTCGCCCATGCCGGGCTGCCCAAATCGATCGAGGCCTATTATCAGGAAACCGGCCGCGCCGGGCGCGATGGCGATCCGGCAGTGGCGGTAATGCTATGGGGGGCGGACGATTTCGCCCGCGCCCGCCAGCGGCTCTCCGAGGTCGAGCCGGCGCGCCAACCGGGCGAGCGCACGCGGCTGGATGCGCTGGCGGTGCTGGTCGAGACCGGGGGCTGCCGCCGCGCCTTGCTGCTGCGCCACTTCGGCGAGGATCCGCCCGAGCGCTGCGGCAACTGCGACAACTGCCTAGATGCGCCGGGGGTGGCGGATGCCACCGTTACCGCGCGCAAGCTGCTCTCTGCGGTCTATCGCACCGGGCAGAGCTTCGGCCTCGGCTATCTGGAGAAGGTGCTGACCGGGGTATGCGACGAGCGGGTGCTGGCGCGCGGGCACGATCAGCTTTCGGTGTTCGGGATCATCGGCAGCGAGGAGGCCAACCTGATCAAGCCGCTGGCCCGGGCGCTGCAGGCGCGCGGCGCGCTGATCGCCACCGAGCATGGCGGGCTGGCGCTGGGCGAAGACGCGCGGGCCATCCTGAAAGGCGAGGTGGACGTCAGCATCGTCCTGACCCCGCGCAAGGAGCGCACCCGCCGCCGCGCCGGGGCGGCGGCCAACCCGGTTGGCGATCCGCTGTTCGATGCGCTGCGCACGCTGCGCCGCGAGCTGGCGCAGGAAGCGGGCGTGCCACCCTATGTGGTGTTTCACGATTCGGTGCTGCGCGAGATGGCGACAGCGCGGCCGGCCACGCTGGCTGAGCTGGGTCGAATCGGCGGGGTGGGGGCGCGCAAACTGGAGGCCTATGGCGCCGCATTCCTGTCTGTAATCAAGCAGTTCTGAAAGGCGGGCGCCGGGCGCAATCCCGTTGTATCTGAAACTTGACCCCGCCGGCTAGCGATATTAAATTGATATCGCATTTAAGCCGGAGGGGCCACGATGTCCGAACTACATGACCACCCAGCGATGACCGCCAGCCGCGAGCGCGGCGCGTGGAGCACCAGCGGTTACCTGATGCTGTTGATCTTTCTGGCGATGCTGTTCCTGTTCGTGGTGCGCATCACCACGTTTGCCGGCAGCGGCGGCGAACCGAGCGATTCGGCGATTCTGAGCTTTCTGGGCTCGATCGTGTTCCTGCCGATCGTGCTGATCCTGATCGCCAAGGGCTTCTACATGATCCAGCCCAATCAGGCGGCGGCGATCACCCTGTTCGGTTCGTACCGCGGCACCGATCGCAACCCCGGGCTGCGCTGGGTATGGCCTTGGATGGGCAAGACCCGCATCTCGGTGCGCGCCAACAACGTCGTTTCGGAAAAGCTCAAGGTCAACGATCTGCGCGGCAATCCCATCGAGATCGCCACCAACGTGGTCTGGCGCGTTGCTGATACGGCGCAGGCGCTGTTCGATGTGGACGATTACAAAGCCTTCGTGTTCGTGCAGATCGAGGCGGCGGTGCGCGCGATCGGCTCACGCTATCCTTATGACGACATCGAGCATCAGGAAGTGACGCTGCGCGGCAGCCACGAACAGATCAACGCCGAGCTGCGCGCCGAACTCAACCGCCGGCTGGTGACGGCGGGAATTACGGTGGACGAGTGTGGGCTGACCCATCTGGCCTATGCCCCCGAGATCGCCGGAGCGATGCTGCGCCGCCAGCAGGCTGAGGCTGTGATCAGCGCCCGCAAGAAGCTGGTCGAGGGCGCGGTTACGATGGTCGAGATGGCGCTGACCCAGCTGTCCGAGAAGAACGTCGTCCACCTCGACGACGAGCGCAAGGCGGCGATGGTCTCCAACCTGATGGTGGTGCTGTGCGGCGAGCGCGACACCCAGCCCGTGGTCAACGCGGGCTCGCTGTACCAGTAGCGCGCGGGCGATGGGCGCTCCGCCCCGCAAGGCGTTTGCGCTGCGACTCGATCCGGCGCTTTATGCCGCGCTGGAGCGGGCCGCGGCGGGCGATTTCCGCTCGGTCAATGCCGAAGTGGAAGTGCTGCTGCGCGAGGCGCTGGCGCGGCGGGGGGTGCGGCTGACGGCCAGCAAGGCACCGCGCAGAGGGCGCCCGCCGCGCACGGATGAGGGCGTGTGAACGAATGCCCGGGAGATTGCCCCGCAGCGGGACAGGCCGTCCAAATTTTCCCCGGCGCGCAGCAGCTTGCGCTATTCTCGCGGGCATGAAGTATGTCCTGCGCCTGCTGATTCCGCTCCTCATCGCCGTGCTCGCGGTCGCGCCGTCGCTCGCCGAGACGCAGGCCCCCTACACGGTGGTCGAGACCGGACGGTCTTATGGCCGGCTGCAGGATGCGGTGAACGCCATCGGCGACGGATGGGCACGATCCGCTTCGCGCCCGGCCGCTATGCCGACTGCGCGGTGCAGGAGCGCGGCGACGTGCTCTATGTGGCCACCCAGCCCGGGCAGGCGACGCTGGCCGGGATGACCTGCGAGGGCAAGGCCGCGCTGGTGCTGCGCGGGCGCTCGGCGCGGATCGAAGGGTTGGCCTTTGCCGATATCCGCGTGGGTGAGGGCAACGGCGCCGGCATCCGGCTGGAGCAAGGCAACCTGACCGTTTCGCAAAGCTGGTTCCACGACAGCCAGCAGGGCATCCTTACCGCCAACGATCCCGCCGGGACCATCGCGATCGACAAATCCACTTTCACCCGGCTGGGCACCTGCGAAGGCGGCGGCGGCTGCGCGCATTCGGTCTATGTGGGCGATTACGGCGCGCTGACCGTGACCCGCAGCCGCTTCGAGGCGGGGCGCGGCGGGCATTACGTGAAGAGCCGGTCGGCACGGATCGCGGTGCTGGCATCAAGCTTCGACGATTCGGCGGGGCAGGCGACCAACTACATGATCGACCTGCCGGCGGGCGCTACCGGGCGCATTGTCGGCAACTGGTTCGTGCAGGGGCGCAACAAGGAAAACTACTCTGCGTTCATCGCGGTTTCCGCCGAGGGCAAGGCGCATCCATCCGATTTCCTGACGATCGAGGGCAACGACGCCCGCTTTGCCCCCGGCGTATCGCGCCAGAGCGCGTTCGTGGCCGACTGGTCGGGCGATGCGCTGTCGCTGGGGCAGAATGCGCTGGGCGCCGGGCTGGCGCGGTTCGACAAGCGCTGAGGCAGCCGCGGGCTTCGACCAGCTCAGCCTGAGCGGGCGCATCGAAACAAATTCTACCCGAGCAAGTGTCCGGTCCGGTCACGCTTCGTATCGAGATAGCGCTGGTTGTGCGGATTGGGCGGAAGCTGGTGCGGGACCCGCTCGGCCACCGTGACCCCGACTGCCTCCAGCGCCGCGACTTTGGCGGGGTTGTTGGTCATCAGCCGGATCGCGCCGACGCCGAGCAGGGTGAGCATCCGTGCCGCCACCGGAAAATCGCGCGCTTCGGTGGGCAGGCCGAGCCGGTTGTTGGCATCGACCGTATCGAACCCCTGATCCTGCAGGCGGTAGGCGCGCAGCTTGTTGATCAGGCCGATGCCGCGCCCTTCCTGGCGCAGATAGAGCAGCACGCCCCAGCCGCCAGTGGCCGCCTCGGCCGCCATCGCGGCGAGCGCGGCGTGCAGCTGCGGGCCACAATCGCACTTGAGGCTGCCGAGGATATCGCCGGTGAGGCATTCCGAATGGAGCCGGACCAGCGGTGCACGGTCCGCCGTCTGCACGCCGATCACCAGCGCGACATGCTCGCGATGGTCGTCGGCGGCGCGGAAGGCGACGATCTCGGCATCGTCGGTGGCGGCGACCGGGAGCCGGGCACGGCTGGCGATGACGATCTGGCCGGTGTCCTTCCACGCCGCCAGATCGCTACTGGCAACGGCCTGGGCCTCGCCCGCCGGCGTCGGCGCAACGAGGAAAGCGGGAAGAATGCCGGCGAGGCGGGCGAGCTCCATCGCCGCCGTGGCCGCATCCCGGTCAGCCAGCGGCTCGGCGAGGAATGGGCCCTTGAGCGGAAAGCGCAGATCGAGCGCCGGATCGGCCAGCGCCCGTGCCTGTGCCAGATCGAACCGGGCACCGCTGCGGATCAGCACCGGGGCTTCGGGCACCGCCGCCGCGCGCTGGTTGGCGAGCTTGAGCGTGGCGGCGCGCGCCGCCGAAATCAGCATCTGCGGCGCGGTGACGCCGGGGCCGAACCCGGTTTCCGCCGGCAGGAGCGCCAGCGCACGGTCGATCTGGATCGGCCAGCCATGGCGCAGTGCATCGATCGCCAGCGCCACCCGCCGGGCAGGGCTGCTCACAGCGCGAACTCGGTGATCAGCGGGATATGGTCGGAAGGCTGTTCCCACCGCCGGGTTGCCTCGACGAAGCGGTGCGCCCGCGATTGCGGGGCCAGCTGCGGCGAGGCCCACATGTGATCGAGCCGCCGGCCTTGATCCTTTTCGCGCCAGTACGAACGGTAGGACCACCACGAATAGTTCCGCTCCGGCGCGGGGATGTGCTGGCGGCCGAGATCGACCCAGCCGTGAGCATCGGCAAAGCGCTGGAGCGCGGCGACTTCGATGGGGGTGTGGCTGACCACCTTGAGCAGCGCCTTGTGATCATAAACGTCGCAATCGAGCGGGGCGATGTTGAAATCGCCGACGATCAGCGTCGGCCGTTCGATCGCCGCAGCCCAGCGGGTCATCCGTTCGAGGAAATCAAGCTTCTGGCCGAACTTGGGATTGGCCTCGCGGTCGGGAATGTCGCCGCCGGCCGGGATATAGACATTCTCGAGGATCAGGCCCTGCCCCGCGCCCAGCAGTTCGACCCCGACGTGGCGCGCCTCACCGTTGTCCTGCCAATCGTACCGGGAAAACTCGCGCAGCGGAATGCGGCTGAGCGTGGCGACGCCGTGATAGCCCTTCTGCCCGTGAACCGCGCGGTGAACATAGCCGGCGGCTTCGAACACATCGTGCGGGAAGTGGCTTTCCGGGGTCTTGATCTCCTGCAGGCACAGCACATCGGGCGCCTCTTGCTCGAGCAAGCGCACGACTTGATCGGCGCGCAGGCGGACCGAGTTGATGTTCCAGGTGGCGATTGAGACCATGCCAGCTGCTCTAGGGACGCGCGCGCCGCTTTTCCACCCCGGCGCATTGGGCAATGCCCCAATCATGAAGCCGGCAATGCGACAAACAAAAACCCTCGCCCCGGGGGCAGTGGGGCGAGGGTTCCGTTGTGCGTTCGTCACGCGTTGACAAGGAGGCATTGGAGAGGCCTGGGCAACAGGGGGGAAACCCGCCTCAAACCGCCTTGTCGAGTATGGATATAGGGAGCCGCGCCTTGCTCGCAAGTGAACGGGACCATCAACTTTGTCGCGGATTGTCGCAGGCCAGCGGCACCATCCGGACGAAGCGTTCGCGGCTATCGATGAGACGGGCCGCGCGGATCGTTATAGCGAAACATGTTTTCGCTCACCGCCATGCCATAACGCTGGTTGGAGAGGCGGATGGTGGTGCGGCGGCTTTGCGAATCGAGCGCAACCCAGCCGACCAGTTCGAGCCCGCCCGGGGCCGAGGCCTTGCGCTGGAACACCAGCGTGATGATGCCGTATTCGGGATGGCCGCGATCGCGCACTTCGATGCTGACGACATTGGGATCGCTGGTCTGCTGGAGCGTGCCGAACTTCTTCACATCGCGGGTGGGATCGAGCAGCGCGCCGAGCGGGCTGTTCTTGATCGGCCAGCGCTGGACCTGCCGCACCTCATAATCGACGAGGATCAGCGCCGAACCATCGGCGATGATCAGCATCGGCACGCCGGGCTGATACTGGAAGCGCAGCTTGCCGGGGCGCTTGAGCGTGAGCGTGCCTCCGACGCTCTGGCCCGAGCGATCGGTCTGGGTGAAGTTGGCCTGCAGGGTGGTGATGCCGCGCAACGCCTCGACCGCTCGGTCAAGATCGCCGGCGGACTGGGCGGCCACCGAGGCGGACGGGGCAACGAGCGCGGCGAAAACGAACAGCGCCGCCGAAACGGCGGCGCCAGTTGCGATACGAATGGATGCGATCAGGCGGTTCATGGCGAGTTCCCTAGCGGCGGGGCCTTGAACCCGGAGTGAACCCTGCCGGTTCCCGCGAAGGGCGCCGGCCGGGCTCTGCCGGCTTACTTGATCTTGGCTTCCTTGAACTCGACGTGCTTGCGCACGACCGGATCATACTTGCGGAAGGTCATCTTCTCGGTCGTGTTGCGCGGGTTCTTCTTGGTGACATAGAAGAAACCGGTATCGGCGGTGGAGACCAGCCGGATCTTGACGGTTGCGGGCTTCGCCATGGCGACATTCCTGGGCAGGCGTTGAAAACGGATCGAGCGGCGCAACGCGTGCACCGCCCGGCAAGGCAGCGGCCTCTGCGGGGGAATCGGGCAAAAGTCAAGCGAGGCGCGCGCAGGGCGCCGCGCTCAAGCCTCGAACCGCTTGAGCGGCTTGACCACGCCGAACTTCTCCTTGCCCGGCTTTCCGGCCAGCGGAGCCAGCGCGAGGGGATCGGGCGGCACATCGCGTTCGGGCAACCGATCTAGCAGATCGCGGATAACGGTCAGCCGGCCGCGCCGCTGTTCGTTGAAATCGACGACCGTCCACGGTGCGTGGGCGGTGTGAGTCGCCTCCAGCATCGCCTCACGCGCGCGGGTATATTCGCTGTATCTTTCGCGCGCGGCGAGATCGATGGGGGAGAGTTTCCAGCGCTTGAGCGGATCGGCGAGCCGTTCGGCAAAGCGCTTTTCCTGTTCCTTCTGATCGCAGGCGAGCCAATATTTAAACAGCAGGATGCCATCGTCGACCAGCATCTGCTCGAACGGCGGGACCTGTTCGAGGAAGGTCGTGACCTGCGCGGGGTTCGCGAACCCCATCACGCTTTCGACCCCGGCGCGGTTATACCAGCTGCGATCGAACAGCACGATCTCACCCGCGGCGGGGAGGTGCGCGATGTAGCGCTGGAAATACCACTGGGAGGCTTCCTGCGCGGTTGGTTTGGGCAACGCGGCCACTCGGCACTGGCGCGGATTGAGCGTTTCGGAAATCGCGGCGATCGCCCCGCCCTTGCCCGCCGCATCGCGCCCTTCGAACAGGACCACGATGCGCGCGCCGGTGTGCTCGGCCCAGCGGGCGACCACTTCGAGATCTTCCTGCATCGGCTTGAGCAGCTTGTCGTACTTGTGGTGCTTGAGCTTTGCCATGGCCTTGCCTCCCCGCGGGGTCACATCCTGCGCCAGCCCGGCGCGGAAAGCAAAAGGGGACGGCAGCACCGCTGCCGTCCCCCTGAATGCTGCCGTAGGGCCGCCTAGGTTACCGGACCGAACCACGGCGAACGAGGTTGACGATCGCCAGCAGGACGACCGCGCCGAGGAACGAGACCAGCAGTGAGTTGACCGAGAAATTGCCCGACATGATGTTGCCACCGCCGAGCAGCGGGTTGAGGAAAATCCCGGCCAGAAACGCGCCGACGATGCCGACGATCACGTTGAGAAAGATGCCCTGCTGGCCATCAGTGCGCATGACGATGCTGGCAAGCCAGCCGAGAATGCCGCCGACGATGATAAGAATGAGGAGGCCCATGATGAATTTCCTTTGCTGTTCTCTGCAGAAGGAAATCGCCGCCTCTGCGCATGGTTCCCCGCTTGCGACGAAGCGCGGGAAAGTCAGAGGGTTAGCGCAGCAACAGAAACGCTCCGGCAACCAGCCCGGCGACGATCCGGTACCACGCGAAGGGCTTGAACCCGTGGCGGCTGACATAAGCCACGAAGCCCTTGATCACTGCCAGCGCGACCACGAACGAAACGACGAAACCGATGCCGATCTCGCTCCACCCGACCGGTCCGGCGCCGTTCATCAGCGCGTCCTTGTTGTCGTGGAGTTCGAGCACGGTCGCGCCGAGCATCGTCGGCACAGCGAGGAAGAAGCTGAATTCGGCTGCGGTGCGCCGTTCGATCCCCATCGCCATCGCGCCCATGATCGTCGCGCCCGAACGGCTGATCCCCGGGATCATCGAGACGCACTGGATCAACCCGACGCCGAGCGCCTGCCGCGCCGGTAGCTGGCCAATGCCCGAAGGCGGGCCGGGCTTGGCAGTGCGCTCAATGATCAGGATGGCAATGCCGCCGACGATCAGCGCGGCGCAGACCACCAGCGGGCTGCCGAGCAGCACATCGATGTATTTCTTGGCCGCCAGCCCGACCGCCACCGAAGGCGCAAAAGCGAGGAGGATGTTGCGCAGGAAGGCAAGGCTGATCGGTTCGAGCCGCAGGATCCCCAGGCCGACCGCCCAGAACGTGCGCCAGTACTGCACCACGACCGCAAGGATCGCGCCGAGCTGGATCACCACGTTGAACACTTTCCACGCATCCGCATCGAACCCGAACAGTTCGGTGGCGAGGATGAGGTGACCGGTGGAGGAGACCGGAACGAATTCGGTCAGGCCCTCGACAATGCCGAGGAGAACGGCGGTGATGGTCTGCGTCATGGCCCGGCGGTCAAGCCGGGCGTGGCCGATGTGTCAAGGCCGGACGGCGGCGGAATGCGGAAAGATAATCCGCCGCGCCAGCCACCCTCACCAGATCCGCACACGATCCTTCGGCGGCAGGTAAAGCTTGTCGCCCGGCTTGACCCCGAACGCCTTGTACCATTCGGGGAAATTACGGACGATGCCGTTGATCCGATACTGCGCGGGTGCGTGCGGATCGACCAGCAGGTATTGCCGCGCGGTCTCTTCGCGCAGCTTGCCGCGCCACACTTGCGCCCAGGCCATGAAGAAGCGCTGATCGCCAGTGAGCCCGTCGATCACCGGGGCGGGCTTGCCGTTCAGCGAGAGGTGATAGGCGCGGTAAGCGAGGCTCATCCCGCCCAGATCGCCGATGTTCTCGCCCAGCGTCAGCTTGCCGTTGACGCAGGTCTGGCCGTTGTCAAACGGGCAGAACTTGGCGAACTGGGCCGCCAGCCGGTCCCCCAGTGCAGTGAAGCGGGCCTTGTCTTCGGCGGTCCACCAATCGCGCAAGTTGCCCTTGGCATCGAACTGACCGCCCTGATCGTCAAAGCCGTGGCCCATCTCGTGCCCGATCACCCCGCCGATCGAGCCGTAATTGACTGCCGGATCAGCCGCCATGTTGAAGAACGGCGGCTGGAGGATCGCGGCGGGGAAGACGATCTCGTTCTTGGTCGCATCGTAATAGGCGTTCACCGTCTGCGGCAGCATCGCCCATTCGGTGCGGTCGACCGGCTGGCCGATGCGCCGATCCTCAAACACGCTGGCCCACTTTTCCGCAGCCAGCGCGTTGGCGAAAGCCGTGGTCGGGGTGACGGTGAGGCCGGCATAGTCCTTCCACTTCGCCGGGGCGCCGATCTTGGGGGTGAACGCGGCAAGCTTGGCTTCTGCCTCGGCGCGGGTCTGCGGACCGAGCCAGGTGGTTTGGGCAAGGTTTGCCGCCATCGCCTTGCGCAGATTGGCGACCAGTTCGGACATCGCCACGCGGTTCGCCTCGGGGAAGTAGCGCGCGGCGTAGATCTTGCCGACCAACTCGCCGAGCGAGCGTTCGACCACAGTGATGCCGCGCTTCCACCGCGCGCGCTGTTCCGGCTGACCGTAGAGTGAGCGCCCGTAGAACGCGAAACGCGCATCGTCGATCTTGCTGGGCAGGTACGAACCATGGTCCGACAGGAACCGCGCGGTCAGCCACGCCTGCCAGACCTCCACCGGGGTTTCGGCGATCACCTTGAGCGCGGCAGGAAGCCCGCCGCCAAGCTTCTTGGCAGCGTCTTCGGAGCTGATCCGGGCCGCAGCGAGTTCGGCCGGGGTGGGCGGGATTTCACTGACCAGCACGCTGGTGGCCGATGCCGCACCGGGGCCGAGCGCCTTGACGAAGGCGACCGCGTCCGCGCCGTGGGGCAGGGCGGAGAGATCGGCCAGAGTCAGGCGGTGATAGGTGAGCGTGGGATCGCGCATCACATCGCGGTCCCACATCGTCTTCGCTAGCGCGGTTTCGAGCGTGTAGATCGCCTCTGCCTTGGCCGGGCCATCGGTGTATCCGGCCTCACCCAGCAGCAGCGCGAGGTAAGCCTTGTATTCTGCGCGTTTCGCCGGGAATCGGGGGTTATCGGACAAGTAGTAATCGCGGTCCGGCAGGCCGAGCCCGCCGAGATCGACCGAGAGCGCGTAAACCTCGCTGGCCTTGGGATCGGGGCCGACGGTGCTGTTGAGCGGGCTGGGATAGCCGGGCGCGGCCAACAGCGCATAGACATCGGCGATGGTCTTCGCCGCAGCGATCCGATCGAGCCAGGGGCGTGCGGGGGCCATGCCGGCGCGTTCGATCGCGGGCTGATCCATGAACGCGGCATAGACCGCCATCACCCGGCCCTCGTCGCTGTCCGGCGCGGGCCGCTTGGCGGCGAGTTCTTCGAGGATCGCGTGGAGCCGGGCCTCTGACAGTTCGCTTAGCTGCTCGAACGGATCGAAGCCGACCTTGTCCGCCGGGATGACGAAGCTATCGAGCCACTTGCCGTTGACGTAGCGGCCGAAGTCGTCCCCCGGCTTGATCGAGTGGTCCATCCACTGGGTCTGGAGGCCGGCGCGGCCCCAATCGCTGGCTGACGCCGGGACGGATGGAGCGGCGGGGGTTTCGGCCAGCGCGGGCGCGGCAAAAGCGATCGCGGCAAGCGCGGCGCCGGTCAGTAAGCGTCGGATCATGAGCGGGCGAGGTCCTTGAAGCTGGGTTTCGTTGCGGGTGCAACCATCCAGCCGTTTTAGCGCGCCGCCCCGGGCGCGCAAAGTCATTCGACGGTGACGGTCGGCCGTTCGTCGAACTGCAGCGCGGCGAGGCGCGCGTAAAGCCCGCCTTGCCGGGTCAGCGCATCGTGGGTGCCCTGCTCGACGATCCGGCCGCCATCCATCACCACAATCCGATCGGCTTGGCGAACGGTGGCGAGGCGGTGGGCGATGACCAGCGTGGTGCGGCTGGCCATCAGCCGATCGAGCGCATCCTGCACCAGCCGCTCGCTTTCGGCATCGAGCGCGCTGGTTGCTTCATCCAGAAGTAGGATCGGGGCATCGCGCAGCAGCGCGCGGGCAATCGCGATCCGCTGGCGCTGGCCGCCCGAGAGGCGCGCGCCGTTATCACCAAGGAAGGTGTCGAGCCCCTGCGGCAGTTCGCGCAGGAAGCCTTCGGCATTCGCTGCACGTGCCGCTTCCCAAATCGCCGCATCGTCGGCATCCCAGTTGCCATAGCGCAAGTTGTCGCGCGCATCGGCGGCGAACAGCACACCTTCCTGGGGCACCAGCGCAATGCGGCGGCGGATTTCGGCCGGATCGGCCGAAGTCAGCGGCACCCCGTCGAGCTTGATCGTGCCGGCCTGCGGATCGTAGAATCGCTGGGCGAGCTGGAACACGGTGGACTTGCCCGCCCCTGAAGGGCCGACAATGGCCACCGTCTCGCCCGGCTCAATCGTCAGCGAGACATCGGCCAGTGCGGCCTGTTCGGGCCGCGAGGGATAGCGGAAGGTTACGGACTCAAAGCTGAGCCCGCCGCGCGGCGGCTGGGGGAGCGCGGTGGGCCGTGCCGGCGGCGCGATGGCCGGCTGTTCGTTGAGCAGTTCGTTGAGGCGGCTGGCCGCGCCGGCGCCGCGCAGCAGATCGCCGTAAACTTCGGTGAGTGCGCCGAACGCGCCCGCGACCAGCCCGCCGGTGACGACGAAGGCGGCGATCGTCCCGCCGCTGATCGTGCCGTTGGCCACCGCCACCGCACCTTGCCACAGCAGCAGCGTGATCGCCCCGAAGATAAGGACCATGACCGCAGCCGTCATGATCGAGCGGATCGTGATCCGCCGCCGCGCCGCTGCAAAAGTGCGATCGACCGCCGCCGCGAAGCGCTGCGCCTCACGCGGTTCCTGATTGAACGACTGCACCACCCGCACCGCGCCGAGCACTTCGGCCACCAGCGAGCCGATATCGGCGATCCGATCCTGACTGGCGCGCGAGGCCTTCGACAGCCGCCGGCCGAAAAACACGATCGGGGCGATGATCAGCGGGATCGCGATGATCAGTTCGAGCGTGAGCCGCGGGGCGAGGTAGAACAGATAGGCCGTGCCGCCGATCCCGGTGATCAGATTGCGCAGCGCGACCGAAACGGTGGTGCCGACCACCACTTCGATCAGCGAGGTATCCGAAGTCATCCGCGAAGAGATTTCGCGCGGGCTGTTCATTTCGAAAAAGCTGGGGGGCAGCCGCAGCAGGTTCTGCTGCACCGCCTGACGCAGATCGGCAACGACCCGCTCACCCAGCCACGAGACGAAGTAGAACCGCACCGCAGTGGCGAGACCGAGCGCCAGCACGATAACCAGCATCACGGTGAAGGCCCGGTCAATCTGCGCGATCTGCGCGCCGGGACCGAAGGCCTGATCGATGATCGCCTTGAACCGCATCGGGATCGCAATAGTCGCCATCGAGGTGGTCAGCAGCGCGAGCAGCGCGAACAGCACCTGACGCGGATAGTTCAGCGCCAGCCGCCAGATCATCCCGAGCGGCCCGAGGCTGCGGGCCGGCTTGGGATCGGGAGCAGGTGCGGTGCCGGGATCGGCAGGGGTGGCGGGCGAAGAGGCCATGGCGCGGTGCCCTAGCGCACCGGCGCGGTGGGAGAAAGGCCCGCCGCCGCCGCCTGCCTCAATTTTAACCGCCCGCTCGCGCCATGCTGCATTGCAATGGACTGCGCGAAGGGCCAATTAGGCGACAATAATGACGCCGCAGGCGCAGCAGGACGGGATCACCGCAAGTGCTTTACAACGCTTATGAACTCAATCGCGCGTTCCTTTCGAGCGCCAGCGCCCTGGCTTCGGTCGGCTCCGAACTGCTGAACAACCCAGCGATGCCGTTCGGTTATTTCGGGATGGGCCCGGTCGTGGCCTCGGCGCTTGACGTGTTCGCGCACGCGGCGGCACCGCGCGGCAAGCCGCTGTTCAACATCGATACGGTCAAAGTCGGTGGGGCCGAGTGGACCGTGACCGAGGCGACCGTGGCCCGCCGCCCGTTTGGCAACCTGCTGCGCTTTAACCACGAAGGGCTTCCCGAGAATGCCCCGCGCCTGCTGATCGTGGCGCCGATGAGCGGCCACTATGCCACGCTGCTGCGCGGCACGGTGGCGCGGCTGCTGGAAAGCAACGTGGTCTTCATCACCGACTGGGCCGACGCCAAGATGGTCCCGCTCGACGCCGGCGAGTTCGATCTCGACGACTATATCGATTATCTGATCGGTTTTCTGGAGCACATCGGCCCTGGCGCGCACATGTTGGCGGTGTGCCAGCCTTCGGTGCCCGCCTTCGCCGCCACGGCGGTGATGGGGGCATCGCGCCATCCCTGCCGCCCGGCCACGCTGACCATGATGGGCGGCCCGGTCGACACCCGCGAAGCGCCCACCAGCGTCAACGACGTCGCGGTCACCCGCCCGCTTTCGTGGTTCAAGAACAACGTGATCGCCACCGTGCCGCTGCATTATCCGGGCGCGGGACGCCGCGTTTACCCGGGGTTCCTCCAGCTTGCCGGGTTCCTATCAATGAACCTGCAATCGCACATGATGAGCCACTGGCAGATGTTCTCGCACCTCGTGCACGGCGACGGCGAGAGCGCCGATGCGAGCAAGCGGTTCTATGACGAGTACCGTTCGGTCTGCGACATGAGCGCCGGATTCTACCTCCAGACGATCGAGCACGTGTTCCAGCGCCATTCGCTGCCCAAGGGCGAACTGCTACATCGCGGCCAGCCGATCGATCTTGGCGCCATCACCGACACCGCGCTTCTGGCGATCGAAGGTGAGAACGACGATATCTCGGGCATCGGCCAGACCAGGGCCGCGCTCAAGCTGACCCCCGGGCTGGCCGAGGACCGCAAGCAATACCTGCTGGCCAAGGAAGTGGGCCACTACGGCATTTTCAATGGCGGCAAATGGCGTAAGCGGATCGCCCCGGTGATCGAGGACTTCATCGCCACGCACCGCGCCCGCGAAGGCCTCAAGGCAGTCGCCTGAGGGGCTTCAGCCTCCAATTGCTGCTCAACCGAAGTACTGGAAAATCCACTCCGCGCTGAGCGCCGGTTTGGCCTCGTCCTCAATCTCGACGGTGGCCTCAAACTTGCCCTGCCACTGGCCGGGGCGCTTTTCGGCGAGTTCTAGCAGCTTGAACCGGCCACGCACGCGCTTGCCCGATTTGACGAAGTTCAGAAACCGGATCTTGTCGAACCCGTAATTCACGGCGAACTGCACTTCGGGCTTGTCGAGCGCGTTTTCGGCCATCGCCGAGAGCAATGACAACGTCAGGAAACCGTGCGCCACGGTGCTGCCCAGCGGGGTGGCCTTGGCCATCTCGGGATTGACGTGGATGAACTGGCGATCCTCGGTGCAATCGGCGAAGGCATCGAACCGAGCAGATAGACGAGCTGCGCGTGCTGCAGCGCGCCGGCGAGCGGGGCCTGCCACTGCCGCTCTGGCCCGGCCCCCGGGGCAGCGGCGCGGCGGCGCCAGCGCCGGCGCAGCCGTTCCATCTGCCACAACCCGGAAAGCTGGAGGCACAGCCACAGCGTCAGCCCAGGCCAGCCCTGTTCGCCCAGCATCTCGAAATAGCTTGAATGGAATGCGCGGCCCTGATCCTCGAACGTGCTGACCGCCACCGCTGTGGTATTGCCATCGGTGGCGGCATCGCGCGTACGGATCGTGAGCTTGTTTGAGCGGAACGAATCGAACCCGCCGCCCAGCGGGTGTTCCTTGGCGTAATCGATCGTCCACGCCCAGACCGCGAGCCGGGTGGACGCCGATTGATCGGATTCGTGATTTTCGATCGTCTGCATCCGTTCGGTGAACGATTTCGGCAGGAACGGCACCGCCACCAGCGCCAGCGCCGCCATGGCCCCGAGGTATAGAAAACGGTTTTTTGCCGAACGCAGCGACAGCACCCCTAGCAGCGCCACACACAGCAGCCCGGTGCGCGCCTGCGTTCCGACCGGGATCAGCAGGCAGGCGAAGGCGAGGGCATAGCCGAACAGGCGCACCCGCCAATCGGGCGGGAACACCGTGTCGTGGCGCGTCAGCCACAGCACCAGCGGAATGATCGCCACCGCGACGCAACTGATGATCGAACCTTCGTAAAGCCCGGTGTTATCCGACACGAAGAAGTGGAGCGAGCCATACCCGCCGCCCGAGGCCAGCGTCTTGATCGCCCCGGTAATCACGATCGAGCCGGCCGAGAGCACCATGAACAGCACTGCAGCCTCTATCCGCAGCCTGGTGCGCAAGGTCAGCTGGAGGAAAATCGCGAAGACCAGCGCCTTCCACACCCACGCCCACTTGTCTGCCGCCTCGACCGGGGAATCGGCGGTGAGCGTGGTCACCCCGCAATAGGCGAGCAGCACCAGCAGCATCCCCTGCCGCAGGGTGAAGCGGCTGTTGGCCTTGTCGTCAATCAGCAGCCAGCCGGCGAAGGCGAGCACGAACACGATCAGCGAAAGCGGGATTGAGGCGAGCAGGAAGTAGGAGATCTTCTGCGGCGCGACGATATCTACATAAAGGTAGGCCAGCACCCACAGAAAAGGCCGGCGCAGCCCGAGCGCAATCAGACCCATGACGAACGCAGCGAGCGCGAGATCAAGCACCGGCTTGATCCGGGCTGATGTCGTCCGCGCCGGGGTCCGGCTCGCTATCGAGATCGTCGCGCATCACCAGCCGCCAGGCGGCAAGCGCCATAAGCAGGTGTGTCAGCCCGATTGCGAAGTAATCCACCATGGTCCGGTCGGCTTAGCGGCCCCCGGTTGACGCCGCGTTAAGCCTTGTCTGCCAAGGAAATCGCCATGACGCGCGTGCTCCACATCCTCGATCATTCGCTGCCGCTGCAAAGCGGCTATACCTTTCGCACCCGGGCGATTCTCAAGGCCCAGCAACGCGCCGGGCTGGAGGTGCGCGCGATCACCGGGCTGCGCCATCAGGCGCAAGGCCCGGCGCATGAGGCGATCGACGGGCTGACCTTTCACCGCACCGTGGGCGCTGCGGCGGGCCTGCCGGTGCTGCGCGAATGGCGCGAGATTGCGCGGCTGGCGGCGGCGATCGACCTGCTCTGCGCCGAGTGGCAGCCCGATGTGCTGCATGCCCATTCGCCGGCGCTGTGCGGCATGGCGGCGCTGCGGATCGCGCGGCGGCGCAGCCTGCCGCTGGTCTACGAGATTCGCGCGTTCTGGGAGGATGCCGCGGTTGGCAATGGCACCGGAGAGGAAGGTTCGCTCAAATACCGGCTGACCCGCAGTCTGGAAAATCACGTGGTGGCAGGCGCCGACGCGGTGGTGACGATCTGCGCCGGGCTGAAGGGCGATCTGGCGGCGCGCGGGTTCGATCCGGGGCATATCACGCTTTCGCCCAACGGGGTCGATCTGGCGCTTTTCGGCGATCCGCCGGCACCCGAACCCGCGCTGGCTGCGCAGCTTGGGCTGGGCGAGGGCCCGGTGATCGGGTTCATCGGCAGCTTCTATGATTACGAAGGGCTGGACGTGCTGATCGCGGCCATGCCGCAAGTGCTGGAGCGGTTGCCCGGCGCGCGGCTGCTGCTGGTGGGCGGCGGGCCGTGCGATGCGGCGCTGCGCGCGCAAGTGGCCGCATCGCCTGCGGCGGCGGCGATCCATTTTACCGGCCGCGTCCCGCATGGCGAGGTGGCACGGTACTATGCGCTGATGGACGTGATGGCCTATGCCCGCAAAGCCCGCCGGCTGACCGAACTGGTCACCCCGCTCAAACCGCTCGAAGCGATGGCGCAGGGCAAGCTGGTCGCCGCATCGGCGGTGGGCGGGCACCGCGAACTGATCACCGACGGGATCACCGGCACCCTGTTCGCGCCCGACGATCCGTCCGCCTGCGCACAGGCGCTGGGCGACCTGCTGCTGGCTCCGGAGCGCTGGGACACCCTGCGCGCCCATGGCCGCGACCATGTCCGCACCCATCACGACTGGGCGCTGAACGTCAGTCGTTATCTTGCTGTTTACCAAGCCGTGCTAGCGAACGGTCTTGCGCCGGAGATCGGCGCCGCCGCCTGAACGGGTGGTGCGGGGAAATGGACCAGGCTTGACCAATGGCAGCAAAATCGCAGCGACCGGCGCCGCTTAGCCATCATCCGCTGTTTCCGACCGTGGTTGCGTTGTGGTTCGCAGCGCTGCTGGGCCTTGGCAGCCTGGCGATTCGCGCCAGCGTCCTCGAACGGATCGTGCTGGCGACGCACCTCGACCTGATTGTGCCCGCAGCTGCGCCGCCGCTTGGCTTTACGGCGCAGATGCTGCTGGCGCTGCTGCTGACGTTTGGCGGTGGTCTGACCGGCTATCTCCTCGCGCGCCGCTTGGCCGCGGCACCGCAATCGCGCCAGCGCGCGCCTGCTGTGGTTGTGCCGAGAGCGAAGACGGGGACGAGCGCGAACGAGAACCCCATTACGTTCGACGCGACTGACGATGACGGCGAAGACTTCGCCCGGCTCGACGCCGCCCGCTCGGCCCAGCCCCGCCGCCGGCGCGTGCTGACAAGCGAGGATAGCGCGGCCCCGCAGGCCCCGCTCGAGGTTGCGCCGCTGCCGGGCAAATCGCCGCCGATGCTGATGCGCGACGATCTGGCTTCGCTACCCCCGCTTGGGCCGGTACTTCCTGAAACTGGGCCAGAGACTTCAATCCAACTTTCGCCCGAAGCGACGGTGGCCGCATTCGATGCTGCACAGCTTGGCGAGGGGATGGACGTGGCTGGGCCGGCTCCGGTTGCTGAACCGCTCGGCACGGCATCGCTGGACGAAGGCGATGCATCGCCGCAGGCCCGTTCCATCCCTGCTGCGCTCGCACCTCTGCCGCTGGCGGCAAGAGCCCCGAGCGATGCCAGCGCCGCCGAACGGCTGCGCCGTGCGCCGCTGGACGAGCTTGGCACAGTGGAGTTGATCGAGCGTTTCGCGCTGGCGCTGGCCGCGCGGAGCGCCGCAACCGGAGGCCGCGCGCAGCGCCCGGCAGAGGCAAGATCCCCACAGTCGGCCGAGCCGGAACGGCTGTTCGATATGCCCGAAGCGCTCCGCACCCCCGGGCTGGGGAACGACTTCGAGGCTGCTGGCCAGCAGGCCCCGGCCTTTGCCCGCCCCGCAGCGACGGCCCTGGCCGACGAGTTGGACGATGAGGCCAGCGAAGAGCCGCCGTTCAGTTCGCTGCTCGACATGAAGCCGCCAGCGCGCACTGCCCTGCGCGGCGAGGTCTTGTCTCCAGCGCCCGAACTGGGCCCGGTGCGCCCGATCGGACACCCCGGCGGAGCGACCGCCCCGACGCTTGGCGCCTTCCGCCCCCCGCTTGCGGCCAACGCAAGCGATCCGGCCGAGACCGAACGCGAACTGCGCGAGGCGCTGGCCGCGCTCCAGCGGATGAGCGGCGCGGCCTGAGCCGCTTGCGGCCGCTGGCCGCCGCAACCGCAAGCGCCCCCGGCCAAACGGGGGGCTAGGTTCGCGGTTGCAAAACGACTATCCTGTCTTCATGGGCGAGCGGTGCGCAACTTCGCTGCATTTTGCGGCGCGGTGAGTTTCGCTCGATTGCTATGAATGCCGGTCGCCATCGCGGCCGACCGGCGCGCTGCACAGGATGGACGTATCGATGGGATTGCCGAAGCCCCAGGGCCTTTATGATCCGCGCAATGAGCATGACGCCTGCGGCGTCGGCTTCGTCGCCCATATCAAGGGCGCGCAGAGCCATGCGATCGTGACCCAGGCCCTGGAAATCCTGAAAAACCTCGATCATCGCGGCGCTGTAGGCGCCGATCCCCTGCTGGGCGATGGGGCTGGCATCCTGATCCAGCTGCCCGACCGGCTGTTCCGCACCTGGGCCGGCGGCGCTGGTATCGCGCTGCCCCCGGTCGGCGATTACGCTGTGGCGATGTGCTTCCTGCCGCAGGATGAGGCCAGCCGCGAGCTGATTGTCGCGCAGTTCGAAAAGTTCATCACCAAGGAAGGCCAGACCTTGCTCGGCTGGCGCGATGTGCCCGTGACGCTTGCCGGGCTGGGCCAGACCGTGCGCGAATCGATGCCGGTGATCCGCCAGTGCTTCGTTGGCCGGGGCGAGAACTGCGCCGATCAGGACGCGTTCGAGCGCAAGTTGCTGGCGATCCGCAAGCAGACCCAGAACCCGCTCGAGGCGCTCGCCGAAAAGCACGGGCTGCCCGGCGTGGCCGAGCTTTACATGCCGAGCTTCTCGACCCGCACGATCGTTTACAAGGGCCTGCTGCTCGCCACCCAGGTCGGCAGCTTTTACGACGATCTGCGCGATCCGGACTGCGTTTCGGCGCTCGGCCTTGTCCACCAGCGCTTTTCCACCAACACCTTCCCCAGCTGGAAGCTGGCGCATCCGTTCCGGTTCATTGCCCACAACGGCGAGATCAACACCGTGCGCGGCAACGTCAACTGGATGAACGCGCGCCGGCGGACGATGGAATCGGAACTGCTCGGCCCCGATCTCGACAAGATGTGGCCGATCATCCCGCACGGCCAATCAGACACGGCCTGCCTCGACAACGCGCTCGAACTGCTGCTGGCCGGCGGCTACAGCCTCGCCCATGCGGTGATGATGCTGATCCCCGAGGCATGGGCGGGCAACCCGCTGATGAGCCCGGAGCGACGCGCGTTTTACGAATACCACGCCGCGCTGATGGAGCCGTGGGACGGGCCGGCGGCGGTGGCCTTCACCGATGGCCGCCAGATCGGCGCGACGCTCGATCGCAACGGCCTGCGCCCGGCACGGTTCTGTGTGACCACCGACGATCTGGTGGTGATGGCATCGGAAAGCGGCGTGCTGCCGATCAAGGAAGACAATATCGTCCGCAAGTGGCGGCTGCAGCCGGGCAAAATGCTGCTGATCGATTTCGCCGAAGGGCGGATCATCGAGGACGAGGAGATCAAGGCCCAGCTCGCCAAGGCCGAGCCCTATGCCGAATGGCTGGAAGCGGCGCAGTACAACCTCAAGGACCTGTCGGTGGTCGAGCCCGAGCTGGCCCAGCTGGCGATCGAGACCACCACGCTGCTCGATCGCCAGCAGGCGTTCGGCTATACGCAGGAGGATATCGGCAAGTTCCTTGAGCCGATGGCGATCTTTGGTGACGATCCGATCGGATCGATGGGCACCGACACTCCGATCGCGGTGCTTTCGAACCGTTCGCGTCTGCTTTACGACTATTTCAAGCAGAACTTCGCGCAAGTGACCAACCCGCCGATCGATCCGATCCGCGAGGAACTGGTGATGAGCCTGGTTTCGATGATCGGGCCGCGCCCCAATCTGCTCGGTCACGATGCCGGCAGCCACAAGCGGCTGGAGATCGACCAGCCGATCCTGACCAACGATGATATCGCCAAGATCCGCTCGGTCGAGGCGGCGCTGGACGGCGCGTTCCGTACGCAGACGATCGACATGACCTGGGACGCCGCTGGCGGCGCGGCCGGCCTCGAGCAGGCGGTCAAGGAAATGTGCTGGGCCGCGACCGAGGCGGTGCTGGCCGACAAGAACATCCTGATCCTGTCTGACCGCGCACAGGGGCCGGATCGCATTCCGATGCCGGCGCTGCTCGCCACCGCCGCCGTGCACCACCACCTTGTCCGCCAAGGGCTGCGGATGCAGACTGGGCTGGTGGTGGAGACCGGCGAGGCGCGCGAGGTGCACCACTTCTGCGTGCTCGCGGGCTACGGCGCCGAGGCGATCAATCCTTACGTGGCGTTCGAAACGCTTGAGGCGATCCGCCTTCGCCGGGAGCTGCCGCTCAGCACTTATGAGGTTCAGAAGAACTACATCAAGGCGATCGGCAAGGGCATCCTCAAGGTCATGTCCAAGATGGGCATTTCAACCTACCAGTCCTATTGCGGCGCGCAGATCTTTGACGCCGTCGGCCTGTCGAGCGCGTTCGTCGACGCCTATTTCACCGGCACCGCCACCACCATCGAGGGCGTCAGGCTGGAGCAGGTGGCCGAGGAGGCCGTTCGGCGCCATGCCGCAGCCTATGGCGATAGCCCGATCTACCGCTCGATGCTCGATGTCGGCGGGATGTATGGCCTCAGGCTGCGCGGTGAAGAGCACGCGTGGACCGCGCAGAACGTGGCCGCGCTGCAGCACGCGGTGCGCGGCAACCTGCCCGAAAAGTACAAGGAATTCGCCCAGACCATCAACGACCAGTCGCAGCGCATGCTGACCATTCGCGGGCTGATGGCGCTGGTCCCGGCGGAGACCCCGCTGGACATCTCCGAGGTCGAGCCAGCGAGCGAAATCGTCAAGCGCTTCGCCACCGGGGCGATGAGCTATGGCTCGATCAGCTGGGAAGCGCACACCACGCTGGCGGTAGCGATGAACCGGATCGGCGGCAAATCGAACACCGGCGAAGGCGGCGAGGACCCGGCGCGCTTCGTGCCGCTGGCCAACGGCGATTCGCTGCGTTCGGCGATCAAGCAGGTGGCGAGCGGGCGCTTCGGGGTGACCACCGAATACCTCGTCAACGCCGACGACATCCAGATCAAGATGGCGCAGGGCGCGAAGCCTGGCGAGGGCGGCCAGTTGCCCGGCCACAAGGTCGACAAGGTGATCGGCAAGACCCGCCATTCGACCCCGGGCGTGGGCCTGATCAGCCCGCCGCCGCACCACGACATCTATTCGATCGAAGACATCGCCCAGCTGATTCACGATCTCAAGAACGTGAACCCCGTCGCGCGGGTTTCGGTGAAGCTCGTCTCCGAAGTCGGCGTGGGCACGGTGGCTGCCGGCGTCTCCAAGGCGCGGGCCGATCATATCACCATCTCGGGCTATGAAGGCGGCACTGGCGCTTCGCCGCTGACCTCGCTCACCCATGCCGGGTCGCCATGGGAAATCGGCCTTGCCGAAACCCAGCAGACCCTGCTGCTCAACAACTTGCGCAGCCGGGTGGCGGTGCAGGCGGACGGCGGCCTGCGCACCGGGCGCGATGTGGCGATTGCCGCGCTGCTCGGGGCGGATGAGTTCGGCTTCGCCACCGCGCCGCTGATCGCGGCGGGCTGCATCATGATGAGGAAGTGCCACCTCAACACCTGCCCAGTCGGCGTTGCCACGCAGGACCCGGTGCTGCGCGCGCGGTTCACCGGCCAGCCCGAGCACGTGATCAACTACTTCTTCTTCGTCGCCGAAGAACTGCGCGCGATCATGGCCGAGATGGGCTTCCGCACCGTCGCCGAGATGATCGGCCGGGTTGACCGGCTCGATACCCGTGAGGCGATCAACCACTGGAAGGCGCAAGGGGTCGACCTTTCGCGCCTGCTCCACCGGGTCGAGCCGGTCGCCGGCACCACCCGCAACTGGAGCGAGACGCAGGACCACGGGCTGGAGAACGCGCTCGACAACCAGCTGATCGCCGCCGCCGCCGAGGCGCTGGAAAGCCGCCAGCCAGTGCGGATCGAACGCAGCGTGATCAACGTCAACCGCACCGTGGGCGCAATGCTCTCGGGCGAAGTGGCCAAGCGCTATGGCCACGAGGGCCTGCCCGACAACACTGTCCACATCACCCTCAAGGGCGTGGCCGGCCAGTCGTTCGGCGCGTTCCTCGCCCACGGCATCACTCTCGACCTGACCGGCGATGCTAACGACTATGTCGGCAAAGGCCTCTCGGGCGGGCGGGTGATCGTGCGCCAGCCGCCGCATGTCGACCGCGAGCCGACCGAGAACATCATCGTTGGCAACACCGTGCTCTATGGCGCGATCGCCGGTGAGGCGTTCTTCAACGGCGTCGCCGGTGAACGCTTTGCGGTGCGCAATTCGGGCGCGGTCGCGGTGGTCGAAGGCACCGGCGATCATGGCTGCGAATACATGACCGGCGGGGTCGTCTGCGTGCTGGGCCGCACCGGGCGCAACTTTGCCGCAGGGATGTCCGGCGGGATCGCCTATGTCTATGACGAGGCGGGCGATTTTGCGCAGCTGTGCAATCCGGCGCAAGTCGATCTGCTGCCCGTGGCGGCAGAGCGCGATGAGGATGAGGGCGCCGGCCGGCCGCAACAGCGGACCAATGGCGCCGCCGATCCGGGGATGGGCGATATGCTGCGCCACGATGCCGATCGCATCCGCGTGCTGCTGGAACGCCACCACCTGCACACCGGCAGCAAGCGCGCGCGCGCGCTGCTGGACGATTTCGGCGCGGCGCTGGCGAAGTTCGTCAAGGTCATGCCGCGCGATTATGCGCGCGCGCTGCGCCAGCTTGAGGCCGAGCGGCTCGAAGCCGCCTCGGTCGCAGCGGAATAAGGGGAGCATTTCGATATGGGCAAGGAAACCGGCTTCCTCGAAATCGACCGCAGCGACCGCACGTATGCGGACCCGGCGGAGCGGCTGAAGCACTACAAGGAGTTCGTGATCCCGCACGATCCGGCCACGCTGCAGGGCCAAGCTTCGCGCTGCATGAACTGCGGGATTCCCTATTGTCACAACGGCTGCCCGGTGAACAACCAGATCCCTGACTGGAACCACCTCGTCTATGAGGGGGACTGGCAGACCGCGCTCGACAACCTCCATTCGACCAACAATTTCCCCGAATTCACCGGCCGCATCTGCCCCGCCCCGTGCGAGGCAAGCTGCACGCTCAACATCGTCGACCAGCAGGTGACGATCAAATCGATCGAATGCGCGATCGTCGACAAGGGGTGGCAGGAAGGCTGGATCACCCCGCAAGTGCCGGCCGAGCGCACCGGCAAGACCGTGGCGGTGGTCGGCTCCGGCCCCGCTGGGCTCGCCTGCGCGCAGCAGCTGGCGCGGGCCGGCCACTCGGTTACGGTGTTCGAAAAGAGCGACCGGATCGGCGGGCTGCTGCGCTACGGCATCCCTGATTTCAAGATGGAAAAGCACCTGATCAACCGGCGCG
>CANGQZ010000005.1 GCA_947455865.1 Sphingomonadaceae bacterium
CTGCCACCGTGCCGCCCTGTGCCAACACGATCTCCGCTTCACGCAGCTTGCCGATGATCTCTTCCGGCTTGTGCCTCCTCGCCATTCCATTCCTCCTTCGTGGCCAATTCTAAAATAGAAATTGGGCCACTCAGAAGGGGGCAGATCACTTGACAATGGAACGGACCAAGCAGAAATCTTCGGCAATAGTGCGAGGCGCAAAGGCGCCCGCGACGGGACTGAGGATTGCCACACGGTTGGCCGCGATCACGCGCTACCACCAAACCACCGGCGGTGCCGCGTGCTTTGCCACTGCGCCGTAAACTGAAGCTTGCAGGCAGGACAGACGAGCATGGACATCTACTACACTCCCCTCTGGCAGGACCCGGGCGCCGGCCGCCCTGCACGGCAATTCGTCCAGGACGAAATGTGGCTGATGGAGCAGATTGAGGGATTTGGCTTTGATGCCTGTTGCTCGCCGGAGCATCATTTCGACATCGATTATTCGGCCTGTCCGGACAATTTCCTGCCGCTCGCGTATCTGGCCGGTAAGACCACGACGTTGAAGCTGTGCCTCGCCGCGGTAATCCTGCCGTGGAACGATCCCCTGCGCGCCGCTGAAAAGCTCGCATTTCTGGATCACCTCAGCAACGGACGCTGCATCCCGGGGTTCGGGCGCGGGCTGGCGCGGATGGAATACGATCTGTTTGGGATCGACATGAACGAATCGCGGGGCCGATTCGATGAATCAGTCGCAATGGTTCTGAACGCTCTCCGCACCGGTGAGATCGAAGGAACCGGTCCCTTTTACAAACAGCCACGCGCGCCGATACACCCCGCGCCACGCCCCGGTCTGCTCGACAACTTCGTCAGCGTCGGTATGTCGCCGGAATCGGCAGCGATGGCAGGCAAGCTGGGCGGCAAGCTGCTGAGTTTTACCAGCAAGCCGCTTGCCCAGATGATGCCCCTGTACAATTCCTATGCGGATGCCTTGCGGGCCAATCATCCGACCAAGGTCCCACATTATGTGATGGCCGATTTCTTCATGGTTCGCGAAAGTGCGGACGAAGCGCTCGATCTGGCGATGAAATATGTGGTTGAGTACTTCCACACCGTTGTCCGCCACTACGAGATGGATGGGCAGCATTTCGAAAATGCGAAAGGCTATAGCAGCTATGCAGCAGACGCCGCCGCGTTGCGCGAAGCGGGCGCACAAGCTGCGGCAGAGGCATACGTCCTTTCGCAAGTTGGGATAGGCAGCCCCGCGCAAGTCCTGGAAAAGATAGAGGAGCGTGTGCGCGGTGTCGGCCCCGAGATAAGTCTGGCCGGCTGCTTTTATTACAGCGGCATGCCGCGCGAACTGGCGCAGGCATCGATGCGCCTGTTCAGCGAGACAGTGATTTCCGAGGCGAAGAGCACGGCAGCCAAAGCGCAGTTAGAAGGCGTGGTTGCGTAAAGACCTCCCGCCTCAGCCGAAGGCGGGGCAAGCCGGAAGGCCTGCCCCGGGATGAGCAGAAAAGCAGGCGCGATTTGCCCTGCCCCGCTGGCTTCGGCTCATCAAGCGGCACCGCTTCGGGGCGATGGCGCTTGATCATGACCGCTCAGTCGGCCCAGCAGGTCCTTGCAAAATCACCAATCTCGTTGAGCGTTGTCGCAGCAGCACCGATGAACGGGAAGAACGTCCAGATGTGGACGTAGCCATCGACCAGAGACAGCGTGACCGTTCCGCCCGCCGCCTCGATCTTGGCCGCCATCCGCACCGAATCGTCGCGCAGCGCTTCGGAATTGCTGGCGGTGAGATAGATCGGCGGCAGACCGGCGGGATTGCCCCACAGCGGCGAGGCAAGCGGATGCTCGTGCGGATCGATTTCGCCGATATAGACTTTGCCCATGCCCACGATCAGATCGCGATTGATCAGCGGATCGCTGGGGATGTTGGCGCTGCCTCCCTCACCGGCCAGATCAAGCAGCGGGGCGATGCCGATGCCGCCCGCCGGGAGCGGCACGCCAAGATCGCGCAGGTTCATCAGCGTGGCGAGGCACAGCCCGCCCCCGGCGGAATCGCCGCTGAGCAGCAGGCTGCCGGGATCGTGCGCGGCGATGAGTGCGCGGTAGACCGCGAGTGCGTCTTCCACCGGGGCGGGATAAGGATGCTCGGGCGCGAGCCGGTAATCGGGCAGCAGCACCGGCGCGCCGGTGGCGGCCGACAGTCGACCGGCGAATTCCCGGTAGGCATTGGCCGAGCCCATCACGTAGCCACCTGAATGGAAGTGGACCACGAGCCGAGCTGCATCGGTGCCGGGCGCGGTCACCTTGATGCAGGGGACTCCACCGATGGTCAGCGATTCGATCACGAGGTCTGCTGGTAGGCCGAGCTTGGCCGCCATCGCTTCGAACCCGTCACGCCACTCGCTGATCGGCGCGTCATGATCGGCCGGGGTGCCTTCCTTGAACATCGCGACGCTGAGGGCTTTTGCCGCTTCTTCGTCCATCCTGCTATCCTTCCCGAAATTCCAATTATGTTCGGAAATCATACGGTGAGGTCCGCCGGCAAACAAGCTCTCGCAGATATAAGATTCTGCTTGTTCCCGGCCCGGAAATTCCCGAACATATGCCGCAAATATAGGCCCGGACTGCGGGCTGCAAACCAATGGAGAGCGACATGGCAGGCAGGCTTGAGGGCAAAGTGGCGATCATCACCGGCGCGGCGCGCGGACAAGGCGCAGACGAGGCGCGCGCGTTCGTGGCCGAAGGGGCCAAAGTGGTGCTCACCGACGTGCTGCCCGAAGTACACTCGGTGGCTGCCGAGCTGGGCGATGCGGCGGTGGCGCTGGATCACGACGTGACCGACGAGGCGCAGTGGGGCGTGGTGGTAAAGACCGCGCTTGACCGGTTCGGCAAGCTGGACGTGCTGGTCAACAACGCCGGGATATTCCGGCCGGGGACCATGCTCGAAACCACCAAGGAGCAGTTCGTCGCGCACACCAACGTCAACCAGCTGGGCGTGTTTCTGGGCATGAAGGCAGCGGCGCCGGCGATGATCGCCAATGGCAGCGGCTCGATCGTCAATATCGGTTCGGGCGCCGGGCAGCGCGGCTATCCTGGCATCTTCGCCTATCTCGCCAGCAAGTGGGCGGTGACCGGCATGACCAAGGCAGTCGCGCGCGAGCTGGCGCCGCACAAGATCCGCGTCAATTCGGTCCACCCAGGGCTGATCGCCACGCCGATGATCGCCGGCCCTAACGATCAGGCCGCGCTGGCCGAACTGGCCGCAACCGTGCCGCTCGGCCGCACCGGTATCACCGCCGATGTGGTCGAAGTGGTGATACACTTGGCTTCCGACAAATCGAGCTACTCGACCGGTTCGGAATTCACGATGGACGGCGGCACCGGGCTTTGATGCCCTGGGCGGATGCACGGCGCGGGGGCGCAGGCCCCGAACAGGGGACAGGCGGGATGACGTTGTGGCCGGCACGGATCGTTGCGGCGATCCTTTTCGCGATCGGGCTGGCTGTGGCCGGCGGCGGAGCCTACCTACTCTTGCTCGGCGGATCGGCCTATTACCTCGTCGGCGGGATCGCGGTGGCGCTGGCCGGATGGTGGACGTGGCGCGGCGAGGCGCGCGGCGGATGGTTGTACGGGCTGTTTCTGGCCGCAACGATGGGCTGGGCGCTGTGGGAATCGGGACTTGATGCGTGGCAGCTGACGGCGCGAATCTTCGGCCCGGCGGTGATCGGGCTACTGTTCGCGCTACCCCCGGTGCGCCGCCCGCTGGGCCGCGGTGGCAACGCCGCAGCGCTGGTCGCGCTGGCCGGGGTGGCGCTGGTATCGGCAAGCCACTTGCGTTCGCCGATGGAGATCGCGGCGCAGGGTGCGGCGGTGCGCGAGCAGCTGGCGATTGCCGGCAATCCTGGCGAATGGCGGGTGTGGGGCCGTGACGATGGCGGCACCCGGTTTTCACCGGTCAGCCAGATCACGCCAGAGAATGTCAGCAAGCTCAAGTTGGCGTGGCAGTTCGACACCGGGATCGATCCGATGTCGCAGCCGACGCCGAGCCCGATGCAGACGACCCCGCTGATGGTTGATGGCAAGCTGTTCTTCTGCACCCAGACCAACGTGGTCTTCGCGCTCGATCCCGATAGCGGCAAGCAGGCGTGGCGGTTCGATCCCAAGGTCGACCCAGCCGGCGGCTCGGTCGTGCGCACCTGCCGCGGGGTCGCCTATCACGATGGCGCACCCGGGTTGGCCGACGGCACCGCGCCGTTCTGCGCCCGCAAGATTATCACCGCGACTTATGGCGCGCAGCTGATCGCGCTCGACAGCCAGACCGGGCGCCTCTGCCCCGGCTTCGGCAATGCCGGCTTCGTCAATCTCAAGGACGGGCTGGGCGAGGTTGCCACAGGGTATTACTATGTCAGCTCGGCGCCGGGGATCGTGCGCGACACGATCGTGGTTGGCGGCTGGGTGGCGGACAATGTCAGCACTGACGAGCCTTCAGGCGTGATCCGCGGTTTTGATGTCGCCACCGGCAAGCTGCGCTGGGCATGGGACGCGGGCAATCCCGGCAACCATGCCGCGCCGGCGCCAGGACAGAGCTACACCCGCTCGACCCCCAATTCGTGGGCGCCGATGAGCGTCGATGCCGCGCTGGGCCTCGTGTTCGTCCCGACCGGCAACCCTCCGCCCGACCATTTCGGGGCCAACCGTTCGCCGCTGAGCGAGAAATACGGCAGTTCGGTGGTGGCGATCGATGCGGTGAGCGGCGCGGTGCGCTGGTCATTCCAGACCGCGCATCACGATTTGTGGGACTACGACGTTGCCTCGCAGCCGACTCTGATCGATTTCCCCGGCCCGGGCGGCCCGATCCCGGCGCTGGTCCAGCCGACCAAGCGATCCGAAGTGTTCGTGCTCGATCGGCGCACCGGGGTTCCGCTGACCCGGGTGGAAGAACGCCCGGCGCCGCAGCGCGGAAAAGTGCCCGAGGAGCGGCTGGCGCCGACCCAGCCGTTCTCGGTGGGCATACCCGACTTTTCGGGCGGCGTGCTCAGCGAACGGTCGATGTGGGGGATGACCCCGCTTGATCAGCTGTGGTGCCGCATCCGCTTTCGCCAGCTGCGCTATGACGGACGCGAGACCCCGCCGGGACTGGACGAATCGATCATCTTCCCGAGCATCGGCGGAGGGCAGAACTGGGGCGGGGTTTCATATGATCCCGAGCGCAAGCTGCTGATGGTCAATTCGCTGCAGTATGCCAGCCTGATCTACCTGGTCCCACGCGCGGAAACCGACCGGTTGATCGCCAAGGCCAAGGCCAGCGGCGACAGCCATAGCACCGCCAACTTCGACATTCCCCAGCCGATGGCGGGAACGCCTTATGGCGCCAAGCTGCGCGGGTTCACCACCCCGTTCGGGACGCTGTGCAATCCCCCACCATATGGCCGGCTGACCGCGGTGGACATGACCACCGGCAAAGTCCGCTGGCAGCGCCCGGTCGGGACGATGCAGGACAGCGGGCCGTTCGGGCTGGAATCGGGCCTGAAGATCCCGATGGGCATGCCCGGGTTCGGCGGCACGCTCGTCACCCGCAGCGGGCTGACCTTCTTCGGCGGCCAGAAGGAGCGGACGTTCCGGGCCTTTTCCACCGAGAGCGGGGCCGAACTGTGGTCGACGCGGATGCCGGCGAGTGGCAATGCCAATCCGATGACTTACCTTGGCCCCAAAAGCGGCCGCCAGTTCGTGGTGATCGCCGCCACCGGCCACGTAACCTCGCAATCCCTGCCCTTGGGCCGGACCATCCAAGCCTATGCCTTACCGGAGACGAAGTGATGATCCTCAACCGCGCCACCGATTTCCGCCCCGCCGAACTGCTCGCCCGCGCCCGCAGCGACGATCCGCGCGAATGGGTGCCGGCCGCGAAAGAGGGGGTGTGGATGCGCCCCTTGATGTTCGACACCAATGCCGGCGCGTGGGTCAACGTCACCCGCATCCAGTGCGAAGGCAAGATCACCCGCCATGCCCATCCTTCGCCGGTCCATGCCTATGTCCTCTCGGGCGAATGGCACTATGCCGAGCGCGACTGGGTCGCCCGGGCCGGCGATTTTCTGGTCGAACCGGCGGGCGACGTCCACACCCTGATCGGCCGGCCCGGCGGATCCGAAACGCTGTTCAACATCGCCAGCACGCTGATCGAACTCGACGATGACGGCAAGCCGGTCGGCTATGCCGATGTCTTCACCCGCATCGAACAGGCCGCGGCACATTTTGAAAAGGTTGGCCTTGGCCGCGATTACGTGCGGCAGTTCATCCGCTGACCGGAGCGACCGCGATGATCGACCTCTATTTCGCCACCAGCCCCAACGTCTACAAGGTGTGCATCGCGCTGGAGGAGATGGGGCTGGAATACCGGCTGGTCCCGGTCGATCTCAGCCAGGGCGCGCACCTCGATCCGGGCAAGCTGGGCGGGGCGACAACCGGCAAGGTCCCGGTCATCGTCGATCACGCCCCGACTGATGGCGGCGAGCCGGCCACGGTGGTCGAATCCGGCGCGATCCTCCAATATCTGGCTGAAAAAACCGGACAGTTCATCGGCGCCACCCCGCGCGAGCGCGGCGAAGTGATGCAGTGGCTGTTTTGGCAGATGGGCGGCCTCGGCCCGATCGGCGGGCAGCTATGGCACTTCCGCGCCTTCGCCCAGATCATCGCCCCAGAGTTTGACAACAGCTATGCGCTCAATCGCTACGACCGGATGTTTGCCCGCATCTGGCGGACGATGGACGAACGGCTGGCGGCGGCGGACTATCTCGCCGGGGCCTATTCGGTCGCCGACATGGCCTGCTATCCCTGGGTCGCCTATCTCGCGCCGGCCGAGGGGGTAGAGGCCTATCCCCACGTCCATCGCTGGCGCGACGCGCTTGTCGCGCGGCCGGCGGTGGCGGCAGCTTATGCCCGGGCGGCGGCGCTTGACGTCGGGTATGAACGTAGCGAGCTGGGCACCGCGCTGATGCCGTGGGACGGGATCATGCAGCACGTGATCACGGTTTGAAGCGCCACAAGAACGGGGGCCACCAGACCCCCGCCCCCGCTTCAGCTCATCACGAAACCTTCGTAATCGTTGGCTTTGACCTTGCTGACCCGCTCGCGGTAGGCCGGGTTGCCGCCGTTGTAGACCAGCAGTTTGTGGCCGCGCTTCGGGCCCTTGCCGAACTCGCCCCAGAACCATGAGTTGGTGACGGTGGGCAGCAGGGTCTGCGCGGCAACGTCATAGACGTGCTGGGTCCACTCTTCGGCCTTGGCCTCGTCGGCCTCGACCCGTTCGATCCCCTGCTCGATGATCTTCGTGAACATCTCGGTCACCCAGTTGACCTGGGCTTCCGCGCAGCGCGGGATGTTGCAGTTGGTCGCGCCGTTGTGCGCGCCGACCAGCGTGAACAGGTTGGGAAACTCCGGGATCTGCAGGCCGAGATACGTGAATGGCCCATCGGCCCACGATTCCTTCAGCGTCTTGCCGCCGATGCCGTGGATGTCCATCTGCTTCAGCCCGCCGATGATCGCATCGAACCCGGTGGCATAGATGAGGATGTCCAATTCATGGAACGCGTCACTGGTGCGGATGCCGGTCGGGGTGAATTCCTCGACCGGGGTTTCCACCAGATCCACCAGCGTAACGCTGGGCCGGTTGTACGTCTCGTAATAGCCCGATTCCATCGGCACCCGCTTCAGCCCGAAGCCGTGATCCTTGGGGATCAGCTTTTCGGCAATCTTCGGATCCTTGACGCGCTGGCGGATTTTCTTCGCAATGAAATCGGTGATGTAGCCGTTCGAAACCGGGCTGGTGAACATGTCGGCATAGTGGCCGACCCAGATCTCGAAGCCCGACTGGTTGTACACTTCCTCGAACACCGCCTCGCGCTCTTCAGCGGTGGTGCCCTCGCTGCTCGCGAACCGGAAATCGTGCTGGAAGCCCGAGGTCGTGCTTTCGCAGCGGGCGAATATGTCGTTGTACCGCGCCTTGATCTCGGCCATCCGCTCCGGCTCGATCGGCTTGTTGCATAGCGGCGCGCACCAGTTGGGGTGGCGCTGGAACACGGTCAGGTGCTCGGCCGTCTTGCCGACTTCGGTGATGATCTGCACCCCGGTCGAGCCGGTCCCGAACACGCCCACCCGCTTGCCGGTGAAATCCACTTCCTTGCCGCCAAAGCCGCTGCGGGCATGCGGCCAGTAATACGAATGGTAGCTTTCGCCGCGGAACAGATCCATGCCGGGGAACGACGGCATGATCGGGTTGGACAGCGCGCCCACCGCGGTCAGCAGCCAGCGCGAGGAGAGCGCTTCGGCATTGTCGAGTTCGACCGTCCAGCTGTTTGCGGCGTTATCGAACGCGGCCTTCGTCACACGGGTGTTGAAGGTGATGTCCTTGCGCAGGTCCATCTTGTCCGCCGCGCGGCTGAAGAATTCCATCACTTCGGGCTGCGAGGCGAACTCGTTGCTCCAGTCCCACTCCTGAAGGAGATCGGGCAGGAACGAGTAGGCATAAGTATAGCTCTCGGAATCGAGCTTGCAGCCGGGATAGCGGTTCATGTTCCAGGTGCCGCCGACATCGCCGTTCTTCTCGATGATGCGGACGGAAAGGCCCAGCTGGCGCAGCTTCCACATCGTGTACATCCCGGTCAGTCCGGCCCCGATGATGATCGCGTCGTAATCGAACTTTGCTGCTTCTGCCATGTGGTCCTCTTGATCCCGTGCCTGCCACCTTCCGCATCGACGCGCGGGATTGGGCTTCTCCACTTATCCGAATTACTGTCGGATTTCAAAACGAATATTGCCGGGAGGAGAAGCCCACCCCGCTGCGCCGATGCCCACCCCGCTGCGACTAGGCGCGCCTGCGGCTCACCAAGTCTCGCGCCCCTCCCGCCTGCGGGAGGGGGAAGTATCATCCTTACTAGACTCCCGCTCATCCTGAGCTTGTCGAAGGACGGGAGGGGCAATCAGCGCAACGTTAGACTCCCCTCCCGCAGGCGGGAGGGGCTGGGGGTGGGCACGCGACCAACCCCAAGCCTCGCCCCCAACGAAAAAGGGCGCAGCTCGCGCTGCGCCCTTTCCGTTGTCAAAGAAACCAGTGCTTAGCGGATCTTGAATCCAAGGGTGATCCCGTAAGTCACCGGCTTGCCGGCCAGGCGCGCCGAGCTGTCGCTCGACGGGATGACCGCAGTCCAGTAGTACTTGTTGAACAGGTTCTTGCCCCAGAGCATCACCCGCCATGCGCCGTCCGGACCTTCGTAACCAAGCCGGGCGTCGACCGTGGCATAGCCATCGATCATGTAGGGATACTTGCCCACGCCCGGAGCGATCCGATAGCGGACGTTGTCGCCCACCGGCAGGGTGGTGTCTTCGCCACCGATCGCCGCAGTCTGGTTGCTGCGGGCGCTGACGGTGAAGCCGGCGAACGGCGCGCCGCCGTTCGACAGTTGGTGACGATAATCGACGCTGACCGAGCCCGACCATTCCGGCGTGTACGGAATACGCGAACCGGCAAGGTTTTCAGTGTTCGGCGTCCCACCGGTCGGATCGAAGTTGCCCGGACGCGAGTCGATGTTGTTGTCGACGCCGCCGAAGATGTCATAGCCGGTGAACTTCGTGATCTTCGAGTTGAGGTAGGTCACCGCGCCGGTGATCGTCAGGCCTTCGACCGGACGGATCGTAGCATCGGCTTCCACACCCCAGATGCGCGACTTGGGTACGTTGACCAGTGCGTCGAGCGTGCCGAAGATGAAGTCGAAGATCTTGCCGCGAACCTGCTTGTCCCGATAGTCCATGTAGAACCCGGCGAGGTTGAAGCTAATCTTGCCGTCCATCGCCTGCGCCTTGAGGCCGGCTTCGTAGGCAGTCACCTTCTCCTGAGTCACCGGCAGCGCCGAGGTGAAAGCAGCCGCGGCGAGTGCCGGGAAGCTGCCAGCCTTATAACCGCGCGAGACGTTGGCATAGAACAGCACCTTGTCGGTGATCTTGTAGTCCATGCCCAGACGCCACGAGAAGTTGTGCTGCTTCAGCGTAGCTTCAAACGGGATACCTGGGACGCCGAGACCAAGGAAACCGTCGGTGGTGTAAGGCGAGGTAACGGTGACGTCCTTCGGAATAGGCCCGACGATGCCATTGACGGAGTAGCAATCGCTCGGCCCGATCGGATCGAATTCGAACCCGGAGAGGCCGCCGATGATGTTGAACAGCTTGTCAACGTTGCCGTTGGTGGCTGTGTAGCCGCAGTTGTAGGCCTTGATTTCGGAGTGCGTATAACGGCCCGAAGCCTTGACGGTAAACTGATCGCTCACATCGTATTCAAGGTTACCGAACACGGCGGCGTTCTTGATCTTCTGGTTCAGAATGTCGCCGCTGTGGTTGATGTAGAGGTTGTTCGAGAAGAAGTTCGAGTTGGCCCAGTAACGCAGTTGCTGGTCCTCGTGGGTCTTGCTGTCTTCATAGTTGCCGCCGATCAACCAGCGCAGCGGGCCCTTGCCATTGTTGGCAATGCGCAGTTCCTGCGTGAAGCTCTTGATCGAACCTTCGCCGCTCTGAAGGTCATAGGCGACCAGCGCCATGCCGTCACCGTCGGTGCGCTGCTGCTGCTTGTAATCGATGTACGAGGTGAGCGAGGTGATCGTGGCAAAACCGACATCAAGGTCAGCGCGCAGCGATCCCTGAACGAACTTGCGGTTACCATAAGGGCTGAACTGGGTCGCAGTCGCGGTGGTCGGGTCGCTGACGCCGAAATTGCCCAAACCGTTTTCGCTCAGGTCAAGCGTAGCCGTGTTGGGGTCAAGCGCCTGCGCAGTCCAGTCTGCCGCACGCGAGTTGAACGGCGAGAACGGATAGCAGATCTGGCCTGAGGCACAGCCGGCCGGAGTCACCGAATAGCCGTTACGCTGCGGATCGACGAGCGGCGTGGCGTCCAGTGCCTTGCCGCCAGTGCCGATCTGCTCGTGCGTAGCGATCAGCTGCTGCGCCTGCGGTTCGGAATTGTCATGCCAGGCGTTGGCCGACAGGTTCAGCTTGAGGTTGCCCACTTCCGCTTCGATCTGGAGACGACCGGCCAGGTACGAATCCTTACCGTTGGTGTCGTTGCGGGTGTAGCTGTACTGCCAGCCATCGGCGTTGCGCGCGGTGATCGCCAGACGGGCGCGGACGTTGTCCGAGAGCGGGCCGCTGATGTAAGCATTGGCATCAACCGCGTTGAACCGGCCGAAGCTGACGTCGCCGCCGGCCTGGAAGGTCTTGGTCGGCTTGGCGGCGATGTAGTTGATCGCGCCGCCGGTGGAGTTCTGGCCGAACAGGGTGCCCTGCGGACCCTTCAGCACTTCGATGCGCTCAAGGTCATAGGCCGAGTGCGAAGCGAGCACCGGGAACGACAGCGGCACCTGATCGACGTAGACCGAAACCGCCGGATAGACGCCCAGCGAGCTTTCGTTGAAGCCGATGCCGCGCAGCGTGAAGATCGGGGTGTTGGTGGTCGAAGGCGTATAGATCAGGCCCGGCGCGATCCCGGCGACGTCTTCGAGCGAAGCGACGCGGCGGGTCTGCAGTTCGGCGGCGCCGATCGCGGTGATCGTCAGGCCGACCTTGCTGAGGTTTTCCTCGCGCTTGTTGGCGGTAACGACGATGTCGTTGCTGCTAGCTTCATCAGCGGCGTTCTGCGCCTCCTGCGCCTGCGCCATCGTGGGCAGGATGAGCCCCGCACACAGACCGGCCGAAACGTACAACCAGACTTTTTTCATTGCCCTCTCCACTTCATCAAAAACAGTTAATCAGGTGACTTACGCGATGGTCCGAAACGCTGCCGAAACCGGCTGTTGGATCAAGTTCGGACCGATAGTATTCCAAATGCCCAGTGAAACGCCGCGCCGATGTTCGGCTGGAATGGCTGCAAACAGCAACGCTGACGGTATCGCCCGGTCTCCTCTCCTGCCCTGTCCGCGCGCCGCCTGAAGCGGGTTCACAGACCAATTCTTATGCTCTGCAGCGGCGCATATATCGGTTCGACCATTGCGACAATCCAAAACACGACGGCTTGTCGGTTCCGGCACACACAAACTTCTGCGCCTGTGGCAAGAATACATCGCTTTGCCGAACTGAGCCGCCGCGGCCACTTCAGCGTGCCCTCGGCACGGTGAACGCGGCGCCGCTGCCGGGGGCCACGCCAGTCAGCACCGCAGCAGCAGCGCATATCAGCCTTGATCGTGCCCGGACGGCGCCCTCGATCATCGTATCCCCCAATTCGGCCCGGGCCATGCCCATCACCGGCTATTATTTGCATCCGTGCGCGAAACACTCCGCACTGACAAGTGACTGATCCCCGCTAGTCGGAGCAGCGCGGACTGCCTTTAGCAAGCGCCCGGCGCGATGCCTTATAGCATCCCATTATGCGCGCCATCCCGGCTTGCCATAAGCCGCAAACCCGTTCGGCTGTGCGCAGCAATTGGCGCATCGACAGCGCCCGGCGCATCCGATAGGCACTCGGAAAATGCCGCGTGGGCACCTTCGCCCCGGCCAGCACGGAGGATCGCCATGCCCGCACATCTCAACAGCCCGTTGACCCTACCCTGCGGCGCGGTGCTGAAAAACCGCATCGCCAAGGGGGCGATGACCGAGGGGCTCGCCAACCCGCTCAATCAGGCCACCGAAGAACATGTTACGCTCTATCGCCGCTGGGCTAAGGGCGGCTGCGGCATGCTGCTGACAGGCAACGTCCAGGTCGATCGCCGCCATCTCGAACGCCCCGGCAATGTCGCGATCGACGGCAACGACGGGCTCGCCGCGTTGGCGGCTTATGCCGCGGCAGGCCGCGAGAACAACACCCACATCTGGATGCAGATCAACCACCCGGGCCGCCAGGCCGGCGTAACTGCGGAAGGGCTCGCCGGCCCCTCGGCAGGGACGTACGGTGATGCCCCGGTGCGCGCGCTTGATGGCGCAGAGGTCGAAGATCTCGTCCGGCGTTTCGTCCATGTCGCACGCACCGCGCAGCAGACCGGGTTCACCGGCGTGCAGGTCCACTCCGCGCACGGCTATCTGATGAGCCAGTTCCTCAGCCCGCTGACCAACCACCGCACCGATGCCTGGGGCGGCAGCCTGGAAAACCGGGCCCGTCTGCTGGTCGATGTCACCCGCGCGATCCGCGCTGCGGTGGGCGCGGAGTTTCCGGTCTCGGTCAAGCTCAACAGCTCGGACTTCCAGAAGGGCGGGCTGACCGAGGACGAATCCTGCGAAGTGGTCCGCTGGCTGTGCGACGCGGGGATGGACCTGCTCGAGATTTCCGGCGGCAATTACGAATCGCAAGTGATGGTCGGCCGCGATCAAAGTGGCGAGCTGATCAGCCGCACCAAAAAGGCCTCGACCATCGCGCGCGAGGCCTACTTCCTCGAATTCGCCGCCAAGCTGCGCCCGCAGGTCACCGTGCCGCTGATGGTCACCGGCGGCTTCCGCACGCTCAGCGCGATGGAAGCGGCGCTGGCTTCAGGTGAAGTTGACGTGATCGGCCTCGCCCGCCCGCTCTGCATCGACGCCGATCTGCCCAACCAGCTGCTCGCCGGCACCATTGCCCGCCTGCCCTCGCCCGAAGAGGAAACGACAGTCGATACCGGCTCGTCGATCGCCTATTACTTCAATCAGGTGCGCAAGCTTGCCGCCGGCGAGGACGCCGATCGCGACATTGACTGGGCCGAGCAGCTCCAGCGCCACAGCGATTTCGATGGCGCGGCCGAGGTGCGCTACCGCGCGGCGCTATCGGAGGCGGCAACAGCCTGAGCCGGCGACAGCCTCCAGACCAACAATAATCAGGAGAGGCACATGGCAGGAACGCCGCTGGTCGATTTCACCGGCCGCCACATCGCCGTGATCGGCGCGGCCGGAGATATCGGCTCGAGCATCGTTGCCCAGTTGCTCGATCTCGGCGGCCGGGTCACCGCGCTTGACCGGGATGCCGCCGCGCTCGGCCGGCTCGCGGCGTTGCCGGGGGCGCGAGGCGCACTGGCGACGGTCGCGGTCGATGTCGCCGACGAAGAGGCAATGGCCGCGGCCTTCGCCGGGCTTGGCCCGATTGACGGGCTGGTCAACGGCGCCGCGATCGAACATCGCCCTGCTGCCACGCCCGAATTCGATACCACGTTGTTCCGCAAGGTGATGGACGTCAACGTCACCGGTGTGTTCCTCGGCCTCAAATACGGCATCCCGCTCTTGCGCCGGCCGGGCGGATCGGTGGTCAACTTCGGCAGCACCGGCGCGATCAAAGGCGCGAACGGGATGAGCGCTTATGTCGCCTCGAAGCACGCCGTGCTCGGCCTCACCCGCTGCGCCGCGATCGAATTCGGGCCCGAAGGCCTCCGGGTCAACGCGATCTGCCCGGGGCCGGTCGAAGGTCGCATGATCGATGCGATCATGGGCAGCGAGCCCGGCCAGCCCTCGGCGGCGGCAGAGGCGCGCATGGCGGTCATCCCCAGCCGCCGCTTCGCCCGCCGCGAGGAGGTCGCGCGGGTCGTCGCGTTCCTGCTGTCCGACGCCTCCGAATACGTCAACGGCGCCACTTATATGGTCGATGGCGGCATTTCGGCGATTTGATCCAACCATTCCCCGCCAGCCGATTGACACTGGCCGGAACCTCTGCGTAATTTCGACAAAACATCGGAAATCTGCGAGCCGTTCGCAAACGCGCGGCCGCCCAGCGAGGATGAGGCACCATGAAATTCATCGAAGAGCCCATGCGTTTCGGCCTGTTCTCCGGCCCGTACCATCGCCCGGACATCAGCCCGCTGATGGCCTTCCAACAGGACATGGAACTGATCGAGAATCTTGACCGGGTCGGCTTCGATGAAGTCTGGATCGGTGAGCACCACTCCGGCGGGGTCGAAACGATCGCCTGTCCCGAACTGATGATCGCCGCTGCAGCCGAGCGGACCAAGCACATCAAGCTCGGCACCGGCGCGGTGACGATCCCCTATCACAACCCATTCCAGGTAGCCGAGCGGATCGTCCAGCTCGATTACATGACGCGCGGGCGGATGATGTTCGGCGTCGCCCCAGGCCAGCTGGTGCAGGATGCGCAGATGGTCGGGCTCGATCCGATGAACAACCGCCGCATGCTGCAGGAAGCGCTCGATGTGATCATCGCCCTGTTCAAGGGTGAAACGGTGACGAAGAAGACCGACTGGTTCAACATGGTCGAGGCGCGGCTGCAGCTGCTGCCCTATTCCAACTTCGACATGGCCTGCGTCAGCGTGATGTCGCCGTCTGGTCCGATCACCGCGGGCAAGTACGGTATGGGCATGTTGTCCGTCGCTGCAACCAATCCGATCGGCGTCGAAATGCTGCTGGAACAGTGGCAGATCGTCGAGAATGAATCGGCCAAGCATGGCCACGTCGCCAACCGGCGCGACTGGCGCCTGCTGGCGCCGATGCACATCGCCGAAACCTATGAGCAGGCGGTTGACGACGTGCGCTACGGCCTGTGCAAGATCGAAAACTACCGCGATCACATCAACCCCGGCGCGGGGATAGACTGGTCGAGCACCGAAAAGGCGGTCGAGCAGCTCAACGAGAATGGCTTCGCCGTGATCGGCACGCCTGAGATGGCGCGCACCCAGATTCGCCGGCTGCAGGAAAAATCGGGCGGGTTCGGCTGCCTGATGCTGATGGGCGCAGATTGGGCCTCGCACTCCGCCACGCTGCACAGCCACGAACTGTTCGCGCAGGAAGTGATCCCCTACTTCCGCAGCGGCTTCCTCGCCCCGCAAAAGAGCTTCGATGAAGTGATGGCGACCGGCTATTCCGGCGCCGAAATCACCGCCAAGGCGCAGCAGGCGATGATCGCATCCTACAAGCAAAAAGAACACGGCTGAGCCCAGGACTGGGATGACACCGACACTGCCGCCGGGTAACCTTGCGGCGGTGTCGATAACAAGCGCCCGTGCAAGGGCGAAGAGGTGACGAGGATGCAGAAAGTTACCCTGCCGACCGGGCCGACCGTTGCCTATGAAGACAGCGGCGGCTCCGGCACCGCCATCGTGTTCAGCCACGGCTACATGATGAACCGCACGATGTTCGATGCCCAGTTCGCCGGCCTCGCCGACCGCTGGCGCTGCATCGCGTGGGACGCCCGCGGCCACGGCGAGACCGACTGGGAAGGCTCGTTCAATTACTGGGATTCGGCGCGCGACATGCTCGCGCTGTGTGATGCCCTCGGGCTCGACAAGGTGGTGCATGTCGGCATGAGCCAGGGCGGGCTCGTAGGCATGCGCGCGGCGCTGCTTCATCCCGAGCGGTTCTACGGCATCGTCCAGCTGGCGACTCAGGCCGGGGTGGTGCCGGAGAACGAGGCCAACGCCGGCTTTGGCGATCACGTCATGGCGTGGATCGATCAGGGACCGAACGAAGCGCGGCTGGCGTTCATGGGCAACCTGATCCTTGGCCCGGGCGTCGACCATGCTTACTGGCACAAAGCGTGGAAGGCGATGCCGCTCGCCAAAGTCCGCGACGCGACCAGCGCGCTGATGACGATCGACGAGCTGTGGGACCAGCTGCACGAGGTGAACGTCCCCCTCGCCACGATCCACGGCCTCGCCGATATCGCCACCTCGCACGAGCTGGGCTTGCGCACGCCGATGGCGGCGCCCGATCCGCGCGGGGTAACGCTGATCCCCGGCGGACCACATGCGGTCAACGTCAGCCATCCGGCGCGGGTCAACAAGGCCATCGCCGATTTCATCGAGGAACTCGCGGCTGAAAACCCCGCGATCAGGGAGAATGCATGATGAGCTTGGGTATTGAAGGCAAAGTCGCGCTCGTCACCGGCGGCGCATCGGGGATCGGCGAAGCCTGCGTCAGGCTGCTGCATGCCGAGGGCGCCAAAGTGCTCGTCGCCGATATCGACGAAGCCGCCGCCACGGCGCTCGCCGCCAGCCTCGGTGCCAATGCCGCCGCCGTGCGCACCGACATTGCCGACGAGGCTTCGTGCCAGGCGATGGTCAAGGCCGCGATCGATCATTTCGGCGGGCTCGATATCGCGGTCAACAACGCCGGCATTTCGAGCGTGCTGACCCCGCTCGAGGAACTCTCCGCGGCCGAATGGCGCCGGGTGGTCTCGATCAACCTCGACGGCCAGTTCTACTGCCTCAAGGCCGAGATCCCTGCGATGAAGGCCAACGGCGGCTCGATCATCAACATTGCCTCGATCATGGGCGCGATCGGGCGTGATGGCGCCGCAGCCTACATCGCCGCCAAGCATGGCGTCGTCGGGCTGACTAAGGCCGCCGCGCTCGAATGCGTGGCTCACAACATCCGCGTCAATTCGGTCGGCCCGGGCTATGTCGATACCCCGCTGCTGCAGAAGGCCACGCTCGACAAGCTGAACGAGATTGCCGCGCTGCACCCGATGAACCGGCTGGCCCGCCCGTCCGAGATCGCCGCGATGGTCGGCTTCCTCGCGTCATCCGGCGCTAGCTTCGTCACCGGGGCCTACTATCCGGTCGATGGCGGCTATCTCGCCCAGTAAGCCCGCAGGCAGGCCGCAACTGTGAACTTTGCGCCGGGCAGCGCGGCGGTGGTTGACCGCGCGCCTTGCTCGGCATAATTGGTTCGACCATTCAAGCATCGTGCAAAAAAGTGGGAACCGGTTTTTTGCGAAAAACGATGCGGGAGCAAAGACCTATCGCCGTGTGCGTGATTCTTGAATTACCCAAACGGCTTTAGGCGGGCGAACCGCCGGGGAGAGGACCGACCATGCACGCGTTCAAGCCGACCGACCATCTGCGTCACCCGCCGAGCCCCGACGGGCGGATGCGCGATTCGCTGTTCTGGCAGACGGTGATCGCCGAAGAACGGCTTTGCTTCCAGACTTACTTGTTCCTCACCGCCGAGGGTAAGGCCGGGCTCAACATCGCGCTGTGGGGCGGCGAGGACGAGAAATACCGCTGCGCCGAGTTTCAGCAGGGCGAAGTGCCCGCAACGATGGACTTCGACGATTTTGCCTTCGAAGGCTTCAAGCTCGGCAAAGTCCGTTTCGGCGGTCCGGCCAAAGTCTCGTTCAGTGGAAAGCGGCTCAAAGCAGAATTCGAGTTCACCGGCCTCCACGATGCGTTCAGTTATCGCAGCAACCCTGATGGCCTGCCTAGCTGGATGGCGACTGACCGTTATGAGCAGACCGGCCGGATCAAGGGCTGGATCGAAACGCCCGATCGACGGATCGAGCTCGACCGCATCGGCCACCGCGATCATTCGTGGGGCAACCGCAGCTGGGGCCTTCCGCAGCACTGGAAATGGTTCTGCGCCTATACTCCCGATGGGTCGATCATGCTCAACGGCTGGTTCTGGATCGCCCGCGGCGAATATGGCTGCGCCGGCTATGTGGTGAAGGACGGCGAACTTTCCGCCATCGCCCATATGCGGCCCAAGGCCGGCTACGATCCCGACATGAGCCAGCGGCGGATGAGCGTGGCGATCCACGATGTCGCCGGCCGCGTTACGCAGCTTGAGTTTGAGCGTTTCGGCAACTTGCGCCTCCCCGCCAACGACAAGGTTGGCACGATCATTCAGGAATCGGGCTGCTTCGCCACGATCGACGGCAAGGACGGCAGCGGTCAGTTCGAAACCCAGTGGCAGCAGGCCTACATCGATCATCTGGCGGAATCAGGCCTGACCGGATGAGCTGGGACTGGGATGACGCCAGCCGGGCGAAACTCGCCGAGTTTCTGGCCCGGCATGGCCTGATGGACGGCATGCCGCAAATCACCCCGATCGGCGATGGGCACTCCAACCTCACCTACCGGCTCACGCGCGGCGGCCGCGCGCTGGTGCTCCGTCGCCCCCCGCCGCCACCGCTCCCGCCCGGCGCGCACGATGTGCTGCGCGAGGCACGGCTGCTCAGCGCACTGGGGCCGGCCGGCCTTGCTGTCCCGCGCATCTTTGCCACCGGCGCAGCGGGCGACCTGTTCGACGTTCCGTTCTACCTAATGGACTATGTCGAAGGTACTGTGATCACCGGGGCGATGCCCGCCGATTTCGTCGCACCGGCGGCGCAGCGCGAGCTGGGCGAAGCCTTTGTCGACGGCCTGATCGCGCTTCACCGGATCGATCCCGCGACAGTCGGGCTCGCCGATTTCGGACGGCCCGAAGGGTTCAACGCGCGCCACCTCAAACGGATCGCCGGGCTGGTGACCGAAGCTGGCGCGATCCGCCCGGAATTCGCCGAAGTCCACGGCTGGCTCGCCGCCAATGTCCCGGCCGAAACCGGAGCGGCGATCATCCATAACGATTATCGCCTTGGCAATGTGATGTGGGCCAAGGGCCGCCCGGCGCGGCTGGCGGCAATCCTTGATTGGGAACTGGCGGCGCTGGGCGATCCGGTAATGGATTTCGCTTATCTGCTCGGCTCGCTCCCCGAAGGTGGCCGCTCGAACACTCCGGTGCAGGATTTCGCCTCAGAAGCCTACGGCCCCGGCTTTCCCTCCCGCGCCGAACTGGTCGCGCGTTATGCCGCCGCGCTGCCCTACGATACCTCGGCGCTCGATTGGTTCATGGCCTTCGTCCACTGGAAGCTGGCGACGCTCTACGATTATTCGCGCCGGCGCGGGGCCGATCCCTATTATGCCGACGAAACGCAGGTGCCGCGATTCCTGGCCGAGGCCCGCAGGTTTACAGGGTTGTAAGCTTCCTATCGATCGGTATAGACCGTGCGCACCCGACACCGGGGCAGCAAGGGCCGCGCACGATGACGATGAGACAACTGATCGCCTACGGCCTGATCGCCGTACTGGTGATTAGCACCACGCTCTGGATCGTCCTCAGCGAACGGCGCAAACGCGCCGAATTTGAGCGCCGCCACGGCCCGCGCGAGGATTGAGCGGGCGTCAGCTGTCCTCCGCCTGCGCCGCATAAGCCCGGGCTATCACCGCGCAGGCGATCAGCTGAAGCTGGTGGAACAGCATCAGCGGCAGGATCACCACCCCCACCTGCGCCGCCGGGAACAACACCCCGGCCATCGGCACCCCGCTGGCAAGGCTCTTCTTCGATCCGCAGAACAGTAGCACGATAGCATCTTCGCGGTTGAAGCCTAGCGCGCGGCCCGCCGCCCAGGTGATGCCCAGCACCAGCGCCAGCAGCACTGCCGAAAGCAGCGCGATCAGCACCAGCACGCTCAGCGGAATCCGCTGCCACAGCCCTTCAACCACCGCGGCACTGAATGCGGTATAGACCACCAGCAGGATCGAGCCGCGGTCGGTCCAGCCGATCACCTGTTTGTGCCGCGCCACGAACGCTCCGATCAGCGGGCGCAGCAAATGGCCGGTGACGAACGGGACCAGCAATTGCAGCACGATCTTTTCGACCGCACCCCATGAAAACCCGCCGGCGGTCGCGCCCATCAGCAAGGCCACCAGCAGGGGTGTCAGGAAAATACCGAGGAAGTTGGAGAACGAGGCGCTGCACACCGCCGCCGCAACATTGCCGCGCGCGATAGAGGTGAACGCAATCGCGCTCTGCACGGTCGAGGGGAGCAGGGTCAGGAACAGCATTCCGCTCGCCACCACCACCGGCAAGCCGGGCAGCGCGGCAATTCCGAGGCCAAGCAGCGGGAACAGCACGAAAGTCGCCGCCAGCACGGTCAGGTGCAGCCGCCAGTGCCCCAGCCCGGCCAGGATCGCCTCACGCGAAAGCTTGGCCCCGTGAAGGAAGAACAGCAGCACGATGCCGGCGTTGGCGATGATTTCCATCGTTTTCGCAAACCCGCCCTGCGCCGGCAGGAACGAGGCGAGGACAACGGTGCACAACAGCGCGACGATGTAGGGATCAAGCGCCCCCTTGAGCTTGTCGATCATGCCGCTTCAGACCCCCCGGCCAGCGCCGCGATTGCCGCCAGATGCGGCGCCTGCTCGGCAGCCGACATGAACGAGCCGGTGAAGCTGTTGCGGGCGAGCGTGAGGATCTCGGCCCGGCCGATCAGCCCGGCAGCGGCAAGGGCACGAAAATTGTCGTTCACATAGCCTCCGAAATAGGCGGGATCGTCCGAATTGACCGTCACCGCAAGCCCCGCCTCCAGCATCGCCGGCAGCGGATGCGCCGCGATATCCTTGACCACGCAGAGCTTGAGGTTGGAGAGCGGGCACACCGTCAGCGTCATTCCGCTCGCGGCAAGGCGGCGGACCAGCCCCTTATCTTCAAGCGCGCGGTTGCCATGGTCGATCCGGTCGATATGCAGCAGATCGAGCGCTTCATAGACGTATTCCGGCGGGCCTTCCTCGCCGGCGTGTGCCACCCGCTTCAGCCCCATCTCGCCGGCGCGCGCGAAAACCCGCGCAAACTTGCTCGGCGGATGGCCCAGTTCCGACGAATCGAGCCCCACCCCCAGCAGGCGGTCAAACCACGGCTCGGCCGCGCGCAAGGTCGCGAACGCCGACTCCTCGTCGAGATGACGCAGGAAACACAGGATCAGCCCGGAAGTAATCCCATGCCGCTCGCGCGCCCCGTCCATCGCCGCCAGCAGCCCTTGCATCACCGTTGCAAGCGGGATGCCGCGGTCAGTGTGAGTCTGCGGGTCGAAGAATATCTCGGCATTGCGAACGTTGTCGGCAGCAGCTCGGGCAAAATAGGCCTCGGCCAGGTCTTGAAAATCCTCAGCCTCCTGCAGCACCGCCGCACCGGCAAAATAGATATCTAGAAAGTCCTGCAGCCGGCTGAAACTGTAAGCCGCACGAACCTGTTCCACGCTGGCGAACGGAATTTCGATACGATTGCGGCGGGCCAGCGCGAACATCTGTTCGGGCTCAAGGCTACCCTCGATATGAAGGTGAAGTTCCGCCTTGGGAACAGCCGCAATTAGGGCCTCCAGAGTCAATTCAGACAAGCGCGCGCTCCATCGGGACACATCGGCATAGCCGCAAATTTGGGCGCGGTCACTTCGCAAGTGCAGCAAGCATGGCGCAGACCCCGCGCGATTTGCTCTTGGCAGCTTCGTCGGCCACGATGCACCCTCCCGCCGCAACGTCGACAAAGCTGCGCTTGACCACCGCGCAGGATAAATTGAATGTCTACTGTTTCGATTGGCATTAAAGGTGTTCCACCGCGATGACCACCCGCACCGCCCTTGTGATCCGCCACGTCCCCTATGAAGGCGTCGCCGCGTACCGCGAACCGATCGAGGACGCCGGCTACGTGATTGACCGGGTCGATGTTGCCGACCCCGGATTCGCCGCGGTCGATCTGCGCGAGCCCGAACTGGTGATCATGATGGGCGGACCGATGGGGGTTTACGAGCAGGAGGCGCATCCGTGGATCGCCTGCCAGCTCCGCCGCCTCGCGCAGCGGCTCGCCGCCGAGCGGCCGACGCTGGGCGTGTGCTTCGGCGCGCAGATGATCGCCGCCGCGCTTGGCGCCGAGGTCTTCCCAGGGCCGGTGGTCGAGATCGGGTTCGATCCGGTGGCAATCCACTGCCCCGAAAGCCCGCTGCAGCATCTTATCGACGTCCCGGTCCTGCACTGGCACGGTGATACCTTCGCCCTCCCGGCAGGCGTCGACCTGCTCGCCTCGTCGCGCCACTATCCGCATCAGGCTTTTGCCCGCGGCGCCAATATCCTCGCGCTCCAGTTCCATGCGGAAATGGGGCTCGATCCGCGGTTCGAGGCGTGGATCGAGCAAAGCCCGGAGGCGCTCGCCCGCGCTGGCACCGATCCGGAAACGCTGCGCGCGGCGCACGCCGCCCACGGCCCGCGCGCGGTGGCAGCCGGCCAGACGATGATCGCCGCATGGCTCGCCGGTCTAAAAGCTTAGGCTGCGACTGCCCGCGCTAGCGGGCGTATGTCCAATTTGTAATCTCCGGATAACCCTGCCGCATTTGGCGCGCCTCTATGAGGGCGCCAGACGATCCGGTGCATGGGCCGACTACCAGCCCCAGTTTACCCGTGTCCGGATCGTCACCTCACCAGACAGCTTCGCTCCGATGCGGGAAAGTGCGGCTTTCGTGACACGTCCTGTTTTCTACGACCCCTCCGGCCGACGGCGGCGGATGACCCGCCGCGGGGTGTTCGGCCTGCTGCTGGCGCTCATCGTCGGCGCCGCCATCTTCGCCACCACCGTCCTCGATGTCCCCGCGCCATCGGCGCTGCCGATCGGCTATGAGCGGCTGCGCGCCCTGCCCTTCCGGGCGCAGGTCAGCCGGATCAAACACGGTATCGTCGGGCTCCTCCACCGACCGGCACCGATCGTCCAGACTCGCTCCGGCCCCAAGCCGCTGACAGTGGCGTTCTACAGCGCCGATGCCCGCGACAGCGTCAGTTCCCTGCAACACAACATCAACCAGATCGATTGGGTCGCGCCGACCCTTATATCGCTCGGCCCCGATGGCCAGCTCGCGGTCAGCGACGATGCGGCGCTACGCCGGGTGGTCGCCAGTTCGCTGCATCGCCCGGCGATCGTGCCGGTGATCCAGAACTTCGCCAACGAAGCATGGGACGGCACCGGAGCCGCCCGCGTGCTCCACGATCCCGCCAAGCGCGCCCGCCTGATCGCTGCCATCAGCGCCGATCTTGCGCGCACCGGCGATGCCGGGGTGATGTACGATCTGGAAAACCTGCCGGATGCCAGCTTGCCCGATCTGGTCCGGCTGGCGAGCGAAACCCGCGCCGCTCTCTCCCCGCACGGCAAGGTGGTGGCGGTGACGATGCCGGTCGACAACCCTGTCTGGCCGACCCGGGCGCTTGCGCGAGTCTCCGACAAGCTGATCCTCATGGCGTACGACGAGCATTGGCAAGGCGGCCAGCCCGGCCCGATCGCCTCGGACGGGTGGTTTGCCGACAAGCTGGGACAAACGCTCAAGGGGGTGCCCGCCGATAAGGTGGTCGTTGCCCTCGGCAACTATGCCTATGATTGGCACAGCGGCCACGCCGATGCGTTGTCGGTCGAAGAAGCCTGGCTGGCAGCGCGTGATAGCGGAACCGTGCCGGTCTTTGCTCGGGCCCAGGGCAACGCCGGGTTTTCCTATGCCGATGGCGGCGTTCGCCACGATATCTGGCTGCTTGATGCGGCCACCAGTTGGAACGAGCTGCAAGCGCTGCGACACATGGGCATCGAAAGTGTCGGGCTGTGGCGGCTCGGCACCGAAGACCCCGGCTTCTGGACCGCGCTCGGCGATTGGCGCGCCAATCGCGCGCAGGCCAATCTCGCCGACATTTCGCAGGCCCAGAATGTCGACGTCGAAGGCCAGGGCGAAATCCTCCGCATCGCCGCTGAGCCGCACTCGGGCACGCGCGCGATCACCTTTGATCCGCGCAGCCACCTGATCACGGCCGAAACGTACACCGATCTCCCCACGCCTTACGTAGTCCAGCGCACCGGGGCGCGGCCCAAGCTGGTAGCCCTCACTTTCGACGACGGTCCGGACAAGGAGTGGACCCCGCAGATCCTCTCCATCCTTGAACGCTATCATGTCCCCGGCACGTTCTTTGTGATCGGCGAAAACGGCGTCGGCAACTCCGGGTTGCTCCAGCGCATGGTTGCCGGCGGCAGCGAGATCGGCAACCACAGCTACACGCACCCGAACATGGCGGATGAGGCCGCGACCGGCATCGGGCTTGAGCTTAACGCCACCCAGCGCCTGATCGAAGCCTATACCGGCCGCTCCACTCGGCTGTTTCGCGCGCCCTACTTCGGCGATGCCGAGCCGACCACGCCCGATGAATTGACCCCGGCGCTGATCGCGCAGCACCGCGGCTACACCGTCGTCGGCCTCCACGTCGATCCGGGCGACTGGCAGCGGCCCGGGGCGCAGGCGATTTTCGATCGCACCATCGACCAGATCGAACATCCCGATCCTGATCGTTCGGCCAATGTCATCCTGCTCCACGATGGCGGCGGCGATCGCTCGCAGACCGTCGCGGCGCTCCCCGCGATCATCGAACAGCTCGAACGTGACGGCTACCGCTTCGTGCCGACCTCGACCCTCGCCGGGCTTGGCCGCGATGCGGTGATGCCGCCGATCGAGGGGATGGACCTCGCCGCCGTCCGCGCCGATGTTTTTGCGTTCACCGTGATCGGAATCGTGCTCGCCGCGCTGAAATGGATCTTTTTCTTCGCGATCGCGCTGGGGGTGATCCGCGCGTTGGGGCTGACCGCGCTGGCCTTGATACCCAATCGGCGCAAACCGCTTATCCCCAATGCACCTTACCAACCCAAAGTCACCGTCATCATCCCCGCCTATAACGAAGAGCGGGTGATCGAATGTTCGATCCGGCGCATCCTCGAAAGCGATTATCCCGAGATCGAGGTGATCGTGGCCGACGATGGGTCGAAGGATCGGACCAGCGCCATCGTGGCCGAAGCCTTCGGCACCGATCCGCGCGTTCGGCTGATGACGATGGTCAACGGCGGCAAGGCCTCGGCGCTCAACCGCGCACTCGAAGTGGCGCATGGCGAAATCGTGGTTGCGCTCGATGCCGATACCCAGTTCGAACGCGAATGCGTCAGCCGGCTGGTGCGCTGGTTCACCGATCAGCGGATCGGCGCGGTGGCGGGCAATGCCAAAGTGGGCAACCGCGTAAACCTCGTCACCCGCTGGCAGGCAGTCGAATACGTCACCGCCCAGAACATCGAACGCCGCGCGCTAACCCGGTTCGATGCGATCATGGTCGTCCCCGGCGCAGTCGGGGCATGGCGGCGCACGGCGCTGAACGAAGTCGGCGGCTATCCTGAGGACACCCTCGCCGAGGATCAGGACCTGACGATCGCGATCCAGCGCTGCGGCTGGCGGATCGCCTATGACGAGCAGGCCGTCGCCTGGACCGAGGCTCCCGAAACCTTCCGCGCCCTCTCCAAACAGCGCTTCCGCTGGTCGTTCGGCACGCTCCAGTGCTTGTGGAAACACCGGGCGGTCACGCCGCAGGGTCATCCCAGCGGGATTGCCTTTGTCGGCGTGCCGCAGGCGTGGCTATTCCAGATCGTGTTCGCGGTGATCTCGCCGCTGATCGATCTCGCCTTGCTCATTTCGATGGGCGATACGGTGGTGCGCATCCTCCAGCATGGCTGGGCCCAGACCCAGACCGATGTGCTGCGCATGGCGTTTTACTGGGGCTGCTTCACCCTGATCGATCTCATCTGCGGGCTAGTCGCCTATCGGCTCGATGTGCGCGAGGAAAAGTTCCGCCCGCTGCTGCTGCTTGCCCAGCGGTTCGTCTATCGCCAGCTGATGTATGCGGTGGTGATCCGCGCCGTCGGCGCGGCGCTGGCCGGGCTCGGGATCGGCTGGGGCAAGCTCGAACGGACCGGCCGTGTCACTTCGCCCAATGCCGGACCACCGGTCGCAGAGCCTCCATCAGGCTCCGGGGATGCGGAAACGGGCAAGCAGACCGCCAGCCCCTCCCTCGCCGCCTGAAGCCTGCGCCAATTCGAAAGTGCCGCCGTGGAGCTGGGCGACGGCGCTGACCATCGCCAGTCCCAACCCGGCACCGGGCCGGGTGCGGGCATTGTCCAACCGAGAGAACCGGTCCATCGCCCGTGCCCGGTCGCTTTCGGCAATGCCGGGACCGTTGTCTGCCACTTCGATCACCGCCCAGGGCCCTTCGCGCCGGACCGCCAGCGCGATGTGGTCACCGCCATACTTGAGCGCATTGTCGATCAGGTTCGCCACTGCGCGCGAAACCAGTTCGCGATCGGCCAGCGCCATCACCGGGCGCGGCGCCGCCACGGCCAGCGTGGTCCGGGTCTGCTCGGCCAGCGGCTCGTAGAGTTCAATCAGATCGACGGCGATCTCGGCGAGGTCGAGCCGCGTCCGCCGGTCGCCAATGGTTCCGCTGTCCAGCCGCGCCAGTTCCAGCGCAGTCGCGATCATCGTCTCCAGCGCGGCAGCGTCTGACAGCGCGAGTTGCAGCGCTTCGGCTGCCGGGCCTTCGGGCACCGCGGCATGGGCCGTCTCGATCGATGCGGTCAGCCGCGCCACCGGTGAGCGCAGATCGTGCGCCAGCGCGCCGGCCATCGATTGCAGCTCACGCACCAGCCGGTCGATCCGCTCGGCCATGAAATTCATCTGCTGGCGAAGATGATCGAAGCCGTCGCCATGATCCTCGTTGTGCACCCGGGCGGCGAAATCCCCGGCGGCCAGCGCCTGCGCGGTTGCAGCGATGGCATGCGTGCGCCGGCTGATCATGAACCCGACGAACAGCGCTCCCCCCAGCGCGAGGCCGATCGTCAGCAGCACCGTCACGGTGATCGCCTCGGCGAACGCCAGATCGAAGCGGCGATCGGGTGCAGTCAGCGCTCCCACCACCAGCCGCGTACCGTCTGACAAGTCGGTGGCAATGGCCAGTCCGTCCAGCGGTTCTGCACCGGGTGCCGGCACCACCGCGACCGGAGCCGGCCGCGGGCCCGCCGACACCGCCGGAACTTGCGCAAGGTGGACCAGTTGCGGCGGACCGCTGCCGGAAACCGCAACGAAAATCAGCGGATCTACCGTGCTGCCGCGGCGTGCGGCGATGAATTCGGTCAGCCCCTCGCGCCCGCCCTCGTAATAGGCTGCAAGCAGATCGTCGCGGACGTCGAGGATCTGGCGCGTGCGGTCGCTGGCGATAACCTGCAGCATCTGGCTGTGCAGCAACGCCAGTGCCACCGCCCCCGATGCCAGCTGCAGCACGAAGATCGCCGCAACCAGCCGCGCGACTGTCGAGGTGAACAGCCGCCGCAGCACTGTTCAGTCCGCCGCCAGCCGATAGCCCGCGCCGCGCACCGTGTGCAGCAGATCACCGCCTTCGCCATCGTCGATCTTGCGCCGCAGACGGCTGATGTGCACGTCGATCACGTTGGTTCCGGGATCGAAATGGTAATCCCACACCGCCTCGAGCAGCATCGTGCGCGTAACCACTTCGCCGGCGTGCAGCATCAGGTATTCGAGCAGGCGGAATTCGCGGGGCTGGGTGACGATCTTGCGCGCGCCGCGGCGCACCTGCCGGGTGAGCCGGTCCAGCTCGAGATCCCCGCAACGCAGCACCTGCGCCTGCGCTTGTGCCGCGCCCGTGCTGCGGCGCTGCAGCGCGTGAACCCGGGCCAGCAATTCGGCGAAAGAGAACGGCTTGCCCAGATAATCGTCTGCCCCGGCGGTCAGCCCCTCCACGCGGTGATCGGTGTCGCCCAGCGCGGATAGAATGATGACCGGGGTCGCAACCTCGGCCGCACGCATCGCCTTGAGCACGGCCAGACCGTCCATTCCGGGCAGCATCCGGTCGAGGATCACAGCGTCGAATTCGCTGTCCGTTGCCAGAAACAGCCCGTCGCGCCCGTTCGTCGCCCGATCGACGGTATAATTCTGCTCGGTCAGCCCGTGGGCGATGTAATCGGCAAGGCGGTCATCGTCCTCGACAACCAGAATTCGGCCTGACATCAGCAATCCTCGCTATGCATGACAGCGCGTTAATCTGTTCCTCACCGCAAGGATAGGGACAGGCTGGCACGCAAACAACGTGATGCCTTCGTTTGTCCGCAGACCTGTCGGCCCGCTCGTCGGCAAAATCGCCGTCGGCTTTATGGTCCTCGTCGGCGCGGTGCTGCTGGCCGGCGGCTATTTCGAAAGCCGGCCTTACGCCCTTGCCCCCGGCACTGCGCGCGGACGGCTTGCAGCAGTGTACTGGTCGGGCGACATGGGCATGCGGCTGGGCGTTGGTCAGGGGGTGGTGGACGCGTTGACCGCGCGGGGCATCCCCGTGCTGTCGGTCAGCTCGCCGATGCTGTTCGGTCAGGCCCGCGACCGCGCCTTCGTTGACGATGCCGTGGCCGATTCGGTCCGCACAGCCCTCGAACGAACGGGGGCGGCGCAGGTCGTCGTGATCGGCAATTCGTTCGGCGCCGATATTGTCGGCGCCGGTCTGGGGCGGGTGCCGTCCGATCTGCGCCGACAGATCGCCTCGGTGGTGCTGATGGTCCCTGGAAACGATGTCTATTTCCACGCCAACCCCATCGGGATCTGGTACCGCGGCCCGGTCGCCGCCGACCCGGTGCACACCATCCCGCTGCTGCGCGGGCTGCCGGTCACCTGCATTTACGGCACCGAGGAGAGCGGCAGCCTGTGCCGCGCGCCAGTGATGCTCACCGCCAGCCGAGTGCCGATCGCGGACGGCCATCTCATGCTGTGGAGCACCGACCAGCTCCACGCTGCGGTCGTCGATGCGGTGTTCCATCCGCCATCGCCGATCCAATGATCGCCGCGATGTCGACCGCCGCATTCCGCCGGGCATTGCTCATCGCCGCCGCCCTTGCCAGCAGCCCGGCCGGCGCGCGCACCTGCTCGCCCAAGCCGCTGCCTCCGGCCAACGCGGCGATCCACGGCGTCTGGCGCAATCCCTACAACTCGGTCGACGTGCGTATCGAAGACTGCGGCGACCAGTTGTGCGGCGTCGTCGTCGGCGCCACCGCCGAGGCGCTCACCGACGCCCGGGACTCCGGCTATCCCAACCTGATCGGCCTGCAACTGCTGCGCGATTATCGCGCCGATGGCCCGTGCCATTGGAGCGGGACCGTGCTGGTCCCCGATCTCGGGCACAGCTTTTCCTCGCATCTCGTGCTGATCGATCCCGGCCATGTCCGGATCGCCGGCTGCCTGTGGCACCAGTTTCTCTGCAAGAACCAGATATGGCGCAGGCTCTAGCCGCCCGGCCGTCCGCCGGTCTTTCGCAAGGTATGCGCATGGTGCGGCGTTTTGCCCCCGCCGCCCTCGCGATTATGGTCGCCCTGATCGCCGGGGCTGCGATCGTCCATCTTGGCAATGCCTTCTCGCCCGTCCGCATCGCTGCGGCGCTCGCCGGTCTGCCGGGATGGCGGATCGCCGCCTCGCTTGCCTTCACCCTCGCCAGCTATCTGCTGCTGACCTGCTACGATCTCGTCGCGCTCGGCAGCCTGGGGGTGAAAGTGCCGTGGCGCACCGCCGCCCGCGCCGCTTTTACATCTTATGCGCTCAGCCACAATCTCGGCTTTGCCGCGCTCACCGGCGGGTCGGCGCGGCTGCGGATCTACGGGGCGATCGGAGTACCGCCGGCCACGGTCGCACGGGTTGTGCTGATTGCCGGGATCGCCTTCTGGGGCGGCGTCGTCGCGGTCACCGCGCTCAGCCTCACGCTCGGCACGCACGCATTCACGCTTGGCACGCACACCTTTCATCCAGGCGCAGCCCGTGCAGCAGGAGCGGTGATCCTGCTGACGATGATCGCGCTGCCGCTGGCCGCTCGCCGGCTGCCGGGACCTCGCGGCCTGCTCGCGCGCGCCATCCCCGTCCCGCACCCGGGCGCGCTGGCGCTGCTGCTTGGGCTTGGCGCACTGGATCTCGCGTTCTCCGCGCTGGCTCTGTTCGTCCTCATTCCCGGCCTGTCGCTGGCCGATTTTCCGCAGCTCTACCTCGTCTACGCGCTGGCAATCGTCGCCGGGCTCGTCACCCATGTGCCCGGTGGGATCGGGGTATTCGAGGCGGTGGTGCTCGCCGCCTTGCCCGGCGGCGGCGCATCCAGCGCCGAAATTGCTGCGGCGCTCGTCGCCTACCGGGCGATCTACTACCTCCTCCCTCTCGCCGCGGCATTACCGCTCAACGCGGCCGCCGAAGCGCACGGCCTGCGCCGCCGCGTCCAGCCGATGCTCACCGCGCTCAATCTGGTGCTGTTCGAAGTCGCCCCATGGGCGATGGGTGCGCTGACTTTTGGCGGCGGACTGGTGCTGCTGCTCTCGGGCGCTTTGCCCGCAGTGCACAGCCGCATGCGTGCGCTGGTCGAACTGCTGCCGCTGCCGTTCATCGATGGCTCGCATCTCGCCGCCAGTCTGGTCGGCACCGCCTTGCTGCTGGTCGCCCCGGCACTGGTGGCGCGGCTCGAAAGCGGCATGCGCGCCGCGCGCCTGCTGTTCATGCTGGGCGCGGCGTTCTCACTCGCCAAGGGGCTCGACTTCGAGGAGGCGGGGGTGATGCTGGTGCTGGCCGGCGCACTCCAGTTCGCTGCTCCGGCGTTCTACCGGCGGAGCGCGGGCGCGTTCTCGGCCGCCGGCCGGGGCTGGCTGATCGCCGCTGCCGCAGCCGTCGCGATGTCCGCAGCCAGCGGGTTCATCGCGCACCGCCATCTCCCCTACGACAGCGAACTGTGGTGGGAATTCGCACTGCGCGGCGATGCCCCGCGGTTCCTGCGCGCCAGCTTTGCGGCTGGCATCCTCCTTGCCGGATATGCCCTTGCCGAGCTGCTCCGCCGCCCGCAGCGCGGTGCCGGGCTGGCCCGCCTGCCCGAGGGCGTGTTCGCGCGCGCGACCGCCCGCCATGGCCGCAGCGACGCGGCGCTGGCCTTCACTGGTGACAAGCGCTTCCTCGTCCACCCTCAAGGCGATGCCTTCGTCATGTTCAGCGCGCGCGGCCGCACCTGGGTGGTGATGGGCGATCCGGTCGGGCCGACCGAGCGGTGGGCCGATCTATGCTGGGAGCTGCGCCGCCAAAGCGACGCCTGCTACGCGCGGCTATGCTTCTACCAGCTCAGCGAGGCTCTGCTCCCGCTGATGGTCGATCTGGGCCTTCGGCCGATCAAGTATGGCGATGAGGCGACTGTCCCCGTCCAGCGCTTCACACTCGAGGGGCCGCGCATGAAGACCTTGCGCAACAGCCGTGCCCGCGCCGGGCGCGAAAGACTGCAGCTGAAGATCATCTCGCCGGGCGATTTCCCTGTCTGGCAATCGGTGCTGCGCAGTCTGTCCGATGACTGGCTCGGCTCGCGCCGCCACGCGGAAAAGAATTTCAGCCTCGGCCGGTTCGATCCGGGATACCTCGCCCATTTCGAAACCGCAGTCGTCGTGCGAGCCGAGGCTCCGATGCGGCCCGTGGCTTTCGCCAATCTGTGGCGTTCGGGCGATGGGCAGGAAATGTCGGTCGATTTGATGCGTCAGTCACACGAAGCGCCGCCGGCGACGATGGACTTCCTCTTCGTCGAACTGATCGAACGGGCCCGCGCCGCCGGCTGCACCCGCTTCAACCTTGGCCTGGCCCCGCTGTCCGGGGTGCAGGGCGGCAAGCTCGCGCCAGGCTGGGCGCGCCTCGCCAATCTGGCCTTTTCGGTCGATGCCGGGGCCTACGGCTTTGCCGGGCTGCGCCGTTACAAGGACAAGTTCGCGCCCACATGGCAGCCACGCTATATAGCCACGCCGCAAGGTCTGGCCGGCCTGCGCGCGTTGGTCGATCTCGTCGGCCTGATCGCCAATGGCCCGGCGCGGGGCTAGCAGCCTTCCATCGTGACCATGGGTGGATTCGACCGGATTCAGACAATTCGGATCCTGCCCGGAATGCCAAGAGTGTCGGCCTCGCCAAGGCCATAATGGGCCGCCACCAGTCTCGGATAGAGGCTGTCCGTCAGCTTCCCACCCGCAGGCCGACAGCCGAAAGGCACCTTACCTCAGGACAACAAAAAACCCGGCCGAAGCCGGGTTGTTTTGCGATTGGTTGCGGGGGCAGGATTTGAACCTGCGACCTTCAGGTTATGAGTGGCAGTCGCAAGTGATTGTAAATACTGCGATATACCCGACATAAGCACGATATAACCGACACATGCGCGGGCGTCTAGCAGGTCCCCTGCCCCGCTGGTTTGCGACGGCATTTGCCGCCTTTTGCCCCCTCTTGCTTCCACAGTGCTTACAGCCTGTCCGGCCTAGGTGCCCCAAATACCTGCTGTGATTCGAGCGGGATGCCTTCGGGCGTGCCTTGCGCCGCTCTTTAACCAACTCGCCGCATACGCCCTAGCACGCCGATTTTCCTTTTATTGCTTATTTTCAATATGTTCGTTGACTCCAAGAGCACTGATAAGCACCCGTGTTGTCGGCCAAGGCATGACCGGTCGCATCGAGGTGGGCCGCCAACCACCGAGATGCAACCTGCCTGCTACGGTCGAAAATCCGATCGACAAAAGTGACACGGACATGGCCAAGATAACCAAACGCACGGTCGAGACGGCCGCCCCTAGGGACAAGGAGTATTACATCTGGGACGAGGACATCCCGGGCCTTGGCCTGCGGGTTCTACCCTCCGGCCGCCGGCAGTATATTGTCCAATATCGCGCTGGACGGCGATCACGCCGGATCTCGCTCGGCCCCAGCACCATCCTTACCACCGAACAGGCACGCAGCCGGGCTCTCGCCATACTTGCTGATGCCCGCAGTGGCAAAGATCCCGCTGCAGATAGAGAGGCGCGCCGAGACGCGTTGCTGGTCAAGGATCTCGCCGAGCGGTTCGACCAGCAGCACATCTCGCTGCGGATCAAGGCCAGCACCGCCAAGGGTTACAGGCGTTCGCTCGCCAAATTCATCCTGCCCAAGCTAGGGCAGATGGTGATCACGGACGTCACCCGCGCTGACGTTGCCAAGTTCCATCATGACCTGCGGCACATCCCCTATGAGGCGAACCGCTGCCTCGAAATCATCTCCAAGATGTTCAACCTGGCTGAGCTGTGGGGGCTCCGCCCCGACGGCAGCAATCCTCGCCGCCTGATCCAGAAGTACCCCGAGGTGAAGCGAGAACGGTTCCTTAGCCTCGACGAGATCAAGCATCTCGGGGACGTGCTGCGGGAGGTCGAGCAGGAGGGGCGTGAGATGCCCTCTGCCATCCTCGCGATCCGGCTGCTTCTTTATACCGGTTGTCGGCTCAGCGAGATCATGACCTTGCAGTGGGACTTTGTTGATCTCGAAGAGCGGGTATTGAACCTTCCGGATTCAAAGACCGGCGCCAAGAAGGTGTTCCTCGGGAAGCCGGCTCGCGAACTGCTGGAGAACGCCCCTCGCCTGCCCGACAACCCATGGGTGATTACAGGGACAATACCTGGTCACCGGTTAACCGATCTACAACCGTTCTGGCAGCGCGTGCGTGCTCGCGCGGGTCTCACCGAAGTACGGATCCATGACCTGCGCCATACCTTCGCGTCGACGGCGATTGCTGCTGGACACTCTCTACCCATCATCGGGAAGCTGCTCGGGCATACCCAGGTGCAGACCACAGCCCGCTACGCCCACCTGGCAGCCCAGCCCGCCATGATTGCGGCGGACTCGATTACCGATGTGCTGGATCGCGCCCTGGCCGCCTGATCAGGATTGCTTAGATGTCCAAGCGCTCACTGCATCGGGATATCCATCCAGGAACGCATCCTCATCGATGCGTATACCCCTATAAACTATGATCTTTTCGTACTTTCGCTTTTCATATTCGAAGTACGAATAAATGACGAAGTCGCCTCGGAGGCTCTGATTCGAGATCATTTTTCCGAATGATATGCAGTCGTCGTCTTCGTACCTGTGATCGACCGAGACCAAGTCGCGAAGAAAATTATCAGCGTCGTCCTCAGTCATTTTTCTCAATGGGAGCAGCAAATCCATGGGGATCTGCGCATCAGCAGGAAGATCGCACACACTCCCTGTAATCGCATCGGGCGGTATCCGCTCGAATAGCTTCTGCAAATCGAGCGGATCAGCCCCCCTAAGGCCTATCCGACGGCACGCTTCCCCCGGTGAAATCAACATTGCCAGCAAGGCCTCGCTTCCCAGTTTTCGGGAAATCCCATTGACCGTTGATTGGCTGACGACCGCGAGTTGATCAAATCAGCTACCCGCTGCGGGAATGTAGTGTCCTGGCTCTGATGCCGCAGCATATGGATCAGAGCCACGAGCGCATTGTAGATCTGGTTCGCAGGCTGATTTTGAATGCCGCTGCCAGTCTCGACCTGCCCGATAACCAGGTCGCCGCTGAATCGTTTGATCAACGGCAGCCGCTTGACGGTATGCCGGTTCCAGAGCCTGCCGTGATGCGCGCAGATATTGCGGATGTAGGAGAGCAGTTGCAGCGTACCTTCGAGCACCTCACGAGACGGCAGGCCGAGGTCCTTAGCCACCGCGCTCCTGATTTTCGGGTCTTTTGTGGCCGCGAACCAACGGGAGAGTTCGCCAAAGGTCATCAGCTCCGTGACGATCCATAACGGCGGCATGAACGGGGCGGTATATTTGCGACGGTAATGGTCAACAAACACCTCGTTGCTATCTTTGGCCCTGTTCGCAAGGGCCGACAGCAATGCGATATGATCATAACCCGATTGGAATACCGAGGCATCCAGGTGCGCATGTGAGCCGTGAGCTAGCGCCAATCTGTTTGTCCAACGGGCCCGCAACGCGATCTCGATGCGCTCGATCGCTTCCATGATCAACAATCGCAGCTTTCGGTCGAATACATAGATGTCGACGATCGTGTCGAATTGGAGGTCATTGGCAAACTGCTTGGACCGGGTCTGGCCATCTGTTGGCGGAACCTCGAAGGGCAACCAGTAAGCGCTGAGCCGGTAGTATCCAACCGTCTCCAACCAACGACGCATCAGCGATTGGTCGCCCTGCATCCCCCGCTCTATCAGCAGGGTGATTTGATCATCTATCGTGGTTGGCAGTTTGTTGAAATGCATGGGGCCTCATCGACTACTCGACGAGGCCCCAAAAAGTAACCCCCCGGTGTTGGGCAAGCCGAAGCTCTAGGCCTGGGGGGTGTTGTTGCCCCCCATGTATGCCCACAAATCCTAATGGTCAATGAATGAATGAGCGGCGCCAGACACTGACTCTCGCCCCCTTGGCGCCCATCACGAGCCCCAGATTATCACGGCATAGCGTCGTCCACGGACACATAAAAGCCTCGGCGATGAGACCCTCTGTAGCGAATGAGTCCGCGGTCCTTTAGCTCGGCAATGTCGCGTTTGGCAGTGCGTCCGCTCACTGCCCAGCGAGCAACAATGTCTTCGAAGGTGCAACGATAACCGCTCGCGACTCGAGCCAAGAGCCACTCCTGGCGCTCGTTCAGCGGCACATTATTGGTGACATGCATGTCACCAATAATGTCACCATTCGTGTCACCATTAATCTGGGCACTCCGGGTAGTCTGCGATGGTGACACGGCCGCATCTGGCCGGCTGGAACTTGGCTCCTCGGAACCATCTTCCAGCGCAATGATTGGAGGTTTTATCACCTCAAGCTCTGTCAAATGCGCCAGAACCAATTCCCGAGCGGCCTGAGATTTTACGCAAAGTCTCATTAGAAAATAGCCGCTTGGGCCAATCTCCCCGCTGAGCCAATTCTTCACGCTGCGCTCACTGGCGCCAGTCCACCTCATGATGGTTTTCACCGACCGGTGGGTCTCATCGTGCTCGAGGCGCAATGCCTCGGCAATGAGCTCTGCATAGTCCTTCGCCGACTTCGCCAGCCCGTTCCACGGGTGCAACATCTTGCCCTTTTTCGGCAACATCCTCCGCTCCTTTCAACGCTAAATTCACGTGCGAGCGGAACGGTAGGCAGAGGTGCTCTTCGGGCTGCAGTTGGTGGATGCCCTGGACTGCTGCAGCGGCTGAACCGGAAAGGGCGACGCTTGAAGGATTGGAAGAACGAACGGGACCGAAACAGCGACGACCCGCCAGCGCGCGCTGTGCGGGCTGCGGAATATGTCCGCATGTCTACCGACCATCAAAAATACTCGACGGAAAATCAGGCCGACGCGATCCGTAAATACGCGTCCACCCGCGGGATCGAAATTGTCCGCACTTATGCCGATGATGGCAAAAGCGGCCTGTCGATCGATGGACGTGCCTCGCTTCAGCGCCTGATCGCCGATGTTGAGGCTGGCGCCGCCGATTTCGAGATGATCTTGGTTTATGACGTGAGCCGCTGGGGCCGCTTCCAGGATGCGGACGAAAGCGCCTATTACGAATACATATGTCGGCGATCCGGGATCCAGATCGCCTATTGCGCCGAACAGTTCGAAAACGACGGCTCTCCGATGAGCACCATGTTCAAGGGCTTCAAACGAGCCATGGCCGGCGAATACAGCCGGGAACTCTCAGTAAAGGTCTTCGCCGGGCAATGCCGGCTGATCGAGAAAGGCTATCGCCAAGGTGGTCCAGCCGGCTTCGGCCTTCGCAGAACACTGATCGATGAGCACGGAACAGCCAAGGCAGTACTCGGGCGTGGTGAGCAAAAGAGCCTCCAGACCGATCGCGTAATTCTGACGCCAGGGCCGGCCGATGAGATTGCCATTGTCGGGGAAATCTACCGCGCTTTCGTCCATGAGGGGCGGTCAGAACGCGAGATAGCCGACGATCTCAACACCCGCGGAATTCTGACAGATCTCCAGCGTCCGTGGACCAGGGGCACCGTCCATCAGCTGCTGGTCAACGAAAAATATGTCGGCGACAACGTATGGAACAGACGCTCGTTCAAGCTGAAGCAGAAAAGGGTCCAGAACGTTCCTGACATGTGGATCAGGGCGTCGGGTGTCTTCGAGGGGATCGTGGAACGCGACCTCTATGACGCCGCCCATTCGATCATCAATGCTCGGTCTTTCCGCCTGTCCGATGCCGAAATGCTGGAGGCGCTCCAGACCCTCTATGCGCAGAAGGGGCTGCTCTCTGGCATCATCATTGACGATTGCTGTCCGCCGTCAGCACCAATGGCACAGATTTGAGGTTGTGAATTAAGGAGGGTTGGGGCTTCGTCGTAGTGACGAAGGAACGAAGATGAAGACCCAACCCTCCTTGAAAAAATCGCCGGTGAAGGCCCCCGCTGAGCGAGTGGTGAAGGACATTCGCCGTGCTACCCGTCGGCACTTCTCAGCCGAGGACAAGATCCGCATTGTGCTGGATGGCTTGCGCGGCGAAGACAGCATTGCCGAGCTTTGCCGTAAGGAAGGCATCGCCCAGAGCTTGTATTACACCTGGTCGAAGGAATTCATGGAGGCTGGCAAGCGTCGGCTTGCTGGCGACACTGCCCGCGCCGCGACCACTGGTGAGGTGCAGGATCTGCGCCGCGAAGCCCGTGCCCTGAAGGAATGTGTTGCCGATCTCACGCTCGAGAACCGCCTGCTCAAAAAAAGCATGATCGCGGATGGGGGCGACGAAGAATGAGGTATCCTGCCGCAGAAAAGCTGGAGATCATCCGGATCGTCGAGCAGTCGCACCTGCCCGCCAAGCAGACGCTGGATAAACTCGGCATCGCGCGTCGGACGTTTTATCGCTGGTATGATCGCTACCTTGAGGGCGGGCCGGCAGCGCTGGAAGATCGGCCATCGGCGCCGAGCCGGGTGTGGAACCGCATTGGCGAGGACATTCAGGGCCAGATCGTCGAGATGGCGTTGGAGCAGCCCGAGCTGTCGCCGCGCGAACTGGCAGTGCAATTTACCGATGAACGCCAATACTTTGTGTCAGAGGCCACGGTTTACCGCCTGCTCAAGGCCCATGATCTAATCACCAGCCCGGCCTATGTCGTGATCAAGGCCGCCGATCAGTTCCACACCAAGACCACGCGGGTGAATGAGATGTGGCAGACCGACTTCACCTACTTCAAGATCATTGGCTGGGGCTGGATGTATTTGTCGACCGTGCTCGACGATTACTCGCGCTACATCATCGCCTGGAAACTGTGCACCAACATGCGGGCCGAGGATGTCACCGACACGCTGGACCTCGCCCTCAAAGCCTCGGGCTGCGATAGTGCCACGGTGCTGCACAAGCCCAGGCTGCTCAGCGATAACGGTCCCAGCTACATCGCCGGCGAACTGGCGGAATACATCGAGGCCCGGAAGATGAGCCATGTGCGCGGTGCCCCGATGCACCCGCAGACCCAAGGCAAGATCGAGCGCTGGCACCAGACCCTGAAAAACCGCATCCTGCTGGAAAACTACTTCCTGCCCGGTGACCTCGAGGCCCAGATCGAGTCCTTCGTTGAGCACTACAACCACCAGCGTTACCATGAGAGCCTGAACAACGTGACGCCCGCCGACGCCTACTTCGGCAAGGCCCCAGCCATCATCAAGCAGCGCGAAAGGATCAAGCGAAAGACCATCGAGCTTCGGCGCTTGCAACACCGCAAGCTCGCCGCCTAACATCAACCCCCAGACGAGGCCCGCACTCCGCTAATTTACGCCGCGAGTTGCGCCAAATGTTCTGACGACGGACAGGAGAACGCCCGGCTGCGTCGGGCGGTATCCGATCTGACGCTGGACAAGCTAATCCTGCAGGAGGCTTCCAGGGGAAACTTCTGAGCC
>CANGQZ010000006.1 GCA_947455865.1 Sphingomonadaceae bacterium
ACCGCGCTGACACGCTGCACGGGCGACATCATTTTCCTGTGTGATCAGGATGATATTTGGCATGCCGACAAGATCGCCAAAATGCTGGCGTTTCTGGATGCCAATCCGGGCAGGTTGATCGCGGTGCACGATGCGGTGCTGGTCGATGGCAATGCGCGCCCGCTGGGAATGACGATGGGGGAGCAGATCGCGGCCGCTGGATCACCCGCTGCAAAGGGGCTGGTCGCGGGCTGCTGCATGGCGATCGATGGGCGGCTGGCGCGGTTTTATGATCCACTACCGGCGACGCGCACCCACGATGCCTGGCTCACGTCGATCATCGATCTGCTCGATGCGCGTTGTTATCTGGACGAGCCGCTGATTGCTTATCGCCGGCACGGCAGCAATGTCTCGCAATCGTACATGTCGGGGACCGCGCGCGCCTCGCGCTGGCGGCGGTTTGCCGACCGGTTGGTGAAAGCGCGGGCCGAGCCGGCGGGCGACGCGCTGGGCTGGGCAGTGGCCGGGCGGGCTTCGGCGATTGCCGCGCTTCAGACGCACCGCACTGCGCTTGGTGAAGTGGTGCCGGAGGCGCGGATCGATGCGGCTGTGGCTACGTTGCGCGCCGCACAGGTTCGCGACGAGCGGCGGCTGGCGATCCACCGCGCGCAGCGATTGGCAAGGCCGAGCCTGATCCTGCACTCGCTCGCCAAGGGCGATTATGCTGGTCGCAACGGCCTGCTCAGTCTGGTGCGGGACGTGGTCGATGCCGCCAAACACTAGACTTCGCCCAGACGGGCTGCCGCAGAAAGTGCTGATGTATGTGGTGTCGGTGCACGGCGGCATTTCGCATCATAGCCACTATCAGGCAGCGGAACTGGCTCGGCGCGGCGTGGACGTGACGATGCTGTGCAGCAAAGCCTATCCGTGGCCACAAGCCGATACCGCTTACCGCCAAATGCGGGTGTTTCCGGAGATTGCGCGCGGCGGACTGAAAACGCGGGTCGCGCGGTTTCTGGCAATGAACGGCAACCACTGGCGGCTCGCGTGGGAGATCGTGCGCCAGCGGCCCGAACTGGTGCTGCTGGAAGCCAACACCGAATACTTCGCACTGTTGTGGATCTGGCCGCACCTGCTGCTGCGCGCGCTGGGGGTGACGTATGTGGCCAACTTCCATGATCCGGTGCGCAAGGTGCGCTATGGCAGCCGCTGGCTTCACCGGCTCGAACTGGGCAGCCTTTACGCGACGCTGCGCGGCGGGCTGATCCACGGCGCGCCGCCAGCCGAAGCGTGGATTCCGCGCTGGATCCGCATGGAAGTGGTGCCGCACGGACCGTTTCCGCATCAGGCGGACGGCGAAGTGACGTTCGATCTGCGCGACCGGCTGGGCATTCCGCAAGGGCGGTTCGTGCTGCTCGCTTTCGGGATGATCACCGATTACAAGAACCTTGATCTACTCATCGAGGCGGTGGCAGAGACCGCTGACACCGATCTGGTGATCGCAGGATCGGTCAAAACCTCGGGCGACCGTCCGGCCCAGTTCTACCGCGATCTTGCCACCAGCCGGGGGGTGGCGGACCGCGTCCATATCGTCGAGCAGTTTATCCCCGAAGCCGATGTCGTGTCCTATTTTGCCGGCGTGGATGCGGTAGCCCTGACCTATCGCCGCGAATTCGTTTCGCAATCGGGCGTGCTGCAACTGGCGGTCTTGTGGGAAAAGCCAATTCTGGCATCGAGCGGCGATGGGCCGCTGCGCGCGGCTGTGACCGATTATGGCCTCGGAATTTTCGTCGAACCGGACGATCAGGCCGCGCTAACCATCGGGCTTCAGCGGCTGATCGCCGCACCCGTGGCAAGTGGCGAGGGCTTCGCGCGGTATACTGCCGCATCTTCGTGGCAGGCCAACATCGATGGTCCGGCGCGGCTGCTGCGTGCTATCTGAGGCATCGCAGGTTTTGCTTGCGCGGGCAGGGACAGGCGGTGCAAACCTGAGTTGTCCTGCGGGGGCATCGGAGGGGTTGTGGACGACCAAGTCGCGGATAGCGCCATGGCGAGCGAGCGCCGCCGTCGGCGTAGGTCTACCGCCAGCAGTCGCTGGCGTGCCGAGCAGGTCGAGCAGCGGCTGCGTCTGGCTATGCTGGCGGTTATACTGCTTTATCTCGCGCTCGGGCTGGGCCGGGCGTGGGTCCATAGCAACACCTATGGCAGGGCCACTCTGGGGATGACGCCCGAGGCGGTGCGTTATGCCAAAGGCCCGCCGACGCGCGATGAGGCAGCGCAGCAGCGCTGGGTGTATGAAGAAGGTGGCACGATCCACACCGTCACTTTCGTTGCCGGCAAAGTCGTTGCTTCGCGCTGCGTGCTGGAGACGACCGGCCTGATTGCCTGCCCGGCGGCGTTCGGGATCAGCGCCGGATCGAGCCAGGGCGAACTACTGCGCCGGCTGGGTCCGGCCGACCGCACCCAGCTGCGCAGTGATGGCAGAGAGCTGTATTACGACGGACTGGGCTATGCCTTCACGCTGCGCGGGGGCATAGTGACCGGGATCGCGCACACCCCCAGCAACTCGCCAGCCCAGTTGCTGCGCGATGTGCTGTGGCAATTGCTGCCGTGAGCCGGATTGGCGCAGTCCGTTCAGCCGGCTGAACGGCGTGTGCGCAGATACTTGCGCGCGAACACATCGTACTGCAGCCAGAACAGCTGTCCGGCGACATATGGCAGCAACTGGGCCGGCGCGAACGCCCCGACCGGCCAACGGATTGCGGCGACGAACGCCACCACCAGCACGAAGGCGGCCATATGCGATTTGATCAAGCCGCGTGATGTGCGGCCAAACAGCGGTAGGATCATGATCACCGTGCGTGCGATGAAAGCGACAATGAATGCCCCGGCGATATAGTACCAAGTTCCCAGCATATCGCTCCCCCTTACGCCCGAGCGCGCCACATCACTGTCATAGCCCCATTTCGGCGAGCAGTGCAGCAATGTTGTCGCGGTAGCAGCTGAAGCTGTACTTGCGCGCTTCGGCCGGGGCCGCGGCGCGCCAGCTGTCCAGCCGGCCGCGATCTTCGATCGCCGCCAGCATCGCCGCGTGGAGCGTATCGGTGTCGACCCGATCGAGCATGATCCCTGTCTCGGGCGTGACTGCAGGGGCGCAGTTGCGCGACTGGATTAGCGCACTGCCGGAAGCGAGCGCTTCGTAAAGCGTGATCCCGGCACCCTCGAAATAGCTTGGCAGCAGGAACACGTGGTGTTCGCGCATGATCTGAGGCACGTCGGCGCGGGCGACGGTGGGGATGTATGTCACCCGTTCGGCATAAGGCGTGAAGGCCTTGGGCGGGACCTTGAGGCTGCCGACGATGGTGAGTTCAGCATCGCTGCGCGGGATCCGCGCGATCGCTTCGAGCACATGGTGGATGCCCTTGCGCGGGATGACAAGGCCGAGGAACAGGAACTTCACCGGGCCAGTGCGCGGCGCCGGGGCGGGCGGCGGCTGCTCGCCAAACAGTGCTTCGTCATAACAGTAGTTAAGCACGCGCAGCTTGGCGTCGATCGCGGGATCGGCGGTGGCTTCGCGGATCGTGCCGGCAGCAAACGGGCTGCCGACGAGAATCCGGTCGGCCAGTTCGTATTCGCGCTGGTCGCGGGCGATGTTGACCGCCGGCTCTTCCAGTTCGGTCGGCAGGAACCAGTCGCCGAAGTCCTCGCGGATTTCCGCCATCATCCTGTTATAGATGCGAAAATCGCCGTTGGTCCGATCGAGGATGCAGGCCCGGCCAAATGTGCGGGCGAGCGCGAACGAGGCCTCCGAGCTGCCGTTGTAGCCCCACAGCGCAAATGGCTCGGCCGAGCGCAAGTCTGCGGCGATGCCGGAGACGAAACGGCGGTTGCCGAACCGGTCGAGCCAGCGCGCCAGATTGCGCTGCCCCGCGCGCGAAGCGATCCGTTCGAGCCATTCGGTCAGGCCCGAGGTGCGCACCAGCGCGGGATCGAGCGAGGGGTGGCTGAAGCGGCGGAATTCCCGCGCGAGCCGGGCCCCGAGCGAGCCGGGCAGAATTCGCTCCAGCCGGTAGGGCAGGCGGTCCGGTTGGTAGAAGATCGAGGTGGCATACCACGCCAACTGGTCCAGCTGTTGCAGCGCCAGGGCGGTTTGCCAGCTGTGCTGCGTGCCGGGATGAAACACCGCGACTTTCATCGTCAATGCCCCAAGCTCCGTTGCCGTCCCGCCGCGCGCACTGCCTGAATCTCCCGTGGCCGCCGACGGGCAGCGAGCGCCACTTTGATGCTGCAAGTGCAAAATGCAATTCTTTTCGGCTGGCCGGTCCACGCGGTGCCGGCTTCGCGCGATGCAACGTCGATACACCAGCAATGCCTGCCGGATGCGTGCCAGATTCAATTATGGGCTTTCCTACATATAACCAATATGGTTATCAGATGCTTCGAATCATTGCATCACAGGAGCCGACATGCCCACTTCGCCACTCAAGACGCCTGCCGGCTATGTTCCCCAGATGGCCATCGCCTTTGCCAACGCCAATGGCGATGCGGACCTTGTCAGTGCGGTCAATCCGATCCCGACGCAGGAGCAGCCGTTCGTGGCGGCCGCGCCGCTGAGCGGCTCGGCCAGTGCCTCGGGCCAGTTCGGTCCCTTCGCGGCCCGCACCGGCCGGGCGATCATGCTGTCGCTCTCGGGCACCTGGAGCGGTACGGTCAAAGTGCTGCGGTCGGTCGATGGCGGCACCACCAAGCTGGCGCTGACTGCCGCAGGCTTGCCCTATGCCAGCTATACCGGCAACGTGTGCGAACCGGTGTGGGAAGAAAGCGAGGCCGCGGCGGTGTTCTACCTCGACGTGACGCTGAGTTCGGGCACGCTCGCGTACCGGATGGGCCAGTAACCATGGCGCTCGATTTCGTCGCGCGCGCGACCGCCGCCGCCAAGAGCGATGCCGCCCAGGCCCTGTCGCGGGTTGGCACGCTCGATCTGTTCACCAGCCTGCCGACCAAGACGGTCGATACCGTGATTACGGTCGTGACCACCAGTGGCTACGCCACCGGCGGAGCCGGTGGGGCCACTTATGTCGCCGATAGCCTCGCCACGGCCGCGCTTGCTGCGGCGCACCCGCGCTTCTGCAAGCAAAGCACCAACGGCCGCTATTTCCGTCTCGCCGGCGATGAGGTTGCGGTGGAGCAGGGCGGTGCCACGGGCGTTGCCGGAACCAACGACCAGCCGGCGATCCAGGCGGCAGTGGCCTATGCCAACGCAGTTGGCATCCGCCGGGTGGTATTCACGCAAGCAGCCTATGAACTTTGGTGTCCGGTGCGCACCACCAATCCCTCCACGCTCGCGCTCGACGGCTATCCCATCGTGATCCAGTACCCGGTGGCGCTGGTCGGGATGCCCGGGCGCACCAGGCTGAGCTTTCGCAATAGCGCCGGCGGCAGCAAGAACACCATCACCCAAGTGGTCAACGCGCAAAACTGGCAGGGCGGCGGGATCATGATCCGCAGCGCCACCGGGCTGATCGACTGGGCCAGGCTGGAAAACCTGGAACTGGACGGCAACGTTACCTACAATCCGGCCGATCGATCGAACGTCAACCTCTCCGACAAGGGCATTGCGCTGCCGGGCGCCAGCAGCCCGTCGAACGAGTTCGGCCGGCTCGATTTGCGCAACCTGATCGTTCACAACTTCGCGGGTGAAAACATCTACATCGGCGGGGGCAGCAGCCAGACCTCGATGGTTCTGGCCGAGAACGTTGAAAGCTACAATTCGCCGCAATCTGCGTGGAACCCCACCGGGGTAGGCGCGGTGTTCGGCATCAACATCAATGCTCACGACAGCTATCTCGCCTCTGAAATCATCAGTGGTGCGGGGCACACTTATGTTGGATGCCGTTTTGCGAATTCATACAACGCCGGGGCGATTGCGACGCAGTATTTCACCACCGGTTATGCCTACAGCTACCCCAACCGCGACACGACTGTGCCGCCGAAGTTCGTCAACTACATCGATTGCACGTTCCAAAACGTAACGACCATGACAGTGAGTTCGTGGACGCGCGGGCGAGTAATATCGATTGACACCAGTTGGGCATTCGCCGTTCCGGTCAAAGAGGTTGATCTCGACATTGTCTCATGGGCTGACCAGCGCCAGTTTGCGGTGATGACGCTGGCGGGTCCGGCTTCGACCACGACCCAGTTCGCGGGATGTCCGGCCGGCGTCTATTACGAAGTTACCAAGAATATCCGTGTGAACATCGTCAGCAAGCGAACGTCCAAGGCGCAGGCCGACGGACGCACGCTGACGGGGGTCGATCTCTATTCGGGGCTCTATGATCCGCACTCGGTGCAAATCAACGTCGAGGGCGAAGTCACCCAAGTCTACACCCTGCCGGGTTCGGTGGTGAGCGGTTTCGCCGTGCCGCTGATCACCACCGGCAAGCTATCCTACCTCGGCCAGCAATTCGGCGGAACTTACAGCAACCCTGCGGCCAACGTGGCGCTCGACGTCGGCTGGTCGGCGATGATCTTCTATTCGAGCGGCACCGGGCCATACACGGTTACGCTCAACAACAATTATGGCTATGCCGACGGCCAGCTGGTCACTTTCTATCTGGGCGCTGGCAGTACAGCGGCGATGACCTTTGCCGCGTCCGGGGCGGGCATGAAGCTGCGCGAGCCTCGCAAGCTCTTGACTGCCGGTGACCGGCTGGTGCTGCGCTGGAACAAGCAGCTGGGGACGTGGGTGGAAGAGAGCTTTCTGCCGGCTCAGGCGCTGCGGCTGATCGGCTCGGCGACGTACGATGCACCTTCGATCGCGGCGGGTGCATCAGCGACGACCACGGTGACCGTGACCGGCGCGGCGCTTGGCGATTATGTCAGCAACGTCTCGCTTGCGGCCAGTTCGGGCGGGCTGACGGTGACCGGCTACGTCTCCGCCGCCAATACCGTGACGGTGGTGCTGGCCAACCTGACAGGGGCGGCAGTCGATCTCGCTTCGACCACGCTGTCGGTCGAAGTGACCCGTAAGTAAGGTCGATCCGGGGCGCGGCACCCGCGCCCCGGATAAACCCTTGCCAGCGCTCCGCACCGCGCTATTTGTGCTGCGTTGCACAATCCGGTCGGGGCGACGGGTGAATTCGGAACGCAAGCTCTCCGTTGCATTGGTCTGGTCGCAGTTCGCGGCATACCACATCGATCGCTGCGAAGCCGTCGCGCGGCGACTGGGCAGCCGTGGCGAGGTGCTTGCCGTCGAAATCGCAACGACTTCGGTCGATTATGTCTGGGAACCCAGCGGCGACGTGAGTGGCGCGCGCAAGGTTACCCTTTTCCCCGGACAATCATTTGATTCGCTTTCGCCGTGGCGGCGCTTCCGCGCGCTGTTCGCGCTGGTGCGGCGCTGTGATCTGGTGGCGATCGGGATCGCCTATTCCGAACGCGACGCGATCCTGCTGAGCTGGGTGCTCCGCCTGATCGGCAAACGGGTGGTGGTGCTCAGCGAATCCAAGTTTGACGACAGCCGCCGCTCGGTCTGGTTCGAGCTGTTCAAGGCTGGCCTGCTCGGCGCCTACAGTGCAGCGATCGTCGGCGGCCGCCGCCACGTCGATTACTTCCGCTTCCTGCGCTTCAACCGCCGGGCAGTGCTGCCGGGCTATGACGGGGTAGGGCTGGAGCGCATCCGTCGGCAGGCGGGCAGCGTTCTTGCGCCAGCCGGGCCTGCCTACGGCGCGCGCCCGTTCGTCTTTGTCGGCCGGTTTGTGGGCAAGAAGAACCTGATCCGGCTGATTGAAGGCTATGCGCAATATGCCGCGTTGGCCGGGCCGGAGCCGCGCCGGCTGGTGCTGGTCGGCTCGGGCGCGGAAGGCCCGGCGATGGACCGCCGGATTGCCGAACTGGGCATCGCCCACCTCGTCGATTTCCCCGGATTTCTCTCTGCCGATGCGGTGTCGCGGATGCTTTCGGGGGCGTTGGCGCTGGTGCTGGTCAGCGTTGAGGAGCAATGGGGGCTTGTGGTCAACGAGGCGCTGGCGGTCGGCCTGCCGGCGATCGTCAGCCACGAGGTCGGCTCGCGCGATGCGCTAGTGCGCAACCTTGTAAACGGCTTCGTGGTCGAATCGAACTCTCCTGCCGCGATCGGCCGGGCGATGCTGCAGCTCGGCGGCGACGAAGCCGCCTGGCAGGCCATGGTCGGCGCTTCGCACGCGCGCGCCTGGATGGGCGATGCCGAGAGGCTTGCCGATGCCATTGAACTGCTGCTTTACCCCGGTAGCGCTGCTGCCGCCGAATGCATGGCAAGGTTTGCCGCCGAACTGGAGCTGGAATCCCGATGAGTAAACAACGTCCGCCCCGCTATGCCACGCAGAAGCGGGTTCTCGTCACGGGCGGGGCCGGGTTTATCGGCTCGCACCTCTGCGCGCGCCTGATCGAACAGGGTCATTCGGTGCTATGCGTCGATAACTTCTTCACCGGCACCCGGGCCAATGTCGCCACCCTGCTCGACAATCCGGATTTCGAAATGATGCGCCACGACATCACGTTCCCGCTCTATGTCGAGGTCGACGAGATCTACAATCTCGCCTGCCCGGCCTCTCCGGTGCATTACCAGTTCGATCCGGTGCAGACGACCAAGACCAGCGTGGTCGGCGCGGTCAACATGCTTGGTCTGGCCAAGCGGCTGCGGGTGCCGATCCTGCAGGCTTCCACCAGCGAGGTCTACGGGGATCCCAGCGTTCACCCGCAAGTCGAAAGCTATTGGGGCAACGTCAACCCGATCGGCCCGCGCAGCTGCTATGACGAAGGCAAGCGATGCGCCGAAACGCTGTTTTTCGATTACCACCGCCAGCACAAACTGGCGATCAAGGTGATCCGGATCTTCAATACCTATGGCCCGCACATGCACCCCAACGATGGCCGGGTGGTCTCCAACTTCATCGTCCAGGCGCTGCGCGGTGAGGATATCACGATCTACGGCGATGGCTTGCAGACCCGCTCGTTCTGCTATGTCGACGATCTGGTCGCCGGGATGATGGCGATGATGGCCACGCCCGATAGCGTGACCGGGCCGGTCAACCTCGGCAATCCGGGTGAGTTCACCATGCTCGAACTGGCGCAGCTGGTGCTCGAACTGACCGGGAGCAGCGCTCAGCTGCAATTCCGCCCGCTGCCGCAGGACGATCCCAAACAGCGCCGCCCGGATACCAGCCGCGCGCGCGAACTGTTCGGTTGGGAAGCGCGCATTGCGCTGCGCGAAGGTCTGGGACACACGATCGAATACTTCCGTGAGGTTGTCCGCCGGGTGGACGGGGCCTGAAATGGTCCACGCGGTCGGCAAGGCAGAGCGCGGCGCCTACTTCTGGACCGACGTGCTGCGGTTCCTCGCCGCCTCGGTGGTGGTGATCGAACACACCCGTGACCTGCTGTTCCTGACGGCGGGCGAGGTCGGACCGATGGGGGCAGCCTGGAAGGCCTTCTACTTCGTCACCGGGCTTGGTCATTCGGCGGTGATGATCTTCTTTGTGCTCTCTGGCTTCTGGATCACCGCAGCAATCGAGCGGCGGATCGGTGGACCGAACTTCTGGCCGCAATATCTGATCGACCGGCTCTCGCGGTTGCTGATGGTGATTGTGCCGGCGCTGGCGATTGGCGCGCTGTTCGATTTTCTCAGCATCGCGGTGACCCGGTCTGTCTACGCAACCGGCAATTCCGGTGCGCTCACGTTGGTGCATCCGGTGCTGGAAAGGCTGACGCTGCCGATTGCTCTGGGCAATCTGGTCTTTCTCCAGACGATCTTCGTGCCCACGCTCGGCTCGAACGGGCCGCTGTGGAGCCTTGCCTCGGAGTTCTGGTACTACATCTGGTTTCCTGCCCTGCTCCTCCTCTTGACCCGCCGACGGCTCAGCATCGCGCTGCTTGCGCTCGCGCTGGGTCTGGCCAAGCCGGAGCTGTTCGGCGGGTTCGCGGTCTGGCTGATGGGCAGCACGCTGTTCTATCTCGATCGCGCGGTGCAGCGCCGCGGGCTGGCAGATTGGCGCGGGCCCAAGGCGGTGCTGGCAGGGCTGCTCGCAGTGGGCGCAGTGGCGGTGGCGCTGGCGGCGGCGCGGCTGCACTTGCCGGTGCTGGGTGACGATCTGGCGGTCGGGCTGGCGTTCGCAGGCGCGCTGTGGGTGCTGCTGCGCACCAACCCCCGCCCGCTTGGGTTGGCACGGCCGGTCGCAGCTTACGGTGCCAATGCCTCGTTCTCGCTATATGTGGTGCACTTCCCGTTCATCGCGCTGATCGCCAGCGTGATCCCGCCGATGCACCGCGCAGCACCCGATGCCGCCCGGCTTGGCGTGTTCATGCTGGTTCTTGCGCTGGCCTGGCTGTTCGGCTGGCTGTTCTCGCGGCTGACCGAAATGCGCACGCCGGCCGTGCGCGACCGGCTGCGCGCCTTGCTCCCGCCGCCGCAGCCCGCGCCCGCCCAATCCTGAGCCGAAACGCTGGTGCCCAGCCTTACGCTCAACGATCGCCCGGTCGAGTTCGCGATCGATCCCACCACGCCGCTGCTGTGGGCGCTGCGCGATGTCGCCAATCTCACCGGCACCAAATATGGCTGCGGCAGCGGTGAATGCGGGGCGTGCATGGTGCTGGTCGACGGGCAGGCGCTGCCATCGTGCACGCTCTCACTGGCCGATGCCGCCGGGCGCAGTGTGACGACCATTGAAGCGCTGGCACGACGACAGGCCGGAGGCGGGCGCCACCCGGTGATTCAGGCGCTGATCGACGAACAGGCGGTGCAGTGCGGGTTCTGCACACCCGGCCTGGTGGTGGCGATCGTCAGCCTGCTTGCCGCCAACCCCCGGCCGAATGACTCGGAAATCCGCGCCGGGATCGGCAACATCTGCCGCTGCGGGGTCTATCCGCGGCTGGTCGCGGCGGTGCGCCGGGTGACCGGTCCGGTTGTTGAAGTGGTGTCCGCGCCTGCGTCGGCGGCAGCGGGGGCGGAAGATACGCCTGCGGCTGAAGCGACGTCGGTGGTGGGCGAGTAACCCGGCGCTACTTCGCTGCGTCGGGTCCCGCCAGTTGGGCATGGACCGATGCCAGCACCGCGATGAAAATCAACATCAGGCTTGAAGCCAGCGTCGCGGATACCACCGCCAGCACCATCTTCAGGATTGGCGCTGGCAGCAGCAGCGCCAGCGCCACCCCGACGAGAATCTGCACAATCTGGATCACGATCATCCCCGCCACCGCGATCAGCGCATAGAACACCGATAGCCGCAGCCCTGATCCGGCGGTCAGCCGCCAAGAGCGCGACAGCGCCTCGATCGGATTGCGCACGCCGTCGATCGCGATCACCGCCGGAGTCAGCGAGGTGCGCACTTCAAGATAGAGCAGCGCTACCAGCACCGCCGCCACCGTCGCTCCCGAGATCGCGGCCGAGCGTGTGGCTCCGGCCAGTCCCACCACTACGCTGCCCAGGATGCCCGCTGCCAGCCCCAGCACCAGCCGGGCGGCAATGCATGGCAGCAGCGCGATGAGCCCGGTGCGGATCGCCTCGCCCACGGTTGGCCGGCGGGCTGTCAGCAGCGCCAGCAGCGCCAGCGCGCCGGCCCAGATCGTGATCGAAACCGGGATAAAATAGGGCACGGTATCGGCATAATAGCTCAGCACCAGTTTCATCGCCGCTTCCTCGGCCAGCCCGGCCGGGATTGCCGGCGGCGGCACCAGCAGCGCCAGCGCGAGCAGCGGGACGAGGAAGAACACTCCCGACAGCGCAAACAGCACCTCGCGGTTGGCGGCGATCGCCACGGTGGCCTGTTGCCAGGCGCGGTTGCTGTCGAAGCGCATCGTAACTCTCCTTGCCGGCCCTTGATAAGCGCAGCGAATGCCGCCACGCAACGCGCGATGGTCGAAACGTTGCCTGCCGGAATCGATTGGCGCCAGGATGCGGCGCCGGTGCCCTATCGCGCGGCGCTGACGGAAATGACAGCACGCAATGACGCGATCGCGGCCGGCACCGCGCCAGAACTGATCTGGCTGCTCGAACATCCCCCGGTCTACACCGCCGGGACCAGCGCCGCCGCCGCCGAACTGCTCGATCCGCGCTTCGAGGTGGTCGATGCCGGGCGCGGTGGGCGCTATACGTATCACGGGCCGGGGCAGCGGATCGGCTATGTCCTGCTCGATCTGCGCACCCGCGCGCGCGATGTGCGCGGCTTCGTCCACGCGCTGGAAGGCTGGGTGATCGAGACTTTGGCCGGCTTCGGGGTGGCGGCATGGCGCGCCGAAGGCCGGATCGGCATCTGGACTCGAGACATCGATGGCCGCGAGGCCAAGATCGGCGCGATCGGCGTGCGCATCCGCCGTTGGGTGACGATGCACGGTTTTGCGGTGAACCTCGCCCCCGATCTGTCGCACTTCGGCGGGATCGTGCCGTGCGGGATCGAGGAATTCGGCGTCACCAGCCTCGCCCGGCTGGGGCTGGACGTTTCCGCCGCCGAATGGGATGCCGCCTTGCTCGGCCACGCCGCAGCATTCCTAACCCGGCTCGATAGCCCCTGCCCGCCTGCCGCTTCCGGAGACCCTGCCCGATGACCAGCCGCCTCCTCTCGCTTGCGCTCGTCGCGCTGCTGCTGTCGCTCAGCGCCTGCGGTCAGGACAAGCCCAAGGAGAGCGCCGCCTCGGGCGAGATCCTCCCCGGCTCGATCAGCGACGCGATGCTGCCCGAAGATCGCCTGACCTCACAGCCCCCGCTCGCGCCGGTCGCTGCGCGGCCGGGCAAGCCCGGCGCAGCGGCGGAAGCGAGCGATGCGCCGCCGGGTGATGTGCCAGCTGTCGACCCGGCGGCGAAGCCCGAGCCCGCCGCGCCGCAAGCGCCGGAGTGACCGCCGCGGCAGCGGCGGCGCCTCGCGCAGACTGGAGCGCGCGCCATCTGGCCGCTCTGCTGGTCGCCAACATCGCGCTGGCGATCGGGCCGTGGTCGGTCCGGCTGGCGGATTCAGGGCCGATCGCCGCGGCGTTCTGGCGGCTGGCGCTGGCGTGGCCGCTGCTGTTGGGTTTCGCCCTGGCCTCGCGCCAGCCGCTTACCGGCTTTTCGCGGCCGATCTGGCTGGCGATCTGCGGCGCGGGGATCGCCTTCGCGGTCGATCTTGCTTCGTGGCATATCGGGATCGGCCACACCCGGCTGGGCAACGCCACCCTGTTCGGCAATTCGGGTAGCCTGATCGTTATGGTCTGGGGGCTCGTGGCGCTGCGCCGTGCGCCGAACCGGTTCGAATGGGCCGCGCTGGCCAGCGCCTGCGCCGGCTCCGCGATCCTGTTCGGGCGCAGCATCGAGCTTGGTGCCGGCACGCTGGCGGGAGACCTGTTCTGCCTGTTCGCGGGGTTCATGTATGCGTTCTACATCATCCTGCTGCAGGGCGCGCGCGCCGGGCTCGGCAGTTGGGCGCTGCTGGTCTGGTCCAGCGCGATCGGCGCGCCGGTGCTGCTCGGCTTTGCGCTGCTGCAAGGCGAGCCGGTGTGGCCGCACGTGTGGTGGCCGCTGCTGACGCTGGCGCTGGGCAGCCAGATCATCGGGCAGGGGCTGCTGGTCTACGCGCTGCGTCACTTCGCGCCGCTGGTGATCGGGCTGGTGCTGCTGATGCAGCCGGCGGTGGCGGTGCTGGCCGGCTGGTTCGCGTTCAATGAGGCGCTCACCGGGTGGGATGTGCTCGGGATGGTGCTGGTCGCCGCTGCGCTGGTGATTGCGCGGGCGGGCGAGCGGGCTTAGTCCCGCACCCCCAGATCGCCCTTGCCCACCGTTCCGCTCGCCATCTCCAGCATATTGTCGAGGCTCTTTTTAGCCTGCAGCCGCAGGCCTTCCTCGATCTCGATCTGCGGCGTCAGGTCGCGCAGCGCGAGGTAGAGTTTTTCCAGCGTGTTCAGCGCCATGTACGGGCAGATGTTGCAGTTGCAGTTGCCGTCCGCGCCCGGAGCGCCGATGAACGTCTTGCCCGGCAGCGCCAGTTCCATCTGGTGGATGATGTGCGGCTCGGTCGCCACGATCAACGTGTCGCCCGCCATCGTCTTGGCGTAGTTGAGGATGCCGCTGGTCGATCCGACATAATCGGCATGGTCGATGATGTGCGGCGGACATTCGGGGTGCGCCGCCACCGGGGCGCCGGGGTGCTGCAGCTTAAGCTTGACCAGCTCGGTCTCTGAAAACGCCTCGTGGACGATGCACACGCCCGGCCACAGCAGCATGTCGCGGTCGAACTTGCGGTTGAGATAGCCGCCAAGGTGCCGGTCGGGCCCGAAGATGATCTTCTGTTCGCGCGGGATCTGGGCAAGGATCGTCTCGGCGCTGGAGGAGGTGACGATCACGTCGGACAGCGCCTTCACCTCGGTCGAGCAGTTGATGTAGGTCAGCGCGATATGATCGGGGTGCGCGGCGCGAAACGCGCGGAACTTTTCCGGCGGGCAGGCATCCTCAAGGCTGCACCCGGCGTTCATATCAGGCAGGATCACGATCTTCTGAGGGCTGAGGATCTTGGCGGTCTCGGCCATGAACTTGACCCCGCAGAACGCGATCACGTCGGCGTCGGATGCGGCCGCCTTGCGCGAGAGTTCAAGGCTGTCACCGATGAAGTCGGCCAGATCCTGAATCTCGGGCTTCTGGTAATAATGCGCGAGGATGACGGCGTTCTTCTCCTTGCGCAGCCGGTCAATCTCGGCACGCAGGTCAAGCCCGGCAAGGGTGGTCGGCATGGCAGTCATCGGCGGGGCGAAGTCCTTTGTTTGAGGCTTCGCAGATAGGCATTGCTGCCCGCCAACCCAAGGAAAATATCGCCTCGCCGTCTATCGAGCGATCCGCTCGGCCAGCGCGATAACTGGGGCGCTTTTCGCTGCCAGCGTCACCACCACGTGAGTCATCGCCACCACCACTCCGGCCGAGAACGTCGCTGGATGGACATGGCCCAACACCTTACGGTCGTTGCGGATCATCGCCGCGACTAAGCACAGCTGGACAACCAAGGACAGCCATGGCCCCCACGGGCCGAGCAGCGGCATCGGCAGCGATGATCGTGCCGCCAAACATCAGCCGGCGGTGGGTTTCGGTGGCGCGGCGATTGACGATCCCGGCATAGACCATCCCGGCAAACGAGACTGGCTCGACCAGCACCAGTGCCAGAAAAAAGGGTGGCGAAAAGAATGGCGGCTGGCGGTGCAGGGCGATGGACATGACCCCCGCGAAACACGTTATCCCGACGATCGCGGCGACGACAAACGCTCCCGTCCAGCCGAGCTTGCGGTGCAGCGCGAGGTTCCCGCTTTGCGCCAGCCGGTTCTGGCTGACGAACAGCGCCAGCCATGACAACATCAACAGCCCGTGGATGTGGACCCAGAGCGGCACTGCCGGGATATCGACCCGGCCCATCGCCGCATTCAGCACGAACCCGGCCACGGTGATGCCCGCGATGGCCACCGCAAGCTTGGTGAAAAAGCCCTGATCGGCGGTATAGCTCTGCGGCGCTCGTGCGGCGGCAAGCGTGGCCATCGCGGCAAACTCCCCCAACTGTTGCCCAAGTCGGCTCTGAGATGATCGACGCCGACCGGTGCAGTGTAAACGATCAGCTGATAATCGCCAAGTCGTCGCCAAGCAGCCTGGCTGGCGTTCCCGGGCACGATTGCATCTGGCTACTTGCCAGCCGCTTCCCCATCGAACCGCACCGCCACCGTCACATCGCCAAACCCGGCCACCTGCAGCGGAATCGCAAGGTTCTGACGGATCGCGTCCTTGGCGGCGGTTTTTGCCAGCGTCATCAGCGCCGGATTGGCCGCGCCGGCCGCCGCTTGCTGCTCGGCGCCTTGCGTGTTCTCGCGGGTCAGCTGTTCTTGCGCCGCGCGGGTGATCCACACGCCTTCGCGCAGATATTGCGCGCGCGATTCGTCGAGGTTGGGGCGCGACAGCTGCAATGGCGGCAGCGTGACGTCGAGGCGTTTGGCGGCCGCGTTCCAGCGCATCCGCTCGCGCGTCATCGAGCCAAGGTCCAGCGTGTAATCGACCCGCGCCGGGATCACCGCCACCTGCCGCGATTTGAGCATGCCGAACAGGCGGGCATCGTCGCTGGCCACTACCGGCGCGAGTTCGGCGGAAAACACCGTCAACCGGTCCTGCTTGGCGAAGGCCACCAGCGTCGTCGCCAGCGGATCGCCCGGCGGCTTGGCCCGCCACATCGGCGAAAGTGCCCAGATGCTCACCGCGATCGCCAGCGCAGCGGTCGCCCAGGCGATCCACACCATCGCCAGCGGGGCGCCGCGCCGCGGCAGCAGGCTCACCCGTTGATCGTCCATCGCCCTGCCGTGTGCCTGACCATGCCGCGCTGCTCAAGGTCGATCAGGTGTGCCAGCACCGAGCGCCCGGCCGCCGGCCACAACTTGCGGTCGGTGCCCTTGTACATCGCGGGCACCAGTTCCGCTTCGATCCCCTGCATCCCATCATCCAGCAGTTTCAGAATCTGCCGCTCGCGCTGGCGGCGGTGGCCGATCAGTCCGCGCACGAATTGGCGCGGATTGTCTACCGGCGCGCCGTGGGCCGGATAATAGACCCGGTCCTCGCGGCGGTGGAGCTTGTCGAGGCTGGCCATATAGGCGGCCATATCGCCATCGGGGGGAATGATCACGGTGGTCGACCAGCCCATCACGTGATCGCCCGTAAACAGTGCGCCGCTCTCTGCCAGCGCGAAGCACAAGTGGTTGGAGGTGTGACCCGGCGTGGCGACGGCGGTCAGCGTCCAGTCCGGCCCGCTCAGGCTCTCGCCATCGCGCAGCACCCGGTCGGGGGTGTAAGTTGCATCGAACCCGTCGTCGGAACGCTGCCCGGTGGAGTCGAGTACCAGCGCGGCACAGCCGATCACCGGCGCTCCCGTCGCGGTCTGCAGCGGCACGGCGGCGGGGGAGTGATCGCGGTGGGTGTGGGTGCAGCAGATCGCCGCCACTTCGGCATCGCCGATCGCGGCGCGCAGCGCGGCAAGGTGGGCCGGCTCGTTCGGCCCCGGATCGATCACCGCTACCACGCCCTGCGCGCCGACGATGTAGCTCTCGGTCCCGGTGTACGTGAACGGCGAAGGATTGGGCGCCAGCACGCGCCGCACCAGCGGCTCGATTTGCTCGGCGATCCCGGTCGGCCATGGCTCGGGGGGAATGGTCATGGGCGCGATATGGATATTCGCGGGCGCGCTGTCCATCGCTGCGGCAAGCAGCGCTGTTCACTCGGCCATGATGATTTGAGATTGGTTGCGCGCCCGCGCTGCGGCTAGACCGTGGGCAAACGCGCGGAACGGCGCGAACGGGGGATGCCATGACTGACCAGCCGCTGATCCTGGTTCTCGATGCCGGGACCACTTCAACCCGAGCGATCCTGTTCGATGCCGCCGGTGCGGTCGCGGCGGTAGCGCAGCGCGAGCTGACCCAGCACTATCCCGCGCCGGGCCGGGTCGAGCATGACGCGGCGGAAATCTGGGCATCCACACTGGCCTGCGCGCGCGAAGCGATTGCGGCGGTCGGCGGGCCGGCGCGGATCGCCGCGATCGGCATTGCCAACCAGCGCGAGACGGTGGTGGCGTGGGATCAGGCGACCGGCGAGCCGCTCTATCATGCGCTGGTCTGGCAAGACCGGCGTACGGCCGATACTTGCGCCGCTCTGCGCGAACAGGGGCAGGAACCTGTGGTGCAGGCGCGCACCGGGCTACTGCTCGATCCTTATTTCTCCGCCACCAAGATGGCCTGGCTGCTGCGCGAAGTGCCCGAAGTCGCGGCGGCGGCAACGGCCGGAAGGCTGGCGCTGGGCACCGTCGAATCGTGGCTCGTGTTCAAGCTCACCGGCGGCCTCCACATCACCGATGCCAGCAATGCCAGCCGTACCAGTCTGCTCGCGCTCGACGGGGCGAGCTGGGACCCGCAGCTGTGCGAGCTGTTAGGTGTGCCGCAAGCCGCGCTGCCCGAAGTGGTCGATTGCGCCGGGGACTTCGCAACGGTGGCGCCGGCGCTGTTCGGCGCCCCGATCCCGCTCGCCGGACTGGTCGGCGATCAGCAGGGGGCGACGATTGGCCAGGGCTGTCTGAGCCCGGGCGATACCAAGGCGACGTATGGCACCGGCGCTTTTGTCCTCGCCAACATGGGCGCGCGGCTGCCGCGTTCGGGCCACCGACTGCTCGGCACGGTGCTCTGGCAGCTAGGCGGCAAACGGGTCTATGCGCTCGAAGGTTCGGTGTTCGTGGCGGGCAGCCTGATCAAGTGGCTACGCGACGGGCTCGGCCTGATCGCCTCCGCCGGTGAGACCGAGGCTCTGGCGCGCTCGGTGCCCGACAGCGCCGGGGTGGTGATCGTGCCGGCGCTCGCCGGGCTGGGCGCGCCGCACTGGCAGCCCGATGCGCGCGGGGTGATCACCGGGCTAAGCTTCTCGGCCACCAAGGCGCACCTGGTGCGCGCTGCGCTGGAGGCGATGGCGCTGCAGACTTATGATCTGGCGACCGCCTTTGCCGCCGACAATGCCGCATGGCGCACACTCAGGATCGATGGCGGGATGAGCGCGAACGACTGGCTGGCGCAGGACCTGGCCGATATGCTCGCGCTTCCGGTCGAGCGGCCGGCGATGGTTGAGACCACTGCGCTTGGCGCCGCGATGCTGGCCGGGGTGGGGGCCGGGCTGTTCGATTCGCTGGCCGCCGCGGCGGCGGCGATGCGCGGGCCGACCCGCCACTTCGATCCCGCGCTTGACGAGGCGACCCGCGCGGCGCGGATCACGGCGTGGCGCGGCGCTCTGGTTTGCGCGTTGCCGTCAGCCTAGCAGGCTGCCACTTGCGTACCGCGCGCGGAGCCGTTCGATCGCCGGGCGGCCCTGGGGCTCCGCCATCCGCCAGCCGGCATCGAGCCGGACCAGCCGGGCATAGAACCGCTCGGTGGTGGCGATGAGATCTTGCGTTTCGGGGTCGAGTAGCGCGGTTCGCGCCGGATCGCCCACTGGAAGATTGCTGGCGATGCGGCCGTGGCGGCGCAGCTGGAACTCGCTGATCTCGCCCTTGAAATAGGCGCGGTGATTGAGCAGCCACGCCAGCGCATGCATCATCCGGGTGGTGGTGCGCAGCGCCTCGCACGAAAGGGCGATGCGTGCCTCATCCTCGCAATCGGCCTCGGGCCGGCGCGACAGGTCGAACGCAGCGCGCACGTCGTCGGACAGCACCAGCCCTTCGGCATAAAGGGCCTCGATGATCCGCGGGTTAAGGTTTGCCGGCTGCGCCATAAGCGCGTCCGATAGACCCGGCGAATCCACCCGCACAATGACTGTTGCGGCCTATTCACCGACCAATTCGGGACTGTGCCGGTTTGGAACGTATCCGGGGCGTTTGCAGTTGGCATGCAACCCCGGTGCGAGCGCGGTGCAAGGCCGATCCAAACGGGTCCGGTCAGGCGATGATATCGGGGATCAGATAGTCCTCGAAGATCGCAATCTGATCCTTCAGGCGCAGCTTGCGCTTTTTCAGCCGGGCAATCTGCAGCTGATCGATCACGGCGGTGGCGCTTAGCGCATCGATCGCCGCATCCAGATCGCGATGCTCAATCCTGAGCATTTCCAGACGCTTGCGCATTTCTTCTTCGCTCACGCCGTCACCTGTTCCGTACCTTGCGATCGGACTGAGGACCGGCCCGGCGCACCGCTTGTCGCAGCCGCCACCGGTTCCACCGTTTCCGGATCGTATTCGCTTCGCAAGATAGGCTTAATGTGCTTGTCTGACAATCGCGCTGCTCGGCCCCGAAGCCCGAGTCGGCAAGGCGGCCGCAGCGGCGTGACGGGGGTTAATACCCAACCGGGCAATCTTTAGGAGGTATGCTCATGGAATCGTCGCATTTCAGCGCTTTGCAACTCAAGCACGCGGGTCTCGAACGGCAGATCGCTGAAGAATTGACCCGCCCCGCGCCTGATCTTTCGATGGTCCGATCTCTTAAAAAGCGCAAACTCCGCATCAAGGAGGAACTGTCGCACATCTGACCGGGCCGGCGCCGGTTGCGCCGGGCACGAGCCTCCGCGCACCGGCCTGCCTGCCCGGCAGGGTTCGGCTATCAGCCGGTCGCCGGAAAGCCGGCGTCCCGGTTCCCAAACCCCGCAGATTCGGATAACCGGCTGTCATGTTGACCGCCGTCGCCGCCGCCCGCACGATCCTTACGCGCCTGCACGAGGTGATGGCCTCGCGCAGCCATGCGCAGGCCAAGCTCAACACCGTCGTCGAAGTGATCGGGATGAGCCTCGATAGCGAGGTCTGTTCGATCTACCTCCTGCGCGAGGGCATGCTCGAACTGTTCGCCACCCGCGGGCTGGCGCAGGAAGCGGTCCATGTCACCCGCATGGCGATCGGCGAGGGTCTGGTCGGCACCATCGCCGGCAATGTCGATACGCTCAATCTGGCCGAGGCTACCGCCCACCCGGATTTCTCCTATCGCCCGGAAACCGGCGAAGAAAAATTCCATTCGTTCGCCGGCGTGCCAATCGTCCGGCGGGAGCGCGCGGTAGGGGTGCTCTGCGTCCAGCATGTCGAGCCGCGCCGCTATGAAGAGGTCGAGATCGAGGCATTGCAGACCGTGGCGATGGTTCTCTCCGAACTCATCGCCAATGCCGGTCTGGTCGACGATGAGGACGCATGGGGGCTAACCGCGGCCCAGACCGGGACCGAACGGCTGACCGGGCTGACGCTTGTGAAGGGCCTCGCCAACGGGGTGGCGGTCTATCACCAGCCGCGCGTGACGATCGAGCACATGATGGCCGAAGACACCGAGGCGGAACGCCAGCGGGTCTACATGGCATTCGACAAGATGCGTGAGCAGATCGAACGCATGGCCGCGCAGGCCGAATTCGGCGTCGGCGGCGAGCACGAGGAGGTGCTCGATACCTACAAGATGTTCGCTTACGATGAGGGCTGGAGCCGGCGGATCAACGAGGCGATCGATTCCGGGCTGACCGCCGAGGCGGCGATCGAGCGGGTGCAGCAGCGCACCCGCATGCGGATGCGCCAGATCGACGATGCCCTGCTGGCCGACCGGATGCACGATCTGGAGGATCTCTCCAACCGGCTGCTGCGGATCGTTTCGGGCCAGTTGGGGACGGCGGCCAGCAAGGGCCTGCGCCAGGATGCGATCCTCATCGCCCGCAATCTCGGCCCGGCCGAACTGCTCGAATACGATAAGCGCCGGCTCAAGGGGGTGATCCTTGAGGAAGGCTCGCTCACCGCGCACGTGGTCATCGTCGCGCGGGCGATGGGGGTGCCGGTGCTCGGCCGGGTGCGCGGCCTGCGCGGCGTGGTGCGCGAAGGCGATCAGTTGCTGCTCGATGCCGATCAGGGCACTGCCACGGTCCGCCCGACGCCGCCCCTGATCGAAGCGTTCGATGCGCGCTTTGCCAAGAGCCGCGAACGTCAGGCTGCCTATGCGGCGCTGCGCGATGTGGTCCCGCGCACCCGTGACGGCACCCGCATCACGGTGATGATGAACGCCGGCCTGCGCGACGATGTGCCGATGCTCAACCTTACCGGGGCCGACGGGATCGGGCTTTACCGCACCGAATTCCAGTTCCTCGTTTCGGCGACGCTGCCCGCGCGCGAGCGCCAGACCCGGCTTTACCGCGAAGTGATGGACAGCGCCGGAAGCCGCCCGGTGGTGTTCCGCACGGTCGATATCGGCGGCGACAAGGCGCTGCCTTATCTGCGCCACGATGGCCCGGGCGAGGAAAACCCGGCGATGGGCTGGCGCGCGCTGCGCGTTGCGCTGGAACGCGAGGGCCTGCTCAAGGCGCAGGCGCGCGCGCTGCTCGAGGCGGCGGCAGGCCGCACGCTCAACGTGATGTTCCCGATGGTTTCCGAACCTTGGGAGTTCGATGCAGCCAAAGCGGTGTTCGATCACCAACTGGAGTTCCTGCGCCAGCGCAAGCGGATGCTGCCCGAGGCGATCCGCTATGGGGCGATGCTGGAAGTGCCGGCGCTGGCCGAAGTACTCGATCTGATCGCGCCCAAGTTGGCGTTCCTCTCTATCGGCACTAACGATCTTACCCAGTTCCTGTTTGCGGCGGACCGCGCCAACCCCAAGCTGGCCGAACGCTATGATTGGCTTAGCCCTTCGATCCTGCGGTTCTTGCGGCGAGTGGTCGAAGGCGTCGCGGCTTATCCGGTCGAAGTCACCGTCTGCGGCGAGATGGGCGGGCGGCGGCTGGAGGCACTGGCGCTGCTCGGCATCGGCATCCGCCGCCTGTCGATCACGCCGGCCGCGATCGGGCCGATCAAGGAACTGGTGAGCAAGGTCGATCTGGCTGAAATCAGTCAGGCGATGGCTGCATGGCTGGCTACACCGCCGCCAGACATGCGCGCTGCACTGGTCCAATGGGCGGCAGAGCGCGGGATCGAGTGCGACTGAGCGGCTGACACCGTCGGACTGTCGCGTTCCGGAAACCTAAGTACTTTACCCTAACTTGACATTGCCCTGTCACACGCCTTGTCTGCATGGGCGGGGCGCACCACCAACCATATCCGACGGGACCGGAATGGCAGACAATGAATTCCAACCGGCGTCCGCGCCGTACACCGGCGCGGGCGGTCGATTGCAGGCGGCCCGCGAGGCTGCGGGCATGACGCTGGCTCAGATTTCGGCGCAGTCACGCATTCCGGTGCGGATGCTGGCTTTGATTGAGGCGGGCAATTTTTCCGCGCTGCCGGGGCGGACTTATGCAACCGGGTTCACCCGCAGCTATGCCCGTGTGGTCGGGCTCGACGAGGCTCAGCTGGCGGCCATGGTGCGCCACGAACTGGGGTTGGGCGAACAACCCGAATTGCGCCAGACGCCCGATTTCGAGCCCGGCGATCCCGTGCGCGTGCCGACTGCACGGTTTGCCTGGCTGACTGCGCTGGTGGCGTTGCTGATCATCGCCGCCGGGCTGGTCTGGTGGCGCACATATTACTTGCCCGCCGTGAGTCTGCCGCCGTTGCTGCAAGAACCGACCGCAGAGCCGCCGCTGCAGTCCGATCTGCCGCTTTCCCCGCTGTCGTCCGGCGAGCCCGCGACCATGGGGGCCGCAACAGGCGAGATCCCGGCAGTAGCAGCGACCAGTCCGGCCGCGCCCATGCGTGCGCCGCGCCCGTCTGTGCGCCGGCCGCAGAGCCCTTCGCCAGCCGTCTCGGGCGCGGCGGTTCCGCTTGAGGTGCCGGTAGCTTCGGCCGCGCCATAACTTCGGGCATCCACTGCGCTGAGTGGTGCCCGGCTCGACAGCGCTGGTCGGCTGTGGCTAAATCGGCCAGCATATTCATCCCCGGTTCGGCGGTCATGTTGCAGGCAGGCCAGACGAAACCGGGCGGGAGCAAGGCAAGAACACAATGATCGTTTACCAAGCGCGCCGCCGGCCGGCGCTCACCTGTCCAAATTTGCACCGCTCGGCGATTGGCGCGCTGATCGTGGTGCTGCTGGGTAGCGCTGCGCCGGCACTGGCGCAAAATGCTGGCGGCCCCGACGCTGAAGCCCGGCTACGCCGGCTGGAAGCCGAAGTGCGCGCGCTGCAGCGCCAAGTGTTTCCGGGCAGTGATGGCAAGTTCTTCACCCCGGAAGTCACTGCCGGTGCGGTGCCGGCCACGCCCCCGCCGGGCAGCCCGGCCTCGACCCCGGTCACCGATCTACTCACCCGGATGGAATCAGTCGAAGCCCAGCTCACCCGACTTACCTCGCACGAAGAGGAAACCGCCAACCGTGTTGCGCAGCTGGAGGCGCGCATTGCCGCGATGACCCCGCCGCCCGCACCTGCGCTGGCGGACGGCGTGGGAACGCCGGCCCCGGCACCGACCCAGACGGCAGCGGTTACAGTAGATCCGCCAGCGCCGGCCCCCGCACCCAAGCCGACCGTTGCCGCCCCCAAGCCGGTTGCCGTGGCTGCGCCCAAACCAGTTCCCGCCAAGCTCCCGGCGGCGCGCGTCGCGGCGGTGCAGAAGATCGAAAAGCCGCGCACCGGCGATGCTGGTGACGATGAATATTCCTATGGGTTCCGGCTGTGGGAAGCGAAGTTCTATCCCGAAGCCGCGCAGCAGCTGCGCCTGTTCGTCGAGAAGTATCCGCGCCACGCCAAGATCAGCTATGGCCGTAATCTGCTGGGCAAGGCGCTGCTCGACGATGGTAACCCGCGTGAAGCCGGAGCCTGGTTCGTCAAGAACTATCAGGCCGACAAAGCCGGCGCTCGCGCTTCTGACAGCCTGCTCAATCTGGCCGAGGCGATGCGCCAGTTGAACGATACCAGCCGCGCCTGCATCGCGCTCGCCGAATTCAGCGAGGTCTATCCGCGCGATGCGGCCGGGCGGCTCAAGGCGCAGTTCAATGGCTTGCGCGGCGCGGTCAAGTGCGATTGATCCGGGGCTGACCGGGCGCTTCGCCGCGGGGCTGACCGCCCTGTGGCCGGAAAGCAGCGCGGATCGATCGGCGCGGCTGGCGCTCGCGGTGTCGGGCGGGCCGGACAGTCTGGCGCTGCTGCTGCTCGCGGCGGCGGCCCTGCCCGGGCGGATCGCCGCGGCCACGGTCGACCATCGGCTACGTCCGGAAAGCGCGGAGGAGGCCGCCGTGGTGGCAGCACTGTGCGCCGACCTGGGCATCCCGCACGAAACGCTGACAGTGACGGTGGGTGAGGGCAATGTGTCTGCGATCGCCCGCGCCGAACGCTATGCGGCGTTGGCGCGCTGGATGGAGCGCTGCGACCTCGCGGCGCTGGCCACCGCGCACCACGCCGACGATCAGGCCGAAACGCTGCTGTTACGGCTCAACCGGGCGAGCGGGGTGGCTGGCCTCGCCGGCGTGCGGGCGCGGGGGCGGGTGCCGGGGACGGCGCTCGTGCTGGTGCGGCCGCTGCTCGAATGGCGCCGGGCAGAGCTGGCGGGCATTGTCACCGGGTCCGGCCTCGCAGCGGCGCAGGACCCGAGCAACGCCGATCCGAAATATGACCGGGCGCGGCTGCGTGCGGCGCTGGCCGGGGCCGATTGGCTCGACGTTCCGGCGTTTGCCGCGAGCGCCGGCCACCTTGCCGAGGCCGATGCCGCACTGGACTGGGCCACCGCGCGCGAATGGCGCGAATGTGTGACGGCCGGCGCGCTCGGCAGCTACGTCTACCGGCCAAGCGCGCCGCGGGCGATCGCGCTACGGGTGATCGCGCTGTTGGTGACCAAGCTGGACGGCACCGAGCCGCGCGGCAGCGCGGTTGCCCGCTTGTTCGATGCGCTGCTTGCCGGCCAGCCGGCTTCGCTCGGCGCGCTGGTGGCGCGCCCGCTGCCCGAAGGGTGGAGCTTTGCCAAGGCCCCGGCGCGGCGGGTTTGACGCGGCGGCTGGGCGCGCCGCACATCGCTGCTTGCAGCCCCGGCACCCTTTTGCTACGGGCGCGCTCCTACCCCCCGGGGGCTGCCCTTTTTCAAGGCGCGACCCCTTAGATTTTGCGGTCGTGGCGGAACTGGTAGACGCGCAACGTTGAGGTCGTTGTGGGCGAAAGCCCGTGGAAGTTCGAGTCTTCTCGACCGCACCAATCATTCCGGTAACAGCACCAAAGCCGGCGCGGAGCGGCCTGCGCCATGCCGAACCTCGCGCCGATGTGGCGCGCCGGTTTCCCGCACGGCAATGATCTGTGGGAAGACTGGAGCGGGCGAAGGGATTCGAACCCTCGACCCCAACCTTGGCAAGGTTGTGCTCTACCCCTGAGCTACGCCCGCTCTGGCGTCGGCCTGCTGCTTCAAGGGCGGCTGGCCGGGGTGAGGGGGGCCATTAGCAACCGCCCGGTGGCGCGGCAAGGGGAAATCGGTGCCCGCCGGACCAGCGCTTTTTTCGCTTCACAAATTGCCATGAACCCCCACATTGAGCAGCGCGATCCGATCCACATCGCGCGCAGAGGGAGCAACCGCGTGGCAAGCCTTGGCCTCAGTCTCGACGAACAGAAAGCGGTCGACCGCTTCCGCGCCGCCGTTGTCGAACCGTCGATGACCAGCCTGGTAGTGCTCGACTTCTGGGCCGAATGGTGCGGGCCGTGCAAGGCGCTCACTCCGCTGCTCGAAAAGGTCTGCGGCGAATATGCCGAAAAGGGCGTGGTCCTGGCCAAGATCAACGTCGACGAGGAACAGTTCATCGCCGCGCAGTTCCAGGTGCGCTCGATCCCCACGGTCTACGCGATGTTTCAGGGCCAGCCGATTGCCGAGCTGACCAATGCGCGCAGCGAATCCCAGCTGAAGGGGCTGCTTGACCAGCTCCTCGCCAAACTGCCCGTGCAGCCGGCGGGCGCGGCACCGGCACAGGATATCACCCCGCTGCTGGCGATGGGCGAAGAGGTGCTGGCCGGGGGCGAGGCCGAGCGGGCGGCGACGATTTTCGCGCAGATCGTGGAGATCGCGCCGGACAGCGCTGCGGCGCATGCCGGGCTGGTACGCGCGCTGGTGGGCGCCGGACAGGTTGACGAAGCGGGCGAAGTCATCGCCGCGCTCGATCCGGCGCTGACCGCCGATCCGGCAATTGCGCAGGCGCGCGCTGCGCTCGAACTGGCGAAGGACCGCCCCGATGACAGCGAATTGGCCGGTCTGCGCATCGCCGCGGCGGCCAACCCTGCGGACATGGACGCGCAATTGGCCTTCGCCACCGCCGCTTTTGCCGCAGGTGAGCGCGAGGATGCGGCTCAGACGCTGCTGGCTATGATCGCTGCGGACCGGGCGTGGAACGAAGGCGCAGCGCGGGCCAAGCTGCTGCAGATCTTCGAAGCGACCGGTCTTGAGGACCCGTGGGTCGCCGCCACCCGGCGCAAGCTTTCGACGATCCTGTTCGGCTGAGCCCCCCGCAACTGCCATGCCGCACCAGCGCATCACCATATTTCCGCTTTCCGGCGCGATCCTCTACCCCGGGCTGCAGTTGCCGCTGCATATCTTCGAGCCGCGCTACCGGGCGATGGTGAACGATGCGCTGGCGCGCGATCGGCGAATCGGCATCATTCAGCCGCAGCGTCCCGAGGAAGGCTCGCCGCTGTTCGCGATCGGCTGCCTCGGCCGGATCGGCGAGGTGGAAGCGCTCGACGATGGCCGGTTCAATCTGGTGCTCGAAGGCGAGGCCCGCTTCCGGGTTTTGCGCGAACTGGATGTGGCGACCCCGTTCCGCCAGATCGAGGCAGAGCTGTTTGCCGAGCGGCAGGGCGAGACTCTGGCCTCGGTCGAACGTGCCGGGTTTGAGCGCGAGGCGCGGCGCTTCGCGGCCATTCAAGGTTACCGTGTTGACTGGGACGGGGTGGCGCGGCTCGACGATGAAACCCTGATCAACAGCGTCGCCCAGGTTGCCCCGTTCGATGCGGCGGCGAAGCAGGCCTTGCTCGAAGCGCCCGACCTTGCCGCGCGCTGCGAGCTTATCGTGCAGTTGATGCAGTTCTTTGCCCGCCGCGACAGCGACGACGACCGGGCGACCTTGCAGTAAGTCCTACGATCCGAAGCTGCCGCGCAGCCCGTCGATCACGAACTGCGCTGCCAGCGCCGCCAGCAACAGGCCGAGCAGCCGGGTGAGGACGGCTTCGACTTTGTCCCCCAGCAGGCGGATCATCGGCCCGGCGGCAATCAGCGCGAGGAAGCTGAGCACCATCACCGCAGCGAGCGCGGCCAGCACAATCAGCGTCCCCTGGGTGCCCTGCGCCCGCGCTGAAAGTAGCATGATCGAAGCGATCGAGCCCGGCCCGGCGAGCATCGGCATCGCCATCGGAAAGACCGACACGTCTTCCACCGGCGGGTGACTACGGATTTTCTCGGCGCGCCCTTCGCGGCGTTCGGTGCGCTTTTCGAAGACCATTTCCAGCGCGATCAGGAACAGCATGATCCCGCCGGCGATGCGGAAGGAATCGAGTTCGATGTGCAGGAAGCCAAGCAGGGCCTCGCCGAACAGCGCGAATACAACGAGAATGGCGGCAGCGATGAGGCATGCCCGCATCGCCATGACCGCTGCCTGGCGGTGGCTCGCGCCCGCGGTCAGCCCGGCATAGATCGGGGCACACCCAGGCGGGTCGATCACCACGAACAGCGTCACGAACGCGGAGATGAACAGGTCCAGCATCACGTCATTCGTTCGGCACCGCAGCGGCGACCAGTTCGTTCAACAGGTCGCGCTGCTCGCCATCCTCCAGCCAGCTGACCGAGAACTTGTGGGCACCGTCCAAATCGACCCGGACGGACCATTGCACAGTCCCATCAGGCGATTGGCCGGTGCGGGAATATGGATCGAGCGGCGGCAAATCCTTGATCCGCACCGGCTTGGGCTTGCCCGGCTTGCCTCTGCGCGGCGGGGTGGGCGCAGCCTTGGCGGGCTCGGGGCACTGCGCCACATGAGCCGGGATCATCTCGGGCACTTTCTGATCGATCACATCGGTATCGTTGTGGGTGAAAACCCATTTGTAGCGGCCATCGGGCTGGCGCTGCCAGATGGTGGTGAAATAGCCGTTCTGCGTCTCGTCCTGCCAGGCACCATGCGAGACGACCAATATCCCGTCACAGCTCGACCAGACTTCATGCGTCTGCCACGTCATCGCCTTAGGCGGGTTGGGCCGGCCCTTGAGCCACTCCTGCGCCCAAACCAGCCGCGGGTATGGCATCACGGCATCGGGCGCTGCGGCAGCAGCGAAAGCGGTCCATTGGCCGCGCGTGGCGGCATCTTTGGCCAAAGCCAGCTCGGCTGCGATCACTGCGCTGGGGTTGGCGTAGGAATTGCGCGTCGGCTTGGCCTCACCCACCTTGGCGGTGGGCGCTGCGGGCGGCGCGGCGGTGATCGGTGCGGCGATCAGGGCGAGCGCAAGAACAAGGCGTTTCATCGGGTTACCTTTTGAAATTGGAACGGACCGTGCCCCGCGCCCTCTCATACTCGCACAGGTTTCAACTGTGTGAAACCGCGTCAGAGCGAGGACGGCGGCGCCAGTCCGATGTTGCGGTGCGCTGCGATCAGGGTGTTGCGCAGCAGCACGGCAATGGTCATCGGCCCGACCCCGCCCGGCACCGGGGTGATCGCGCCGGCGACGGCGCTGGCCCCGGCGAAATCAACATCGCCAACCAGCCGGGTCTTGCCTTCGGTCTGCGCGGCGATGCGGTTGATGCCCACATCGATCACGGTGGCGCCGGGCTTGAGCCACTCACCCTTGACCATTTCCGGGCGGCCGACGGCAGCGACGACGATATCGCCGCGGCGCACCACCTGCGCCAGATCGCGGGTCCGGCTGTGCGCGATGGTGACCGTGCAGCTTTCCGCGAGGAGCAGTTGCGCCATCGGTTTGCCGACAATGTTCGAGCGGCCGATCACCACCGCCTCCAGCCCCGACAGGTCGCCCAGCCGGTCTTTCAGCAGCATCAGGCACCCGAGTGGGGTGCAGGGGACAAACCCCGCCTGGCCCACCGCGAGGCGGCCGGCATTGACCACGTGGAACCCGTCGACGTCCTTGTCGGGGCTGATCGCGGCGATCACTGCCTGCTCGTCGATATGCGCCGGCAGCGGTAACTGGACGAGGATGCCGTCAACCGCCGGATCGGCATTGAGCCGGCCAACCAGCGCGAGCAATTCGGCCTCGGGCGTCTCGGCCGGCAAGCGGTGTTCGAAGCTGGCCATGCCGGCGGCGATGGTCTGCTTGCCTTTGTTGCGGACATAGACCTGACTCGCCGGGTCTTCGCCCACCAGCACTACCGCCAGCCCGGCCTTGCGCCCCGCCTCAGCCGCGAAAGCCGCCGCCTGTTCACTCACGCGCTGCCGCAGGCCTTCGGCGAAGGCCTTTCCGTCGATCAGGTCCGCCATCAGATCGTGCCCGCGATGGCCGCGTATGTGATGACTTTTTGCAGCACGGTCAGCCCGACGATCAGCACCAGCGGCGAGAAATCGAGCGCGCCGGTATCGGGAATGATCCGTGCCATCGCCTTACGCACCGGTTTGAGAATCGGATCGAGCAGCGCGTTGACCGCCTGCCAGACCGCGGCAACGAACTGGTTGTGGAGGTTTACCACATTGAACGAGATCAGCAGGCTCAGCACGAACTGGACAATGATGATCGTGACGAGGATGTTGATCAGGTAAGCGACAATGTCAGCGACGGCAAAAAGCAGCACCTTGGGGCCTTTCCGCGGAAAACCAGCCAAGGCCATTAGCGGCTTGCTGCAGTGAAGTCACGGCCCGCCCGGCGGCGGTGACAATTTGGCATGGACGGCGCCAGTCAGCGGCCGTCAGGGATTGGTCCAGGGCTCGCGTGTCGCTGCGTCAATGTGCCAGAGCAACTGTTCGGTGGTGGCTCCGTCGACGTTGTTGACCCGCCGCAGCGTCACAGTGCCTGCGGTCCGGCGGGCACCGTCGCGCACCGTTACCGCCGCGGTATAGTAGATCGAACCTGCGGCCCCTTCCTGGTCGACGGTGCCGATGGTCACTCGCGGCTGGCGCAGATGGTCCCAACGCGCGGCGAAAGTCTTCGGGTCCAGCCCGCTGTCCTCGCCGTGATTACCCCAAAGTGCGCGCACCGCAGCCCAGTCCCGCCGCTCGATCGCCGCGCCCCATCCGCGCAGGACGGTGTCAGGCGAGGGCTGCCGCGCATAAGTCGCTGGCGCTTCCGCCGTGGGCTGCGCTGCCACGACCGTTGCCGGTTGAACTTCGTCAGGCGTTTGGGGCACCGCCGTCGCAGCTGGCGGTGCGGGGGGCTGCCGGTCGCAGCCGGCGAGGTGAAGGGAAATGGCGAGCGCAGCCGCAGCGGCTGCCGTTCGGCGCAGGGTCATGGACAGGGGACGCGCCACCGGCGTCTGTGTTCTCGTCAATCCGCCCGGATCAGCGTGCCCGCACCCTTCGAGGTGAACACTTCAAGCAGCATCGCATGGCTGACCCGGCCATCAAGCACCACCGCCGCCTCGCACCCGGCCTCAACCGCGTGGACGCAGGTTTCGAGCTTGGGGATCATCCCGCCCTTGATCGTGCCTTCTTCGGTCAGTCCGGCGATGTCTGAAGGAGTCAGGTCAGTGAGCAGCGCGCCGTGCTTGTCGAGCACGCCGGGTACGTCGGTAAGCAGGAACAGCCGCGCCGCGCCGAGTGCGGCAGCGATCGATCCGGCCATCGTATCGGCATTGATGTTGTAAGTTTCCCCGTCCGGACCAGCCGCGATCGGGGCGATCACCGGGATCATCCCGGCGGCCAGAGCGGTTTCGATGATAGTGGTATCGATCACATCGGGTTCACCCACGAAGCCGAGATCGACCTGCAGTTCCTCGTCGGTATCGGGATCGCGCGTCGTGCGCTCCACCTTGCGGGCGATAACAAGGTTGCCGTCCTTACCCGATATCCCAAGGCCCTTGCCGCCGGCGCCGGCGATCCAGCCCACCAGCTGCTTGTTGATCGCGCCACACAGCACCATCTCGGCGATATCGGCGGTGGCCTTGTCGGTCACGCGCAGGCCATCGACGAACCGGCTTTCCACCCCGAGCTTGCGCAGCATATCGCCAATCTGGGGGCCGCCGCCGTGAACCACCACCGGATTGATCCCAACCGCTTTCAGCAGCACTACGTCCTGCGCGAAATCGAGTGCGAGTTCGGGATCGCCCATGGCGTGGCCGCCATACTTGACCACGAAAGTGCGGCCTTCGTAACGCTGCAGATAGGGCAGCGCCTCGATCAGGGTTTCGGCCTTGGCCAGCATGGCCGGATCGTGCGCGGTATCTTGTGATTGGGTCATGACCGCGCCTTTAGACCCCTGTTCGGCAAATTGAAGCCCTTTCAGGCCCGGTCGAGCCGGCGGCCGATCGCGACGAACAAGTAGATCAGCGGCGGGACCATGATAGTCGAGAGCAGCAGCTTGGAGACGATCTGGGCCACCATCATCGATCCCAGCGGCAAATCCTGTCCGGCGAAGCTGATCGTCATGAACAGCACGGTATCGACCACTTGCGAAAGCAGCGAAGCAATCCACGCCCGCAGCCACAAGGCCCGGCCGGTGCCGGCGCCGCCTTTCCCAGCCAGCCGCGCGAACACCGCGACGTTGAGCGTCTGCGAGGTGCCATAGGCGATCAGGCCGGCAAACTGCATCCGCGCGCCTTGGCCCAGCAGGCGGGCGAATGCCTCTTGATCGTGCCAGAACGGCGCGGGGGGTACCACGTTGATCACGAAAACCAGCAGCAGCATCGAGGCGATGAGCGGCACGAACCCGAACCGGACAAGCCGGTTGGCGGCGCGCGTGCCGTGCAGTTCAGCCACTGTGCTGGCCAGCACCACCAGCAGCAGGAACGCGAATATGCCGGATTCGACCCCGAGTGAACCGAGCAGCGGCCATTCGCCCAGCGAGGCCAGCTTGGTCCCGAGCACTCCGGCAAGAACGCAGAGCCCGCCGTAAAGCGTCGCGGCTGCGAACAGCGAGGGCGGGAAGGCGGGCGCCGTGCTGGCGGGGGCTGATTCCATCGCCAAAGTGTAGCGTTGCGGCGTCATTCCGAACAGGGCGGGCAAAGCTGCAAGGCGGGGCTTCCCACAGGCTTTGTCGCAATCTAGCATCGGTTCCCATGCACATTCTCACCAGCCTCGCCGGCATGGCCCTGATCCTTGCCATCGCCGTGCTGCTTTCGGCCGACCGCAGGGCGATTTCGCTCCGGGTGGTGGCTCCGGCCTTCGCGCTGCAAGCGGGGCTCGCCGGGCTGGTGCTCTATGTCCCGCCGGGCCGCGCTGCGCTAAATGCTGCGGCGGCGGGCGTGGGCGATCTGCTCGGCTATGCCGGAGTCGGGGTGAAGCTGCTGTTCGGGCCGCTGGCCGATGCCAACATCTTCGCGATTTCGTCGCTGCCGGTGATCGTGTTCTTCTCGGCGCTGATCTCGATCCTCTATTACGTCGGCATCATGCAGCTGGTAATCCGCTGGCTCGGCGGAGCGCTGCGCATGGTCACCGGGATCAGCCGGGTCGAAAGCCTGTGCGCCGCCGCCAACATCTTCGTTGGCCAGTCCGAGGCGCCGCTGGTGATCCGGCCTTACCTCGCGGGCCTCGCCCCGTCGCAGGTGTTCTGCGTGATGACTGTGGGCATGGCCGGGGTCGCGGGCACGATCCTCGCCGCCTATGCCGCGATGGGCATCCGCATCGATTACCTGGTCGCCGCATCGTTCATGTCTGCGCCGGGCGGGGTGCTGATGGCCAAGCTGATCATGCCCGATCCGCGCACCGCCACGGCGGAGGGCGCCGATGGCGAGGAGATCGCGCTCGAACGCGCCGACGCCCCGCCGGCGCAGGAGCACGAGGAAGAGCGGCCCGCCAACATCATCATGGCCGCCGCCCAAGGCGCGCAGACCGGGGTCAAGCTCGCCGTCGCGGTGGGGGCGATGGTGCTGGCGTTCGTGGCGCTGGTGGCGCTGGCCAACGGCATTCTCGGCGCGGTGGGCGGCTGGTTCGGCCATCCCGGGCTGACCTTCCAAGGCCTGATCGGGCCGCTGTTTTCCCCGCTGTTCTACCTGCTTGGCGTCGGAAACTGGTCCGAAGCGGCGCAGGCGGGGGGCCTGTTCGGCACCAAAGTGGTGCTCAACGAATTCATCGCCTTCGGCGATCTCGGCAAGATGACCGCGCTGCCCGAACGGACCGTCGCGATCGTCACCTTCGCGCTCTGCGGCTTTGCCAACTTCAGCTCGATCGCGATCCAGATGGCGGTGACCGGCGGGCTCGCGCCCAACCAGCGCCCGGTGATCGCCAAGCTGGGGATCAAGGCGCTGATCGCCGGGAGCCTGTCGAACCTGATGAGCGCGGCGCTGGCGGGGCTGTTCCTCGGGCTGCGGTAAATCCTCAGAAATGCGGGGGTAGTTTCTCCATTCCGGCGGCAAACCACGGACAAGCCCGGATGGAACCGGGCGGCCTTCCGGCGTGTTTGCCGGCGCATGGCCATCCCCCTCCTGGCGCTCGCCGCCGCTTTCGCCCTGTGCCCTCCGGGCCCCCGCACCACCTGCGTCGTCGATGGAGACACCTTCTGGCTTGGCGGCGAGAAGATCCGCATCGCCGATATCAACGCCCCCGAAACCCACGGCGCGCAGTGTCCGGATGAACTGGCGCGCGGCGAAGCGGCGACGCGGCGGCTGATCGCGCTGCTCAACGCCGGGCCGTTCTCGCTGGAGCCCTACCCGCGTGACCGCGACAAATACGGCCGGCTGCTGCGGGTGGTGGTGCGGCGCGGGCGCAGCCTTGGCGCCGAGCTGGTGGCGGAAGGCCTGGCCGAGCCGTGGCAGGGCCGGCGCGGCGACTGGTGCGCCCGATAGCACTGCCCAGACGCAGAATAACCAATTCTCAACCATGGGCGGTTAGATCGATGTCATATCGGGGGACCGCCGACAGCTGCGTCGTTCCGGCCCCGCAGGAAAAGGGCCGCTTGCATGGCCACGAGTGAACCGACCGAACGCGGCCCCGACCGCCGCGTCGCCCAGCGCCGGGCGGATGATCGCCGTGCGGACGATCGCCGCGCCGTGCAGGCCCCGATCGCTTTCGCCGACCGCCGCCAGGGCGAGCGCCGCACGGGCGACCGCCGCACCGGCGCGGACCGCCGCGAGGGCTGAGCGCTCCCGCGCAAGTTGACACAGTTGACACGGTTCCTGCGCAGGAATTTCTGCCGGGTCTGACGCGCCGCAAATGGCCGCCGGGTGAACGGCCGACAAGCATGATTTACCGCGTGAAAGAGCCGCGCGCAGCGTTCCACACCAGCGCTCTGTAGGACAGGCTTTTGTGCGCCGCGTGGCCTCTCAGGCCAGCGCGATACAGTAGAGCCGCAACCGGTGGAGTTCGATTTCGCTGCCACTGCCGGGCGAGGCGGTGAACATCCGGTAGCGGTCGTTCGCCGGCAGCGGGCCGCCGGCGGCCATCCAGTGGCCGCTGCGATCCGGATTGACGTTGGTATCGAGCACGGTCGCCCCCGTGGCCGCGGCGAAGACGGCAATCTGCCGCGGATCCCATGAAGCCGCGCCAAACACTTCGAGCGCGAGGAAATTGCCGGCCGGGGCCCTGCACTCCGCGCCGAGATAGCCCGCGGGCGTGCCCGGCACCGGGATGCCGCTCATCCCCGGCAGCAGCGTGATCCGCCCCGGCGCGGGCTCCGGCTCCCAATAGCGGATGCCCCCGCCCCACAGGCTCGCTTCGGGGGTGCGGGTCTGCGCGGCGGAGAGCTCGGCCGACCAGACGATGGTGATGCCGGCAAGGGCGACGCCCAGCGCCTCGGCCAGCCGCTGCCTGTCGTCCTGAGTGATGTCCATCGAATCGTCCTCCCCGCGCGGCCATGGCTTCATGCACGGGGCGGGGAAGGAAGGGGGTTCACGCAAAGGCGCGGAGGCGCGAAGAGGGGGTGTGAACCGGCCTGCGGGGGTGTTCCCGCCGGCCTTTGGCAGAACGGATCGGACAGCGGCGATGGGGCGGGTGATTATGGCGGCGCTGGCTTATTGGGTCGCGGTGTTCGCGCCGGCCTTCGCGCTGGGCGTGGTCCGCACGCTGTGGCTGGCACCCCAGATCGGTGCGCTGGCGGCGGTGGCGGTGGAAGTGCCGATCGTGCTGGCGATCAGCTGGTTCGCCGCGCGGGTGGCGGTGCGTCGCTGGCGGCTTGGGCGCGGGGAAGCGGCGGCGATGGGGGCGTGCGCCTTCGCGCTGCTGATGCTGGCGGAATGGGGCTTGGCGCTTCGCTTCGGGCAGAGCAGCGCGGGGTGGCTGGTGGAGATGATGACGACGCCGGGGATGCTGGGGCTAGCGGGGCAGGTGGGGTTTGCGGGGATGCCTTGGTTCTTCACCAGGCGATGCCGAGAAGGCAATTTGGTTTGAAGGAAGAAAGGGCCCACCCTTAGCATCTCCCGCCTGCGAGAGGCTGACAAGCAAGAGTGGCATGCTCCCCTCCCGCAGGCGGGAGGGGGGTTGGGGGTGGGCCTGCCGCATCAACCGCGCTTGCCCTTTCGAGGAGGCGCAATAATCTGCGCGTGGCGACGGAGGCGTGCGGTGGGTTCAGATGACGGGGCTGGCGCAGGCGAGAAGGCCCTGCGGCCGTTCCGTTCGCGCAACACCCAGCGCGCCCGTGAACTGCGCAGCGCCGCTACCCCGGCGGAACGACGCTTGTGGCGGTTCCTGTCAGGCGGGCAATTGGGCGCGAAGTTCAGCCGGCAGATGCCGGTAGGTCCGTGGTTCGCCGATTTTCTCTGCCGTGAACTACGGCTGGTGATCGAACTCGACGGATTTTCGCATGATGCGCGGCCAGAACACGATGCCGCGCGCGATCGCTGGATGGCGGCGAACGGATACCGGTTGCTGCGGTTCGTGAACGGTGAGGAGATGGAAGATGTCGAAGGGGTGGTGACGGCTATCCGGGTGGTGGTGGAGGCCAGCCTGGCTGATGATCGCAAGGCCCACCCCTAACCCCTCCCGCCTGCGGGAGGGGGACAAGGTTCAATAATGCGCAACCCTGCTCCCCTCCCGCCAGCGGGAGGGGTTGGGGGTGGGCAGGCGGCGCAGCGGTGCGTTTCGCGGATTACTCCGCCGCGATCCCCGCCGCCTTGAACATATCGGCATCGGCTTCGCCCATCTCCGGCGCGTCGCCATTGGCGGCGTCCTTGGCCTTCTTGCGCTTGTCGAAGCTGGACCAGACGGTGTTCCAGTCACCCTTGGTGGCGCCCTTGCTGTATTCGGTCGCGCGGGTTTCGAAGAAGTTGGCGTGTTCGACGCCGTTGAGCAGCGGGGTCAGCCACGGCAGCGGGTGGTCTTCGATCATGTAGATCGCCGGCAGGCCGAGCTGCGACAGGCGCCAATCGGCGATGTAGCGGATGTAGCGCTTGATTTCCTTCGCGCTCATTCCCGGGACCGGGCCCTGTTCGAAGGCGAGATCGATGAACGCGTCTTCGAGCCGCACGGTCTTCTGGCAGCAATCGATGATGTCTTCCTTGACCGCCTTGGTCAGGCACTGGCGCTCGTGCGTGAAAGCGTGGAACAGGCGGGTGATGCCCTCGCAGTGCAGACTTTCATCGCGCACCGACCAGGTGACGATCTGGCCCATGCCTTTCATCTTGTTGAAGCGCGGGAAGTTCATAAGCATGGCGAAGCTGGCGAACAGCTGCAGCCCTTCGGTGAAGCCGCCGAACATGGCGAGGGTGCGGGCGATATCCTCGTCGGAGTCGACCCCGAACTGCTGGAGGTAATCGTGCTTGGCGCGCATTTCCTCATACTCGAGGAACATGCCGTATTCGCTTTCGGGCATGCCGATGGTGTCGAGCAGGTGCGAATAGGCGGCGATGTGGATCGTCTCCATGTTGGAGAACGCGGCCAGCATCATCTTCACCTCGGTCGGCTTGAACACCCGGCCGTATTTCTCGTGGTAGCAATCCTGCACCTCGACATCGGCCTGGGTGAAGAAGCGGAAGATCTGGGTGAGCAGGTTGCGCTCATGCTCGGAGAGCTTCTGCGCCCAATCGCGGCAATCCTCGCCTAGCGGCACCTCTTCGGGCATCCAGTGGACCTGCTGCTGGCGCTTCCAGAAATCGTAGGCCCACGGATATTCGAAGGGCTTGTAGGTGTTGCGGGCTTCGAGAAGAGGCATGGGACGGGACTCCTGACAAGCGATCAATATAGGGATGCAAGGGCCGCGCGCGAAGGTGCGGGCCTTGCGAAAGCGGGGACAAGGCGGGGGACAGCGCGGCCCGCCGCACACGGCGACCGGCGCGGCGGAATGCAGGCGGGGCTGGCGGAACGGGCGGCGGCGCGGGGCGCTTCATCGACAGTCGGGGCCGGCGCGAAACCTTGCCGGCCCTGCACCTTGTCCCAAGGAGAATGACAATGGCAGGCGAACACGAACATAACGCGGCGCACGGCGCGGCGCACAGCGGTATCCGTGAGCATATGGAAGTGATCGGCGCCGACGGTGTCCACCTCGGCACGGTCGATTCGATCGAGGGTGACCGGATCAAGCTGACCAAGCGCGATGCGAGCTCTGGCTTTGCCGACGAGAGCCACGCGGGCCACCACCATTACCTGCCGCTCGGCCTCGTTGCCGAAGTGGAAGGCGACAAGGTCCGCCTCTCGGCCAACGGCGATGTCGCTTACGCGATGGAACAGGAAGAAGACGGCGCCTGACGTCTGAGCACAAGGCCGGATGCGGGATGCAGGGGCAATGGCCGCTGCATCCCGGTTCGGCCGGGTTACTTCCAGAACCAGCCAGGCTTGAGATTGCGCTTCGCGCGGTTCCGCCACATCTGGATATACATCCACAGCCCGGAAAAGCTGAAGAACAGCAGCGCCACGCCCGAGAGCGTGTTGATCACCGTGCCGAGCGCGCCGAAGCTCTCGCCCGAGTGGAGTTCCATGATCTCGTGGCGCAAATCGTCCTTGCGTTCCGGCCGCTCGGCGGGCCGCGGACCCGCCACTTGCGCTGCGGCCGGCTCGTCGTGATCGCCCTCGAACAGGCCGACTACCTGCATCGCCACCCCGGTTCCGGCGATCCACAGCAGGAACACCCCGAAAAACACCACCAGCCACCGGTGCCACTTGCGCATCATTGATTCCTTCGGTTTCGCGACCCTGAAAACCAAAGGCTGGGGCGGTTGTTCCGGGAAAGCCGCAGATTGTCGCGAGATGTATGTGCGGCCACGCGGACGCCGGCCGCAGCGCGGCGCGATCAGCCATTGACCGGACGTGCGCCATGATCGCGCCGCAGGGAAGCCCGCCCGCCATTACTGGCAGGCGAGGCATTCCTCGTAGTCGGTCGGCGCGGCGAGTTCGATCACCGGGGCTGCGGAGGTGTTGTCCGCCTCCACCCCGCCGGCGAACCCGGCACGCTGGACCGATTTCGAGCGCAGGTAATAGAGCGACTTGATCCCTCGCTCCCACGCCTGGAAGTGGAGCATCATCAGGTCCCACTTGTCGACGTCGGCCGGGATATAGAGGTTGAGCGACTGCGCCTGGTCGATGAACGGGGTGCGGTCCGCCGCGAATTCGAGCAGCCAGCGCTGGTCGATCTCGAAGC
>CANGQZ010000007.1 GCA_947455865.1 Sphingomonadaceae bacterium
CACCGTCCCTTCGACCGAGAAAGGGTCCGAGGTGACCTTCCGGCTGCACTTCGCCTGCCGCGAAACCCGCGACAAGACCCAGATGACTGCGAAAATCAAAGTCCCGGAAATCCGCATCGGCTCCAGCAAAGTGCTTGATCGCGGCAAAGTCGAGCGCTTCTTCCACAGCTACAGCCAGGCGCTGATCAAGGCGAAGGAACAGGGCAACTCGACCCTGCCCGCAGCGCGCGAATTCGCCAGCTTGTTCGATGCCTTGCGGATGATCGCAAATCCGGCGCTGCGCGACCAGATAAAGTCGATTGCCACAGCAAACGGCGAGCCGATGCCGCTGTTCGGCGATGAAGCGGGGCCGCCCGCCGGGTTTGGGCAAAACTCGGTCAAAACCGCGGACGCCGGACACAGCGGCAAGTCTTCATCGGGGCGCAGCCAGGGCGGCTATCAGGCCTGGGCTCAGCAAGCTGCCGCCGAAGACGCCGACGAAGACGAAGCCAGCAGCGATCGATAAGTCCGCTGCCGGCTGCGATCAGGCCGCGAGCACGATCTTGCCAATGTGCGCTCCGCTTTCCATCCGCGCATGCGCCGCCGCGGCTTCGGCCAGCGGGAATGTCCGGTCCATCACTGGGCGCAGTTCGCCGCCGCCAACCAGTGGCCAGACTTCGCGGGCGATCTCGTCCGTCAGCAGCGCCTTGAATTCGTTTGAGCGGGGGCGCAGCGTCGATCCGGTCAGGGTGTAACGTCGCCGCATCACCAGCGCCATGTTGATCTCTGCTGTCAGCCCGCCCTGAACCGCGATGGTGACGTGCCGGCCATCCTCGGCAAGGCATTTGAGATTACGGCCGACATAATCGCCCGCGATCATGTCGAGCACCAGATTTACCCCGCGCCCGCCCGTAATGCGCGCCACTTCGGTCACGAAATCAGCCGCCTTGTAGTCGATCGCGTGGGCCGCGCCGAGCGCCAACGCCGCGGCGCACTTTTCCGGTCCGCCGCACGTAACGATCACAGTAAGGCCATAGAGCCGGCCGAGCATCGCCGCCATCGAGCCGATCCCGCTGGTGCCGCCGTGAATCAGCAGCCAATCACCCTCGCGGGCATGACCGCGCTGGAACACATTGTGCCACACGGTGAACAGCGTTTCGGGCAAGGCTGCGGCTTGATCGAGTGGAAGGGTGCCGGGCACCGGCAGGCAATGATCGGCGTGGGCGAGGCAATATTCGGCATACCCGCCACCGGAGACCAGCGCGCAGATCCGTGTTCCGGGAAGCAAGTTCGCCACCCCGTCGCCCAGCGCGGCGATGCGGCCCGAAATCTCGAGTCCGGGGATCGGCGAGGCCCCCGGCGGCGGGGGATAGAAGCCCTGCCGCTGGATCACATCGGGGCGGTTGACCCCGGCGAAGGCCACTTTGATCAGCACTTCGCCTGGCCCGGGTCGGGGCACCGGCAGGGTTTCGGGGCGCAGCACGGCCGGCCCGCCGGGCGCGTCGAATCCGATCGCGGTCATGGTTTCGGGCAGGGCTGGCGTCATTGGCGAATCCTGTGGCTAATCCGTCACGCGATCCCGGGAGCTCTATGCAGGGCGTTGACACGAAGCGCAACGCGTCCAATGTTGCAGCGCAGTGGAAGAAGAAGCCCCACTCCGCCGCGGCGACGCCGCGAGCCTCCTTTCCGGCGAGAGCCTCGACAGCTATTCGCAGGATGAACTTGGCGCACGCATCGTCCAGCTCGAAGCGGAGATCGCGCGGGTCAAGGCTCAGCGCGACAAGGCAGCGGCGCACCGCATGGCGGCCGAGGCCTTTTTCCGGCCAAGCGGCGGACCAGGAAATTCCTGATGCAGCGGCGCCCCTCCCATTCGTCCGGCGCCGTCCTATATAGTTTCGAGAGTGCCGCGGTACGTTCGAGCCGGGCATGTCCTGTCGTTCTCATCACCCGGCCCCTTCCGGATCACCCCAGCGAAAGTCACCCAGATGCCCAGTTTCGCGCAAAGCCTTGAAAAGACGCTGCACGCGGCGCTCGCCAACGCCGCGGAGCGCAGCCACGAATATGCGACGCTGGAGCACTTGCTGCTGGCGCTGATCGACGATGCCGATGCCGCGCAAGTGATGACCGCCTGCGGGGTCGATCTTGGCGATCTTGCGGAAGTGGTGAAGCAGTACCTCGATCAGGAATACCAGTCGCTCAAGACCGCGGAAAAGGGCGATCCCGCCCCCACTGCCGGGTTCCAGCGAGTGATCCAGCGCGCGATCCTCCATGTCCAGTCTTCGGGCAAGGATACGGTAACCGGCGCGAATGTGCTGGTCGCGCTCTTTTCCGAGCGTGATTCCTACGCGGTCTATTTCCTCCAGCAGCAGGACATGAGCCGGCTCGACGCAGTCAGCTTCATCAGCCACGGCATCGGCAAGGGCGGCAAGCGGATCGAGGATCGCACCCCCAAGGGCAACGAGGAAGCCCAGCCGGCGCCTGAGGAAAAGAACGACCAGAAATCAAGTGGGAACAAGAAGGATTCCGCGCTCGACCAGTTCACCGTCAACCTCAACGAAAAGGCGCTGGCCGGCAAAGTCGATCCGCTGATCGGGCGCGGGCCGGAAGTGGACCGGACGATCCAGATCCTCTGCCGACGTTCGAAGAACAACCCGCTCTATGTCGGCGATCCCGGCGTCGGCAAGACCGCGATCGTCGAAGGTCTGGCGCGCAAGATTGTCGAGGGCGACGTGCCCGAAGTGCTGACCGAAGCGGTGATCTATTCGCTAGATATGGGCGCACTGCTCGCCGGCACGCGCTATCGCGGCGACTTCGAGGAACGCCTCAAGCAGGTGGTCAACGAGCTCGAAAAGATGCCGCACGCGATCCTGTTCATCGATGAGATCCACACCGTGATCGGTGCCGGGGCGACCAGTGGCGGGGCGATGGACGCGTCCAACCTGCTCAAGCCGGCGCTGTCGGGCGGCACGATCCGCTGCATCGGCTCGACCACTTACAAGGAATTCCGCAACCACTTCGAGAAGGACCGCGCGCTGCTCCGCCGGTTCCAGAAGATCGATGTCAACGAGCCGACGATCGAGGACACGGTCAAGATCCTCAAGGGCCTGCGCAGCGCGTTCGAGGATCACCACAAGGTCAAGTACACGCCCGAGGCGATCAAGACCGCGGTCGAACTGTCAGCGCGCTACATCAATGATCGCAAGCTGCCCGACAAGGCGATCGACGTGATCGACGAAGTTGGCGCGATGCAGATGCTGCTGCCGCCTTCGAAGCGGAAGAAGACCATCACTGCGCGCGAGATCGAGCAGGTCATCGCGACGATGGCGCGCATCCCGCCCAAGTCGGTCTCGAAGGACGACAAGAAGGTGCTCGAACATCTCGGGCGCGATCTCAAGCGGGTGGTGTTCGGGCAGGACAAGGCGATCGAGGTGCTGTCCACGGCGATGAAGCTGAGCCGCGCGGGCCTGCGTGATCCCGACAAGCCGATCGGCTCGTTCCTGTTCTCGGGCCCGACCGGCGTCGGCAAGACCGAGGTCAGCCGCCAGCTGGCCGAGATTATGGGCATTCCGCTCGTCCGCTTCGATATGTCCGAATACATGGAGCGCCACTCGATCAGCCGCCTGATCGGGGCCCCGCCGGGCTATGTCGGGTTCGATCAGGGCGGCCTGCTGACCGACGCGGTCGACCAGCAGCCGCACTGCGTCCTGCTGCTCGACGAGATCGAGAAGGCGCACCCTGATCTGTTCAACATCCTGCTCCAGGTGATGGATAACGGCCGGCTGACCGACCACCACGGCAAGACGGTCGATTTCCGCAATGTCGTGCTGATCATGACCACCAATGCCGGCGCGTCGGACATGGCGCGGCAGGGCATCGGCTTCGGCGACACCTCGAAGGAGGATGCCGGCGACGAGGCGGTCAAGCGGATGTTCAGCCCCGAATTCCGCAATCGGCTTGATGCGATCGTGCCGTTCGCCTACCTGCCGACCGCAGTGATCAGCCGGGTGGTGGACAAGTTCATCCTCCAGCTGGAGCTCCAGCTGGCCGACCAGAACGTCCACATCCAGTTCGACAGCGAGGCGCGCAGCTGGCTGGCCGAGCGCGGTTATGACCGGCTCTATGGCGCGCGGCCGATGTCGCGCCTCATTCAGGATAAGGTAAAGCAGCCGCTGGCCGAAGAACTGCTGTTCGGCAAGCTCGCGCATGGCGGCGAAGTCCACGTCAAGGTGAAAGAAGGCGAGGGCGGCAAGGAACTGGCGTTCGAGCTCACCCCCGCCCCGCCCAAGCTGGTCAAGCGCGCCGCCAAGGCGAAGAGGGCCAGCAAGGACGTGGGCGCTGCCCCCGAACCGAGCGAGGACGGCGCGGAATAAGCCGCAAGGTTGGAGCGGGCGGCCATCCGGGTTCATTGACGGACCGATGGCCGCGCCGTTCTCCTGGCTCAGACCCGACCCGGCGGGAATCTACATTGCCCCCGCCGATTGCTGGATCGATCCGGCCCGGCCGGTCGATACTGCGCTGATTACCCATGGCCATGCCGATCATGCTCGCGGCGGGCATGGGCGCACAATCACTACCCCGGCCACATTGGCGATCATGGCCGTGCGTTATGGCACCGGCGCTGGCGTGGTGCCGGTTGAATATGGTGAGTCGCTCAACCTCGCCGGCGGGGTCCGCGTCACCTTCGTTCCCGCGGGCCATGTGCTCGGTTCGGCCCAAATTCTGCTCGAACACGCAGGCGAGCACGTGATCGTCACCGGCGATTACAAGCGCCGCCCCGATCCCACTTGCGCGCCGTTTGTGGTGACGCCGTGCGACCTGTTCATTACCGAGGCGACTTCCGGCCTGCCGGTGTTCCGCCACCCGCCGATCGAGGACGAGATCGCCCGGCTGCTGGCGGTGCGCGAGGCCAATCCCGGGCGCTGCGTGCTGGTCGGTGCGTATGCGCTGGGCAAGGCGCAGCGGGTAATCGCCGAACTGCGCCGGGGCGGATGGACCGGACCGGTCTGGCTTCATGGGGCGATGGAGAGGATGTGCCGGCTCTACGAGTAGTTCGGCGTCGATCTGGGTGATCTGCGGGCCGTCGCCGATGCGCCCAAGGGCGCGCTGGACGGCGCGATCATCCTATGCCCGCCCTCCGCGCTGAACGATCGCTGGAGCAGGCGGCTGCCCGATCCGGTCACCGCAATGGCCTCGGGCTGGATGCGGGTGCGCCAGCGCGCACGCCAACGCAATGTCGAAGTGCCGCTGATCATTTCCGACCATGCTGACTGGGATGAGCTGACCGCGACCATCACTGAGGTCGATCCGGCGGAAAGCTGGATCACCCATGGCCGCGAGGAAGCGCTGCTGCGCTGGTGCGAGCTCAACCAGCGACGCGCCCGCGCGCTGGCGCTGGTCGGCTATGAGGACGAGGACGACTGAGGGCAACCCCCTCGACAAGCGCATCGGAAACCTTAGAGCAGCCGGCATGACCGCAGACCGTTTCGACCCCGCAACCGCAGACGTGCGCTGGCAGCAGGCCTGGGACGCGTGCCAGTGCTTCCGTGCCGATGATGCCAGCAGCAAGCCGCGCAGCTTCGTGCTTGAGATGTTCCCCTATCCATCGGGGCGCATCCACATCGGCCACGTCCGCAACTACACGATGGGCGATGTGCTCGCCCGGGCCAAGCGGATGCAGGGCTTCGAAGTGCTGCACCCGATGGGCTGGGACGCCTTCGGGATGCCGGCCGAGAATGCGGCGATGGAACAGGGCGTCCACCCCGGCGGCTGGACCCGGGCCAACATCGCGGCGATGAAAAAACAGCTCAAACGGCTCGGCTTCGCGCTCGACTGGAGCCGCGAGATCGCCACTTGCGAGCCGGAATACTACGGCCAGGAACAGGCGCTGTTCCTCGATCTCTATGCCGCCGGGCTGGTCTATCGCAAGGAATCGGCCGTCAATTGGGACCCGGTCGATATGACCGTGCTCGCCAATGAGCAGGTGATCGACGGGCGCGGCTGGCGCTCGGGCGCGATGGTGGAAAAGCGCAAGCTCAGCCAGTGGTTCCTCAAGATCACCGATTTCGCCGAGGAACTGCTTGAAGGGCTCTCGACGCTCGACAAGTGGCCGGAGAAAGTCCGGGTGATGCAGGAAAACTGGATCGGCAAGAGCCAGGGGCTGCAGTTCCGCTTCGAACTCTCCACCGGCGATGGCCTTGAAGTCTATACCACCCGGCCTGATACGATCTTCGGCGCGAGCTTTGTGGCGGTCGCGGCTGAGCATCCGGTGGCGCAGAGTGTCGCTGCCGATAATCCCGCCGTGCAGGACTTCATCGCGCTGTGCAAGCAGGGCGGGACCACGGCGGCCGAGATCGAAACTGCCGAGAAGCTGGGCTTCGATACCGGGATCACCGCGCGCCATCCGTTCACAGGTGCGGCACTGCCGGTCTACATCGCCAACTTCGTGCTGATGGAATACGGCACCGGCGCGGTTATGGCCGTGCCCGGGCACGACCAGCGCGATTTCGAGTTCGCCACCAAGTATGCGCTGCCGATCCTGCGCGTGGTCGCGCCGAGCGCGGCCGAGGCGGACAAGCCCTTTGCCGGCGAGGCCGAAGCCGGCGACGGGGTGCTTGTCAACTCGCATGAGCTTGACGGGATGGACGTCATATCCGGCAAGGCTGCCGTGATCGCCCGCGCCGAAAGCGAAGGCTGGGGCACAGGCAAGACCGTCTGGCGCCTGCGCGACTGGGGTGTTTCGCGCCAGCGTTACTGGGGCACGCCGATCCCGTTCATCCACTGCGCCGCCTGCGGCGTGGTGCCGGTACCCAAAGACCAGCTGCCGGTGACCCTGCCGGAGGACGTCGAATTCAAGACGCCGGGCAATCCGCTGGTGCGCCACCCGACGTGGAAGCACGTGCCCTGCCCGTCCTGCGGCGCGCCGGCTGAGCGCGAGACCGACACGCTCGACACCTTTGTCGACAGTTCGTGGTACTTCCTGCGCTTCGCCAGCCAGCCGGCGGACCGGCCGTTCGATCCAGCGGTGGTCGCGCAGTGGCTGCCGGTCGAGCAGTATATCGGCGGGATCGAGCACGCGATTCTCCACTTGCTCTACGCCCGCTTCTGGACCCGCGCTCTCGAAAGGATCGGCAAGATCGCGGTGAAGGAGCCCTTCGCCAGCCTGTTCACGCAGGGAATGGTGACGCACGAGACGTACGAGCGGCGCAATCCCGAGAATGGCCAACCGCTGTTCTTCAGCCCCGGCGAGATCGAGCGCGGCGCGGACAGCGCAATCCTCAAGGCCGATGGCGCTCCGGTCACCATCGGCCGCGTCATCAAGATGTCGAAGTCGAAAAAGAACGTGGTCGATCCAGACGAGATCGTTGCCACGTACGGCGCCGACGCGATCCGCTGGTTCATGCTCTCCGACAGCCCGCCCGAGCGCGATCTGCCGTGGTCGGAGGCCGGGATCGAGGGCTGCGCCCGCTTCGTGCAGCGGCTTTGGCGGTTGTTTGGCCAGTACGATGCCGCCGCGACAGGGGAAGACCGCGCGCTTGACCGCAAGCGTGATCAGACCGTTGCCGCCGTGGCCGAGGATATTGCCGCGCTGTCGTTCAACAAGGCGGTGGCGCGGATTTACGAACTGGCCAATGCAATCGACAAGGCTGCGCCTTCGGCCAGCCGCGCCGCCGCGATCCGCACCATGCTGCTGCTGGGCGCGCCGATGATGCCGCACCTGGCCGAAGAGGCGTGGGCGGCCATCGGCGAAGAGGGCCTGATCGCCGAGGCGCCGTGGCCCGCGGTCGATCCGGCGCTGCTGGTCGATGACGAAGTGACTGTAGCGGTGCAGGTCAAGGGCAAGCTGCGCGACACGCTGACCGTGCCCAAGGGCACCCCGCGCGAGACTCTTGAGGCGCTTGCCCTCGCCAGCGACAAAGTGCAGCGTGCGCTTGAGGGGGCTGCTGTGAAGAAGGTGATCGTGGTGCCCGACCGTCTCGTCAATCTGGTGGCATGAAACTGCGAGCCCTTGTCTTCGCCCTGCTGGCGGCAATGCCGCTGGCCGGCTGCGGTCTGCAGCCGATGTACGCCGGCGGCGGCAGCGGCGCGGTGGCACAGGGTCTGGCCGGGATCGAAGTGCCGGCGATCGAAGGAAAGGCCGGCTGGCTGCTCCGCAATGCCCTGAATGACAGGCTCAACGCCGCCGGCCCCGCCGGCGCAGGCCCGCGCTACCGGCTCGACGTCCGGCTTGATGACCGGCTCGAAGGGCTCGGCCTGCTCTCCGATGACACCATTGGCCGCGAGCGGCGCACCTTGCGCGCGCGCTATCAGCTAGTCGAGCTGGGCACCGATCGGATCGTGATTGATGCAACCGCCGGGGCCGATGCCGGGATCGATGTGGTAAGCTCGGAGTACGCCACGATCGCGGCCGAGCAGACCGCGCTGGAGAACCTCTCCAAGGAAGTTGCCGACCGGATCCTCGCCAGTCTGGCCTTGCAGCTGCGCAAGGATGCAAGCGGGGCCGGGGCAGCACGTCCGTGAACCTTGCCCGGTTGCCGGCGCGGTGAAGGCGACTCAGAAAGACTTCGCCGGGATTGCCCCGCGCGCCGCTGCCGGGGCGCGGGTGTTTCTGCTGTGCGGGCCGGATGAGGCCGGGGTGCAGGAGGCAGCAGACACGCTGGCGCGGCTGATCCCCGATCCGGGCGAGCGGATCGAGCTGAGCGGGGCAGACTTGCGCCGCGATCCCGTCCGGCTTAGCGATGAGGCCCGCTCGAACTCGCTGTTTGGGGGCGCACGCCATATCGTTGTGCGCGCCAGCGGCGACGAGGCCTTCGAAGCAGTCGAGATTCTGCTCAGCGGCACCGCCGAGCCCTGCCCGGTGCTGATCCTGACGCCCGGGTCTACCGACAAGACCAAGACCGCGAAGCTGCTGGCCGATCGGGCCGATGCGCTGGTCGCGATGTTCTGGCCGCCGGACCTGAAAGCGGTGGCCGGCGGCGTGCGGACGATGGCGGAAGCCGCGGGCCTGCGCATCTCCGGCGACCTTGCCGAACGGATCGCGCGCGCCGCCGGACTCGATACGCGAATCGCCCGTTCGGAAATCACCAAGCTCGCGCTCTATCTCGATGCCAGCGCCGAATCGCCGCGACAGGCCGATGCCGCCGCGCTCGACGCGATCGGCGCGAGTACCGAAGAGGACGGGTTCATGCCGCTGGTCAACGCGGTGCTCTCGGGCGAATCGGCCCGACTGGCGAGCGAACTGCGGCGGCTGCGCGAATTGGGGCTTAACCCGGTGGGCGTACTGTTGGCGTTTGAGCGGCGCGCCGCCCAATTGGCGCAGTTGGCGGCCAAGCTTGGCCCGCGCGGCGATATTCGTGGGCTGATCGAGGCGGAGAAGGCGGCGCGGCGGATCTTCTGGAAGGACGAGCGCGATCTTTCGACTCAGCTGCGCCGCTGGCGCGGCAAGCGTCTGGAACGGCTGGTGGAACGGCTGGCGGGGCTGCACCGCGCGCTTTTGGCCAACAGCCAGAGCGCTGAACTGCTGCTGGGGCAGGGCCTTGCCGAGATCGCGCGTGCCGCCGCCGTGCGGAATTGATCCATTATGGAACTAAGCGTAAGTACGGGTCTGCTTTAAACCTTTCGCTTGCCTTATCGGGGTGTTGCAGTGCAACATGAAGGTGCGCTGGGTTAGGCGCAGGAGCAAAACGATGGTTTCGGAACGCATGTTTGATCCGAATCCGAATGGTTCAGGCGGTGCTTGGCGATGAATGTCCGGCTGCAGCCTGCCAAATCAGCTCCGCGACGCCGCGAAATTCCAGATTCGCTCGCGGCATTGCCCGCGCTCGAACGCCGTCGGTTGCAAAGTTATCTCGCCCTGATGTGCGGCGACATCGCAATGCTGTTCGCCGCGTTTACTTTTGCCGGCTGGCTCTATCTGGGACTCGCCGGCGCGGAAACCGGGGCCGAGCTTGCTCAGCTGCTGCTGCCGGTTTTCCTCACGATCGCGCTGTATAACGGCGCCTATTCGCTGCGTGCGCTGCAGGATGCCACTTACGGCGGCGGCCGCTGTGTGGTTGCGTTGCTGATTTCTTCGGCGGGGGTCGTCTTTATCGCGTTCTACACCAAATCGAGCCAGGAGTTTTCGCGCGTCGTCTACTCGTTCGGTGCATTGGCGGCTGCATTGTTCCTGCCATGGTGCCGCGAACAGATGCGGGCCTTCGTGGCTTGGCGCTGCGGCCGATGCGTCGTCAACGAACTGGTCATCGACGATGGCGGCCCCGATCTGAACCTGCCTGGGGCGCGCCATATTGCTGCGGCCCGTTGCGGGCTGGTTCCCGAACTGGGCGATCCGATCGCGCTCGACCGGATCGGCAGCATATTGCGCAACGTTGACCGGGCGGTGATCAGCTGCCCGCCTGAGCGGCGCCCGGCTTGGGCCATGATTCTCAAGGGTGCCAATATTGAAGGCGAGGTGATCGACGATTCGATCGTTGCGCTTGGCGCCAAAGGGGCCCGTCAGGCGGGCGGCCGCGGGCTGCTGCTGGTTTCGCTAGGGCCGCTCGGGTTGCGGGCGCGGGCGGTAAAACGGATCTTCGACGTGCTCGTGGCCGGAACTGCGCTGGTGCTTCTGGCCCCGCTGTTGGCGGTGGTGGCTGTGGCGGTGGTGCTGGAAGATGGCGGCCCTGCCCTGTTCGTCCAGCGCCGCATGGGCCGGGGCAACACGTTTTTCTCGATGTACAAGTTCCGCTCGATGAGCGTGGCACGACTCGATCATGACGGAAACCGCTCAACCACGCGCAACGATTCGCGCGTGACTCGGGTCGGCCGGTTGATCCGCAAGACCAGCATCGACGAGCTGCCGCAGCTGTTGAACGTGCTGCTCGGCGATATGAGCATTGTCGGCCCGCGTCCCCATGCGATTGGCTCGCAAGCGGGTGACAAGCTGTTCTGGGAAGTCGATCAGCGTTACTGGCTGCGCCATGCACTTAAGCCTGGGCTCACCGGTCTTGCCCAGGTCCGGGGGTTCCGCGGGGCCACCGAGCACGAGTCGGATCTGGCGAGTCGCCTTAACGCCGATCTCGAATATCTTAACGGGTGGAGCCTGTGGCGCGACTGCAGCATCGTCTTGGCAACGGTTCGTGTGCTCGTGCACGATCAGGCATATTGAGCAGTTTACTGCGCGCTTTGGTTGCAGCGACCGAGAGTTCCGTTTGACCATAAAATTCTGATATCGATAGAGAAAATGTCGGGAACTGAATTGACCTTTCCGCGTTAACCGCAGAGTCAGGGCATGTACTCAGATGCTGCATTGCGCTTGATCAAAGTCCGGCTTTGCTGCCACTGCGAAAAAAGCTGTGGACTCAGGTTTCTACGTATGTTAACCCTTTAGTTCATTTAATGGAGGTTCACCGTGACCACACAACTTATTGCGATCCTGGCATCGGCCGGACTTTTGGCCGCTGGCGTGGCTGCCACTACGGAGACCCGCTCGAGTTCAGTGATGCCTGCTGCGTCGCTGGTAACGGTGAGCAAGTCACGGGCTGCTCCCGGAATTTTGGTCGCTCGCCAGATCGGCGCGATCGATTGCGCTCTGCGCGAAAACAAGAAGCTCGATGAGTGCAAGGACAAGGATCCGGGCGGGTACGCCAAAGGCGGCAATGGTTCTGGTGTGGCCATTGGCGTTGGCGCGGCAGCGGCGGTTGGTGCCGGTGTCTATTTCGCCACGAAGAATGACAGCAACGGCTAACGGCTTGCGCCTCTTGCGCATGCGTTGATAGTCGTGAAGAACCCCCTCCGGCGGAGGGGGTTTTTCTTTGCCCCAAGCCTAGAGGCTTACCCGCTGGGCCTGTAACAACGGCCTGTGTCTGAGTCACCCGGAGTGCGGATGAATACCAGCGAACGGGCACTCGACCGCCGCCAGAATCTTCTTGCGATGTTGCTTATCGGCGCCGCCATTGTGATCGGCGGCGGCGGGTCACCTGCCGCTATCCCCGAAATGGGTCTGCAGATCTGGTCGGCGCTGATGCTTGCCGCATGGGCGCTGCTGTCACCACAGCCCTTGCCGCAAGCCCACCGGACGGCTTGGTTCATCGCCGGTCTGCTCGTTGTGCTGCCGCTCGTCCAGTTAATCCCTTTGCCACCGGCATTGTGGCAGCAATTGCCCGGCCGGGAACTGGAGCGTGCCGCGCTGGCTCTGGTTGGCGAAGAGTCCTCCTGGCGGCCGTGGTCGCTGACGCCGGCGCGTACCCTCGCGTCATTGCTGGCGCTGATCACGCCGGCAATTATGCTGGTGTTTACCGCCAGCCTGCACCGTGCCGGGCGGAACATGGTCATGGGCATGATAGCCGGCGGCGCGCTGCTCGCCTTGATCGTCGGGGCCGGGCAATTGGCTGGGGGCGAAGACAATATGTTCCGCTTCTATGTGCCCGACATGAACTATCTCAGCGGTTTTCAAGCGAACCATAACAGCTCCGCCGATGTTCTGATGATCGGGATGGTCGCATTCGCGGCGGTTGTGCGGGAAGCCTCTGAACGCGGCAACCTGATCGGCCAGCCGGCCTATCGGCTGTCGTTGATCGGCGGCGCGACATTGCTCTTCAGCATCGGCGTGGTGCTGACCGCGTCGCGGGCCGGCACGGCGCTGCTGCCGGTCGCTCTGGCATGGGTCATCGTTATTGTCTGGCCGTGGCTGCGCTTCACCCGGCGCAATTTGATGGGGCTGGGTCTGATTTGCGTTCTTGCCGCAGGTGCAGCGCTGTATCTGGTGGAAACCAACGGCGTGCTCAGCCGAGTGCTGTCGCGCTACTCCTTCGCCGGCGAATTCCGTCCTGAACTGTGGGCTGACTCGCTCTATGCGGTGCGGCAATACTTCCCGATGGGATCGGGCGTGGGGTCATTCCCCCACGTGTTCATGGCCATCGAACGGCTTGAGGTCGTCGATACATCCTTGCCAAATCGCGCCCACAACGATGGACTTGAGCTATTGCTTGAAGGAGGCGTGTTCGGCATCGCCATTCTGGGTGTTATCGGCACCATCTTAACCCGTAAGTTACTGCAAGGGTTGCAGAATCCTCCCGCCGAAGCGCGCTCCCAAGTTTATTTCGCGGCTGCAGCATTGAGCATCATTGCGCTGCACTCGCAAGTTGACTATCCGTTGCGCTCGATGTCGCTAGCCTGCCTTGCGGCTGCTGCCGCAGGAATGTTGATGCCGCTCGCGCGGCGACGTGCCATCGCCTGACAAGGACTACGAAAGAGCCAGTATGAACCGAATTGGCGCTGCCTTTACCGCAACAGCCGCCATCTTGCTGGTGAGCGGTTGCGCATCCTCAGCAGGGGTGAGCCCGTTGCCAATCGGCACGGAAGCTTACAAGAACATTCCGGAACGGGCGAGCGATCCTGAACTTACCGCCGCCATTCATCCCGGTGACCGGCTGGCAATCCGTGTGTTCGGGGAACCGGAGCTGACGTCGGATGCCTATGTTGTAGATAGCACCGGCTACATTCAGGTCCCGCTGCTGGGCGACGTTATCGCCGCCGGCCAAAATTCTCGCAGCCTCGCCAAAGAGCTGCAGCGCCGGCTGAGCAACAACTACATTCGCGATGCCAGCGTGACCGTGATCGTGGTTGAGCGAACGCAGGCGACCTATACGGTCGAAGGGGCGGTGGCCGTACCAGGGATTTATCCCGCCGGTCCGTCAACCACACTGCTGACCGCAATGGCTCAGGCCAAAAGCCCGCTCAAAACCGCCAAGAATGACGATATTCTGGTCTTGCGCACCATCGACGGCCAGAAATCCGGCGGACGCTTCAATCTCAACGACATTCGCCGGGGGCGCGCTCCTGATCCTCAGATCCTTGCCGGCGATACGGTCGTGGTGATCAACTCGGCGTCGAAGAGCGCATGGCAGGATTTCCTGCAGGCGGTTCCGGTTTTCAACGTCTTTTATGTCTTCAGGCGCAACTAATCCAGCGGGAAGAAGTCCATTGGCAAGTACCATGCCCCTCGACGAGCCTGTTCCCGCACCGCGGGCTGCAGTGGTCCTGACAGACGACCCTGGCCTGCTCGGTCAAGCCCGGGCAGCTTTCGATTTTCGCTATATCGCCGCGGCGATTCGTTCGAATCTGCTTTTGATTGCCGCAATCATTTCGGCGTCGGTGGCGATCGCTGTCATTGCGACGATGCTTGATACGCCGCGGTTCACGGCCAAGGCGACGGTCCAGATCAACGATTCTGTCAACCGGGTTCTGAAAAACGACGATCAGGCAGAAAGCGAGATAGGGGCTAGTTACGATACGGATCGTAACCTCAAGACCCAGATCGACATTCTCAAAAGCCGCGGGCTGGCCCAGCGTGTCTCCCAGAAGCTGAAGCTTGCGGGCAACCCCCAGTTCTTCGCCTCGCAAGAGCTGCAGGCGCCGGCAGCCGGTGCGTCGGCAGAGGCGGTGAACCGGGATATTGCCGGCATCCTGCAGGAAAACCTCAGCGTGGTTCTCCCGCGCGATTCGCGCATCATCTCGTTAAGCTGGGAAAGCACTGATCCGCGGATGTCGGCGCTGATCGTCAACGCCTATGCGAGCGAATTCATCCAGTCGAGCTTGCAGCGCAAGTTCGACAGTTCCTCCTATGCCCGCAACTTTGTCTCCGAGCAGTTGGCCGAGACCAAGCAGAAGGTGGAGCAATCGGAACGCGAATTGAACGAGTATGCCCGCGCCAATGGTCTGATCGGGACGCGCAACGCAATTTCATCTGGCGATGAAAAGGGCGGAAGCAATCGCGGTGATTCCGTCACGACCACCAGCCTGTTGCAGATCAATACCGCCGCGAATGAAGCCATCGCCCGGCGGATTGCCGCCGAATCGCGCTGGCGCTCGATCGCGGGCAAGCCGCTGATGAGCGCTGCAGAGGTACTCAACAACAACACCATTAGCTCGCTGCTCAGCGCGCGTGCGACAGCGGAAGCGGCCCTGCAGCAAGAACGTTCGCGCCATCTTGATGGCTACCCGACGGTACAGGCCAAGCAGGCCGAAGTTGCCTCAATCAATCGCCAGCTTACCCAAGAGGCCAACAACGTCCGCGAATCGATCCGATCGGACTACGAATCTGCAGTGGCCAACGAGGCCCGCCTGACGGCGCAGGTCGAAACGCTCAAGGGTCAAAGTCTGGGCGAGCAGGATCGTACGGTGAAGTACAGCTTGCTCGCGCGCGAAGCTGACACCAACAGGCAACTTTACGACGGGCTGCTCCAGCGGTTCAAGGAGCTGAATGCTTCGTCCGGCATCAGCCTCAGCAACATCTCGATCATCGATAGCGCGGAAGTCCCGGCAGGGCCCTCGTCGCCCAATCTGATGAAGAACCTGATGATTGCATTCCTGATCGGTATCGGTCTGGCGGCGGTTACGGTGTTCTTCAAGGACCAGTTCGACGATTCGATCCGGGTTCCGGAAGATGTCGAGACCAAGCTTGCAATTCCGCTGCTCGGGGTGGTGCCGCGCTCGCACAGCGAGGAGCCCGAAGACGCCCTTTCCGATCCGAAATCGCCGATTTCGGAGGCATACAACTCGCTGCGCGGATCGCTGCTTTACTCGACTTCAGAGGGCTTGCCGCAAGTCTTGCTGGTCACCAGCGCGCAGCCGTCCGAAGGCAAGACAACAACCAGCTATGCGATTGCGTCGAGCTTTGCGCGGATGGGCAAGACCTGTTTGCTGATCGACGCTGACATGCGGCGCCCATCGCTGCATCGCCGGGTTGGTAACGACAATGCCCGCGGTTTGAGCACACTGCTCACCTCGCAGGAACTGCTCGAAGGCGTTCTGTTGCCATCCGGCCTTGACGGCCTGACCCTTCTCACTTCCGGAGCGATCCCGCCCAGTCCGACCGAACTGCTCTCGAGCATCCGCCTGGAAAAGATTCTGCAGGAAGCCGCGCGCGCATTCGAGGTGGTCGTCGTTGACAGCCCGCCGATCCTCGGGCTTGCCGATGCGCCGACTATGGCGGCGCTGGTAGATGGTGTCGTGTTCGTGGTCGAAGCCGATCGCAACCGGCGCGGCTCGCTCAAGACCGCGCTGCGCCGCCTGCGGTCCATGCGGCCGGTCATCCTCGGGGCGGTGTTGACCAAGTTCGATCCGCTGAAGGCCGGCAACCGGTATTCGGAATACTACGGTTACGAGTACTATCAGTACGGCGGCAGCCGCCCGACGGCCTGATATGGACCGGATGGGCGCGTTCACCGGCACGGCAGGATTGCAACGGGCCGGGACTCTTGTTGCCTGCCTGATGTTCGCGCTGCTGGCCATCGGCAGCGGGGCCGACCGAGCGACCTACTTCAATCCGGCCGGCGCGGACAACGTGCCGGGTGTGTTCGCAGTTCAGGCCGTGATCCAGCAAAGTCGCCGCGAACTTACCGTCGGCAACAAGGCGCTTGCGAGAGTCCTGGCAGAAAAGGCTGTTCGGCTGGCGCCGATCGATCCCGCCAGCACGGCTTTGCTGGGCGGCAGCCGGCTGGCGCTCGGCGATACAGCGGGGGCGGATAAGGCGTTCCGGGTCGCCGGCCAAATGGGCTGGCGGGCGGCGCTCACGCAGATTTACTGGATGGACCGGGCGATGGCCACGGGAGATCAACGGGTTGCGGCAATGCGGCTCGATGCCTTGTTACGGCAGGATCCGACGATGGTTGGTGAGCGCGTGCTTATGGGCGCGCTGGAATCGACAGAGGCGGGGCGCGCCGCTCTAGTCGAACGGCTCCAGGCCCAGCCAGGGTGGCTGAGCTACTATGCCAATCCGGTCGATGATATTCCGGCGGAAGCCAGTCTGGCCCGCGCTGATGTACTCAACGGCCTTGCTCGCCGCGGCCAGAGGCTTGGCTGCGCCGGCGCCGGTCCATTGACTAGGAACCTGATCGCACAAGGGCTGACAGTGCCAGCCTATGACTTCTGGCTGGCTCACTGCCCCGAGCACGGCCCGGGGCTGGTGGCTGATCCCAGCTTTGCTCAACTGCAGGTCCATCAATCCAACAGTCCGTTCGAATGGGCCATCGTTGGCGACAGCGACGTCAGCGTCAACCTTGAGCCCGGGGCCGCAGGTCGCCCGAACCAACTGGTAATCGCCAGCAGTGCATCGTTTGTGCGGACGGTGATGGTCCAAATGGTCATGGCCCAGCCTGGGACATATCGATTGAGTTGGCGGGCGCTGAGCAGCGATGGTCAGGTGAGCAATCGGGTGGTTGCCAATTTGTCGTGCACCGCCAAAGGACCCGTTTGGCTGCCGGCGTCGCTTGATCAGCGCAGTGGCCGCTCGTTCGCGACAGCCCGCGCCGATGGCAGCTGCGCCGGGAGCTGGCTGTCGTTGGCGCTACTCCCCGGCACCGATAGCGTGACCCTTGACGGCATTGCGCTCGAAAAAATCGGCTGATGAGCGAACTCTAGTCGCTGCGCAGGACGCGCGGCTTGAGCATTCTTGCTGGGTTTCCGGAATAGACCGTGTCTGGCTCTGCACGACCGAACAGAACGCCGCGGGCCGCAAGCACAGCGCGATCGCCCATCGCCGCGCCCGGGCCGACAAGCGCTTCGGCTGCCACCCAGCACTGTTCGCCAATCACGATGGGCCGCAAAACAAGCTGGAAGTGCGGGTCGCTCACGTCGTGGCTGCTCGCGCAAAGATGGGCGCGCTGCGAAATGACAGCGCGCGCACCGATCGTGATGTGGCCCTGATTATACAATCGCACTCCGGGTCCGATCAGGACATTGGCGCCGAGCGTCAGGTTGCGCGGATGCCAGATGGCCACGCTGGCATGCACCCTTGCACCCCGAGCGACATTGGCGCCGAACGTGCGGAGCACCAGTCGGCGCCAACTGTGGAGCGGCGGCGGGGTGAACCGAGCCAGCGTCAGCCAGGCCAGTCCCCAGAGCACACGGAACAACCGGTTGCCGATGGAAAAGCTGGCCCCGCCTTCGAGCGGACGGGTGGTGTGGGCGTCGAGCAGGCTCACCGGCCGATCTCGCCATCGATTGCCGCGTTGTAAACCTGCGCCCAGCGTGCCGAAATGGCTGCGGCGGAGAAATGCGATCCCGCCACCCCGCGCGCAGCATCTGACATGATCCGCCATTCCGCCTCATCCATGACGAGTGCATGGCTCAAACACGCGGCAAGCGCCGCCGCATCGTAGCCACAATTGAGCGCCGCGCCGGCAGCGAAACCCTCGGCAAGATTGCACTCCTCGGTCATCAGCGTCGGCACCCCCGCCGCCCAGGCCTCGAGCATCGCCATCGGCAACCCTTCGCTATGAGATGGCAGCACTACGAACCGCGCCGAGTCCAGCAGTTCGGCCTTGGCATCACCATAAACCGGCCCAACGAATGTTGCCGAACGATCGCCGCGCGCAACCGCGTCTTCCAGCGCGCGGACATCCTCGGGTTCGCCCCAGCCGGCGATCACCAGCCGCGCGGGGCTCTGGCGTGTCACGCGCGCCCATCCCTCGACCAGTGCGATCAGGTTCTTCTTGGGATGAATCCGGCCGATATACGCGATCACCGGTTCCGGCATGGCCGCCCGCGGTTCGGGCAAGGCCTCCGGACCGGCATTGGGAATGACAATGCTGTCATTGCGCCCGCTTTCGCGCGCGATATCGCGCGCCTCACGTTCGGTCAGCGCGTGGAACGCCCTCGCCCGAGCCCAGCCCGCGCGTTCGTAGCCGGCGCGGGCCAGCGCCTTCTTCCAGCGGCCGCGCCCGGTAATCCAGGGATCGAGCATTCCGTGCGGAGAGATGAAGTATGGCCGCCCGGTTCGCTTGGCCCAGTTGCTGGCGCTGGCCGAAGGGTACATCCAGATGCCGTGGAGATGCACACAGTCCGGCGCTTCCGCGATCAGCATCCGCCCAAGCTCTGGCGCGAAGCCAATCTGCCGGGGGCCGCGGACGTCAGTCAGAAAGACCTCGCTGGGCCCAAATCGTGCCCGGTCCGCTTCGGAATGTGCATCGCGCAAGGCGAAAATATCGGCGCGGCCGCCCAATGACCGGATCATCTCGGCTTGCGCAACCACCGCTTCGAACACCCCTCCGCCCAGCCGCGAAGCCGAGGCGGTAACGAGGGCGATGCGCCGCCCTGACAAGGGCGCGTCCATCGCCTCGGTGCGGCTCGACGCAGTCATTCGGCCGGAGCGGGTCCGCCGGATCGTCCGAGCATCGCCCGTCTGCGGCGCACAGCTGGCGGCAGTGCAGCCAGCTTCGCGCTAGCGGCGGTTGGCCGCACGTTTGCCTCCGCTGGCATCTCGGCCGGTGCATCCCCTGCGATCAGAGCCCGCCGCGCGTTGAACGCCAGCATGGCACGCAATTGCTTGGCATTGGGCACCCCGGCATACTTCGCCAGCAGCGCCCAAATCCAGATCGGCATGAAGTATGCGCCGGTCTGGCGGATGGGCGTCAGCAAGCTACCATCGCGGAAGGCGACAACCAATGTCGGGATGAAGACCATGTACATCGCAGTCTGGATGGTCGTTTGCGGTCCGCGCACATACCCTCGGTAAATCACGCCGAGCAAATGGCCCCACAGCCCGCACCAGATCAGCACGCCCATCCAGCCCATCGCATACCACCCTTCACCGGGCAGCGAACGGGTCATACCGATCGGGAAGCCATAATCGAACAGCCAGACTCGGCGGAACGGCTCTCCCACCGGCTTGCCGGGCCAGAGAATCCGAGGCACGGGCTCGGTAAAAATCTGAAAGTTGTCGAGGAAATAGTCGTAAGTGCCAGACCTTTGGGGGATCACATAAACCAGATACTCGAAGTACTCCATGTTGGCGAAGTCCATGCCCTCAAGCCGGCCTGGTCCGTCCTTGTCGCCGGTAAATGCCGATTCTTCGCTAATGCCCATGAGCACGCGGAGAGACTCTCCGCGATCGTCGCCGACGATGCCGAACAGCGATATCACCGCGGCGGCCCCAAGCACCACGTTGATCCCGGGGAGACGCTTGCGCTTTTCATAAAGGTAGAACAATCCGGCTGAAACCATGGAGACCACGAATGGGCCGCGACCTCCGGATCCGGCGCGCATGGCGACGAAACCAAGTGCCGGAATAAACGACCACAGCCGGAAGCGCGACAGCCACATCAGAATTGCGCAAAGCGAAACGGCCATGAGCTGAAGGTCAGCGATATAGCCGATCCGCGTGGTGTTGATGACCACGCCGGTCGCGCGATCGAGGATCATTCCTTCATACACGCTGTTGTTGATGGAATAGGTCTTCACCAGCGAATAGATCGCCGGAGGCCCGGCGATCGCCAGCACCCAGACATAGAGCTGAGACAGGCGGCGGTGTTCTTCGCGAATGGCGGCATCCGCGCTGAACCGCATCGGCATATTGCCGACACGCAAGCAGAAGAAGGAAAACACCAAGAAGCCGAAGTTGCAGGCTAGGATAACCGCGAGCTTATCCGAATCAGAAGGCCTGAACATATAAACGTTATAAACGATCTGGAAATCATAGATTCGCGCAATAATGGGGCGAATGACGAACAGGAATCCATGAAACGCCAAGTAAAATGTCATCGGATGGAAAGCGCTGAATGCCGGGCTGCGCACGTAATACCCACCGACCCCCAAAAGGCAGAGGACTGACAAGCCCAAGGCGATTTCATACATCCGTCGGCTTCCCTAAATGTTCGTTGGATGATCGCCGGTGCAACCGGGATAGCCATGAAACGCCGAAGCAAGAGCGATGGTTGCGAACGCTAGGACTTGCATCTAAACCTCAAACTTGGATCGTCTGGGACACCCAACTCGGCGCCATAAACTCCTCGGCAGCCGGGGCCTAGCCAAGGCGCTCAACCAGCAGGACGAACGCGAAAGCTTTGACCCCGCCCGGCGATTACCGCAAGTGCGAATGCTGCGGCAGCCAGCAAAATTGCCGCTCAATCGCGCCAGCTGCGATCGGTCCGGTCGATCCGGCGCACCCAGGCCGCAAAGTCGAACTCACCCAGCCGGCCGGGTTGTTGCATTTCGGCCATGTCGCGGTGGTTCTGTGCGATTGCCTCGGGCGAGACCCGACGGGGCGGGCCCATCGCCAGAGTGGCCACCTGCACTTCGCAGGCGCGCTGCAATGTCCACATCGTCACGAACATCGCCGGGATCGTCGGCGCCAGCACCACCGGTCCGTGATTGCGCAGCATCAGCACCTGCTTGTCCCCAAGGTTGGCCAGCAGGCGGGCGCCTTCCTCGGCCCGCACGGTGACGCCCTCGAACTCGTGATAGGCGAGCCTGCCTTCGAAATTGGCGGCATAAGTGGTCGCGCCCATCACGATGACTTGCGAAGAACCGGCATAGAGCAGCAGCACCGCGCTGCTGGTCGATCCGCTGTCCGGCCACAGCCGCGCTGCGATGCGCCACAGCGCCAGCCCGCCGATCAGCACCAGCAACGGCGAGGCAATTGATGTGGGCAACACCAGACTGATCAGCGCGCGCCACGCCGCGTTGACCGGGAGATAGGAGAAAACCAGCCCTTCGCGGTCACCCACCGGCAGGATGAAGGTGGGGTTCAGCGCATCGTACCAATCGCGCCAGAACGGGGAGAGCGGGGCGTAAATCTGGCCATGCGCGAAGATGCGCGCATCGAACGTTGCCATCTGCTCGTCGCGGCTGAGATCGTAGTTGAGAAGGAGCTGCGTGCGCAGCGCCCAGGCGGCCAGCGCGATCAGCACCAGTAGGCCGAGCGCTTGCCGGGACGAAAGTGCCGCCAACGGCACCAGCCCGACCGCGCGGGCGCGGCTGGCGAACTGGACGTAAAACAGGATCGCTGCTGCCGCGACCGGCATGTCCTGCCGCGCGGCAAAGTACCGGGCGAGTTCGGTAAACGGCTGAAGCACCGCCGGCGTGTTGTGAATCAGCATCGCCAGCCCGGCGCAGGCGAACAGCACAGCCGATGCGGCGCGGAAGAGCCCGGTGAACGGCGCATCATCCCCGGGCGAAAGGCGGCCGGCCGCGGTCACACCATCGTTTCCGGCCGCACCAGCCGGTCAAACGTCACCGCGTCGACCAGCCCGAGTTTCAGTCCGGCCTCGCGCAGGGTCAGGCCTTCGGCATGCGCAGTCTTGGCGATCCTTGCGGCATTGTCGTAGCCGATTTCGGGGGCCAGCGCGGTCACCAGCATCAGCGAGCGGCTCACCAGTTCGGCGATCCGTGCTCGGTCCGGCTCCAGCCCGGCGATGCAGCGCGCCGCGAAGCTGTCCATTGCGCGCGCCAACAGATCGACCGAGCGCAGCACTGCGGCGCCGATCATCGGCTTGAACACGTTAAGTTCGAACTGCCCCTGCAGTCCGCCGATGGTGACCGCCTGATGGTTGCCGATCACTTGCGCGGCCACCATCGTCAGCATCTCGCACTGGGTCGGGTTGACTTTGCCGGGCATGATCGAGCTGCCGGGCTCGTTGGTCGGCAGGATCAGCTCGCCGAGCCCGGAGCGCGGACCGCTGCCGGCCAGCCGGATATCATTGGCCAGCTTGGTCAACGCCACCGCCAGGGTTGCCAGCGTGGCGGAAAACTGGACGAGCGCATCGTTGCTGGCGAGCGCCTCGAACTTGTTGGGCGCGGTGACGAAGGCATGGCCGGTCAGCTCCGCCAGTTCCCCGGCCACCGCCGCGCCGAACCCGGCGGGCGCATTGAGCCCGGTGCCCACCGCCGTGCCGCCCTGGGCCAGTCGCAGCAGTCCCGTTTCGGCATCGCGCAGGCGCGCGCGGGCATCGTCCAGTTGCTGGACGTAGCCGGAAAACTCCTGCCCCAGCGTGAGCGGGGTGGCGTCCTGCAGGTGGGTCCGGCCGATCTTGACGATATCCGCCCAGGCTTCGCGCTTTACCGCCAGCGCGTTGGTCAATGTCTCCAGCGCGGGCAAAAGCGCGTCATGCAGCGCGATCACCGCCGCGACATGGAGCGCAGTCGGGAAGCTGTCATTTGAGGATTGGCCCTGGTTGACATGGTCGTTGGGATGCACCGGTGCCTTACCGCCGCGCCCCGCTCCGAGCAATTCGTTGGCGCGCCCGGCGATCACCTCGTTGACGTTCATGTTGCTCTGGGTGCCGCTGCCGGTCTGCCAGATGGTCAGTGGAAACTGATCGTCATGTGCGCCGCCGGCAATCTCGCTGGCGGCGCGCTCGATCGCCTCGGCCAGCTCGGTCAGCAAGCCGTGGCGGCGATTGATCCGTGCCGCCGCCTGCTTGACCAGCGCGAGCGCGCGGACAATGCCAAGCGGCATCCGCTCGCCCGGGCCGAACGGAAAATTCTCGATGCTGCGCTGGGTCTGTGCGCCCCAATAGGCGCTGAGCGGTACGGCGATTTCGCCAAGGCTATCGGTTTCGATGCGGTGTTCGGCCATCGCGCCCGAATTCCTTTCTGCGCCGCACGCTACCGCAGGCGGTCGGTTTCGCCGATAACTTCACACTGCGTGCGCAGCGCCAGGTGGGTGCCCAGCGCCTTGAGATCACGCTCGACCCCGTCGTTGATCAGCGCATCGTAGGGTCGGCGCACCACCAGCGATAGCGCCGCGCCATCGTTGAGCAAGGCACTGCCGCTGAGCGAGCGCGGCGAGCAGCTGGAAAAGCGGCGGCACAGGCGAACCGCCAGGCCCCACCCTTGCGCCTCGCGCAAGTCTTCGGCGCTGGCGAAATGGCGCCACAGCGGCGGTACGTCGAGCCGGCCGGTGTTGGCCATCAAGGCGGCGGCCAGCATCGCCCGCTCGCGGTTGCTCGCTCCGATCCAGCGTTTGCGCATCGCCCAGGCCACCGCAAGGTCGGTGCGCAAGTTGGGTTCGACGTTGGCCGAAGCGAGCGCCAGCATTGTCGCGGCCAGCCGAAGCCGCTCGCGCCCGCCCACCGCGTTCGGCAGGTTGGCCGGCGCAGTCCATCCCGCGACCATCGTCGCCGTTGCTGGCGCCGCGCCGTGGTGGGCCACGAAGGCGGACATCGCCGCGAGCAGCGGGTCCTGCCGGCGCATGCCCGGCTCAAGCGAGCTGTAAAGCAGTCCCTCGCGCAGCCCCCAAGAGGAGAAGATCAGTTCGGTCGGCTTGAGGGTGCGGATCAGGGCCGTGAGGAGCGCGGCGGCATCGGGCAACGTCGCCAGCCGCGCCGTGCCGATCCCGGGCACCGGCGGCAATACTTCGCCGCGCTTGCGGGCCAGCCCGCGGGCAACGACGGTTGCAGATTCGGCCGAGACCGCGAAGCCGTGCGGATCGTCTGAGGGCCACTCGCCCTGTTGCATCGCATAGCGGGCGAACGAGCGGAACGAGCCGCCGACAAGGTACAGCGTCGGGCTGTGCGGGGCCGACCATGCCGCCCCGGCCAGCGTGCGCGCCACGCTGCGCGCGAACGCCGCGTCGCCCGCCGCGCGTAGCGGCGGCAGGCGCAATGTGCCGAGTGGGAGGCTGACCCCGTGGCGGCAGGTGTCGCCGTCAATGTCAATCAGCTCAAGGCTGCCGCCGCCCAGATCGGCCACGATCCCGCTAGCCCCAGGGAAAGCGCCTATCACACCCATCGCGCTCGCAATGGCCTCCTCTTCGCCCGAAAGCAGCCGCGGGTTGAAGCCAAGCGCACGTACGGCGTCGAGAAAGGCTGCGCCGTCTTCCGCATCGCGCACCGCCGCGGTTGCCACCACGTCGATTCGGTCCACTGCCATCAGATCGAGCAACGTGCGGTAACGCGCCAGCGCCGCCAGCGCGGATTTGATCGCTTTTTCGGTCAGGCGGCCGGTCTCGCCTAGGCTGCGGCCAAGCTTGGCGCTGACCTTTTCATTATGCAGCACCGTCGGCGCGCGCGGTGGCCCGCCATAAACGACCAACCGCACGGTGTTCGAGCCGATATCGATAATCGCGCGCGCGGGGGTCAGATCCTGAGCCGCCGAGCGGTCATGCATTGCCATCAGTCGTCCCAGCGTATCTCCGACCGCGCTCAGCGGCCTCCGCCGCGCCGCAGTGCCAGCTTGGGCACCTTGCGCCCGCTCGCCAGTGCCGCACCGCGGCCCGAAAGCGAAGGGTTGGTCATGAAATATCTGTGGAGGTTGAACGGTTTCGGTCCCCGTTCAAGCCGGTGGTACGACCCGTCGGGATCAAGCACCCAGCTTTGCTCTGTATCGAGCAGATTGGCCAGCATCACCTGATCGAGCACCTGATCGTGGACGGTGCTGTTGCGGATCGGCACGAGCACTTCGACCCGGCGATCGAGATTGCGGCTCATCCCGTCGGCCGAGGATATATAGACCCGCGCCCGCCGGTTGGGCAGCGGCGCGCCATTGCCGAACGCCCAGATTCGGCTGTGTTCAAGGAACCGGCCAATGATCGATTTGACCGAGATCGTTTCCGACAGGCCCGCGATGCCGGGTCTGAGACAGCAGATGCCGCGAATGACCAAGTGGATCTCAACGCCCGCCTGGCTGGCAGTGTAAAGGCGCTCGATCAGTCCATCGTCGGTCAGCGAATTGAGCTTGGCCCAGATCGTCGCCGGCTTGCCCGCCTTGGCATGTTCGGTTTCGCGGTCGATGTTCTCGTAAAGCGTACGGCGCAGCGTGATCGGCGAGATTGCCAGGAACTTGCATGCCCGCGGCTCGACATAACCGGTGATGAAGTTGAATAGCTGCCCGGCATCGCGCCCGGCCTTGGGATCGGCGGTGAAGAACGAGAGGTCGGTATAGATCCGCGCGGTGAACGGGTGATAATTGCCGGTGCCAAAGTGGCAGTACGTGCGGTACCCTTCGCCTTCCCGGCGCACCACCATCGACACTTTGGCGTGCGTTTTCCAGTCGACGAAACCGTAGATCACCTGAACCCCGGCGCGTTCGAGTTGCGAGGCCCACAGCAGGTTCTGTTCTTCGTCGAAACGGGCCTTGAGTTCGACCACGGCGGTCACCGACTTGCCGGCTTCCGCGGCCGAGATCAGCGCCGCGATCACCGCCGATTGCTTGCCGGCGCGGTACAGGGTCTGCTTGATTGCGATGACGTCGGGATCCTTGGCCGCCTGACGCAGGAAATCGACCACCACCTCGAAGCTTTCATATGGGTGGTGGATGACGATGTCCTTCTCGCGGATCGCCGCGAAACAATCGCCATTGTGCTCGAGAATCCGCTCGGGATAGCGCGGGCTATAGGGTTCGAACTTGAGTTCGGGGCGCGGCTCGTCGACAATCGCGGCGAGGCCGCTGAAATCGATCTGGCCGCCCATCTTGAGTACCAGCGCGCTGTCGAGCCCAAGCTGGTCGCGCAGCAGCTGTTCCGAGGCCGGATCGAAATCCCCTTCAAGCTGGAGCATGATCACTTTGCCGCGCCGGCGGCGCTGGATCGCAGTGCGGAAATAGCGGACAAGGTCTTCGGCGTCTTCTTCCAGCTCGATATCGCTGTCGCGCAGCACGCGGAAGATACCGTTGCCCGCAATGCGGAAGCCCGGAAACAGCATTGCCGCGTGGCGGCGGATCAATTCGCCGATCCCGATCCACACCGCCTCTGCGCCGGGCAGGCGCACGAACCGCGGCAGCGCCGGCGGGATCAGTACCATTTCGGTGATCGGCGCATTGTCCGTCACCCGGGTCAGCGCGAACAGCACGCCCATGCCCTGGCTGGCGATGAACGGGAACGGGTGCGCCGGATCGATCGCCTGCGGGGTTATTACCGGCATCACGTGCGCGGCGAAATAGTCACGCAGCCATTCGATTTCGGCTTTGCCGAGCTGCTCATCGCGCGTGATGCGCACGCCGGCCTCGGCGAGCTGTTCGGTCAGCAGTTCAAGGCTTTCCTGCTGCACCGCCACCAGCCCGGTAACGGCCTCCCGGATTTCCGCGAGCTGCTGCGAAGGGGTGCGGCCGTCGATCGAAATTTCCTCGATCTGACGCTGCGCCTGGCCGGCGAGGCCAGCCACCCGCACGGTGATGAACTCATCGAGGTTGCTGCCCGAGATCGAAAGGAACCGCAGCCGTTCGAGCAGCGGATAGTCCGGGTTCTGAGCCTCGGCCAACACGCGCCGGTTAAACTCCAGCCAGCTCAGTTCGCGGTTGAAATACCGCTCCAGCGGCTGCGTGTCGCCTTCCGGGGCCGCTGCGCCGCCGCCGGCAATCACCGGGCCATGGTCGCTCATACTGGTCCTTTGCCGGCCGTGGATCAGCCTGCCTGTGCGAGCGTGTTGTTACACCAGCATGAAGCGGAGGGAAGCGCCGCAAATGCAGATTCCACAAAACGGGCCCGCAAAAGGCCGCGCGGGCCGTTCGCGCTTGTAGCGCGCCAGTCCCACGACTGCGCAGTTGCAGCAAGACGCCCGCTGTCATATGCTTCGTTATTCGTTTCGCATGAACACTTCGGAGGGCACCGCCATGCGCAAATCCCGCAAGCAACTGCTGACATCGGCCGTTATCGCCATCGGCGCGGCCGACATGGTGGGGATCTATGTCGCGCAGCACCGTCTGGCGCAATCGGTCCCCGATGATGTGCGCTCCGATCCTTCGGTGGTGGCAGTGATCGATACCGGCGTGTTCCGTCCGGATCAGGGCATGCCCGCAGTCGGCGCGCCGGCTGCGGCCAATGCTCCGCAGCTCGCGGTGGCCGAGCCCAAGGCGGCACCGGCTGTCGCAGTCCAGCCAGCTGCAGCCCGGCCTGCCGCCGCTGCGCCGGCCAGAAATGTCGAACTGGCCAGTGCTGGTGGCGCGCCGGCGCCGGTGGCGCCGCTGGTGCCGCTGGTCGTCAAGCCGTCACGGCATGGGGCCGCCGCTGGCATGTTCGGCGCGGTCGACCTGACCGGGAAATCTGCAGTTGTCCCGCACCCGCTCACGCAGCGCCGCGCCCACCGCAGCAACGCCTTTTCCGCAGCTTTCGCTGATGTGGCGCTCGATGTCCCGGTGACCCAGCAACTCGATTCCGCCTATACTTCGCCCGCGCTGGCAGCAGATGATGCTGTCGGGGATCTGTCGTTTGCAAACAACACCGCGGCTCCTTCGTCCGCCGCAGCGGCGGCGAACATTGAATTGCCGGCGATTGTTCCGGACAGCAGCAGCAGCAGCAGCGGGGCGATCACACTTCCCGAAACGGGCAAGCTCTGACGCCGGGGCCCCTGTTCAGCTTGCGCTGAGCGCGGCTTCCTCTTCGGGCGCGACGTCGACCGAGACGGCCATGGTCTGCCCGCCGCCGCCCCGGAACACCCCGTCGATCGGCGCGACATCGGCATAATCACGGCCCATCGCGGTGTAGATGTGATCGGTCTTGGCCAGGCAGTCGTTGGTGGGATCAAAACCGATCCAGCCCAAGGCATCGCCGCACCATAGCACGACCCAGGCATGGGTGGCGTCGGCGCCGATCAGGCGCGGCTTGCCCGGCGGCGGCAGGGTGCGCAGATAACCGCTGACATAGGCCGCCGGCAGCCCATGGGCCCGCGCCGCAACGATCATCACATGGGCGAAGTCCTGGCAGACCCCGCGTTTTTTGGCGAAGGATTTCGCCGGCGGGGTATCCGCGTCGGTAGCGTCGCTGTCATATTTGAACTGCGTGAAGATCGCATGCATCAGCGCATTGCCCGCGCTCAGGATCGACCGTTCGGGATCGAGCATCGGCCGCGCCCATTCGGCGATCGTGCGCGATTTGAGGGCCATTGGTGAGGCAAAGAGATAGCTCGCCGGGCCCATCGCGCTGAGATCGCGGTGGATCAGCGCCTGCTTGCGAATATCGGCCACGCTTGGCGACGGAGCTGTCACATCGGTTACCGCCGGCATCTGCACTTCGATGTGCATCTTGCTCTCGATCGTCAGCTGGGTCAGCGGATCGCGCACGAACAGCCGGCTGCGGTTGACGATCCACGGGCCATATTCTTCCTGAATGGTCCACGGCTGCGGATCGATGGTCAACGCATAGTGATGCAGCACTTGCCCCGGCCATGGTGCAGGCTTCAGCCGGACGTTGAACCGGGCCAGACTGACCGGGCTGGCGTATTTGACCGTGGTCACATGGCGGATCGTGTACTTCATCCGAGCAGGCTTTCCGAACCCGGCGCATCGGCCTTTTCATATTGCAGAAAATAGCGCTCGGAGATCGCGCTGGAGAGCGACAGCAGGCCGTTTTCGGCCGCGGCAAGATGCTCCGGAGCGAACTTTTCGACGGTCAGCGAAGTCAGCGGGGCGAGAAGGGCGCGGGCTTCGCGCAGCGGCAATTCGGGTAGCAGATCTTCGGACAGGCGCGGCAGCGCATCAATATGCGCGACGAGCGCTTCGAGCTGGAACGCCAGACTGCGGGGGTTGTCCGGATCGAGCAGCAGCAGGTCCAGCACCAGATTGCGCTGGGCGCTGGTCAGATAGCGCGAGCGATACGTGATCTGGCTGTCGCACAAGTCGAGCAGCAGGCTCAACGCTTCGCCATTGTCCGACCAGGCGTTGTCTGCCTCGCGCACGAGCGCACCGGTCGTTGCGCAGAGCGCCAGCCCCCGTTCGATTCGGCGGCCGAGATCGAGGAACCGCCACGAGGGGCCGCGCACGAAGTTCTCGTTGAGCAAACCGGCTAGCGCCGACATCCGCTCCAGCAGTTCGCGGGCCCCGCGCAGCAACGCTCCCGGGCGGTGCGAATCGAGCGGCGGCAGCGGCCGGCTGGCGATCCGCCAGAAATCGGGCGCAAACCGGTCGCGCAAGGTCAGTCCGGTGGCCCGCAGCGCTGCCAGCAGCGAGCCGACCCCGCCCGGCAAGGTCACCTCGGCCAGCGCCGCGCGGCAGGCCTGCGGAGCGGGCAGCGCCGCAGTCTCCTTGGTGATCGCGCTCCAGCGCACCAGCAGATCGAGCAGCACGGCGCGCACTTCGGGATTGCTGCCGGCCGCGGCATCGACTTCGATCGCGCTGCCCAGGATCGCCCGGATCACCCGCACCGTCGCTTCGGTCCGTTCGACATAGCGGCCGAACCAGAACAGGTTGTCGGCCGCCTGGCTGGCGAGGAAGCCGCCGCCGCGCCGCACCGAAGGCAGTTCGGACAGGGGCAGCGGCCCCGGCGGCGCGCGGTGCGCCGAATCGACGATGCAGACGTCGGCGGTCCAGTCACCGGCGCCCATCAGCGTGGTCTGGATCTCGTCCGAGGCGGAAAGCCGGGCGAACCCGCCCGGCATCACTGTCCAGTTGCCTGCCGTATCGCGCGCCACGAACGCGCGCAGCGTGAAGGCGCGCGGCACGAAGCATTCGTCGATCAAGGCCGGCGTGGTGGGAAGGTGGACGATCTCCTGACCGCAATAGTCCATCGGCCGGCGCGCCATCGCCTCGGCGAGCGCCGCGCGCTGTTCCGGCCCAAGGCTCGCTGCCGGCACCGGGCCGATGCCCTCAAGCGCCTCGACCCGCTGGCCGAAGGCGGGCGTGATCACCAGCTCCTCGAAGCGTTTGCGCACCGTATCGGCCTCGCGCGGCTGGCCGCACCACCATGTCGCCACGTTGGGCAGCAGCGGCGTCTCGCCCAGCAGCACCGAGCACAAGCGCGGAAGGAACGCGGAAAAGGCCGGGGCCTCGAGCAGTTCGACGCCGGGCCGGTTGGCCATCTCCAGCCCGCCGCGCGCCCAGGCATCGAACAAGTCGGGGACGCCGATGGCCGAACGGGCATCGAAATTGAGCGGATCCAGCGCGTTGGTATCGATCCACCGCCAGATCGCATCGATCCGCTTCGGCCCGGCGATAGTCCGCACATAAAGCCGCTCGTCGCTGACGCTGAGATCGCGGCCTTCCACCAGCGGAAAACCGAGATAGCGGGCAAGGTGGGCTTGCTCCGGATACGATTGGTTGAAGCGCCCCGGGGTGAGTAGGGCGATCCGCGGGTTCTCGCGCTGGCAGTCGCGGGCAATGCCGCCGCGCAGTTCGGTGAAGAAGTAGGCAAGGCGGCGGGTGTGAATGTCGCTGAGCAGCGATCCGGTCCCGCGCGAGAGCGCGAGCCGGTTCTCCAGCGCATAGCCGATCCCGTTTGCGAGTCGCAGCCGGTCGCTCAGCACGCGCCACTGGCCGCGCGGGCCGCGCGCCAGATCGACCGCATAGACATGGATGTAGTGCCCGCCGCGCGGCGCCAACCCGACCATGTTGCGCGCGAAATAGCGGCTCCCGGTGACCAGCGATGCGGGAACATGGCCTTCGGCGACCAGCCGCTGCGGCCCATAGAGATCGGCCGCCACCGCTTCCAGTAGCCGCGCGCGCTGGATCAGCCCGCGTTCGACTTCGGCCCATTCGTCGGCCCCGATCAGGAGCGGCATTGCCGTCAGCGGCCAGTCGCGCTCGTCGGCATCGCCGGCGATGCGGAAGCTCATCCCCAGATCGGCGATCTGGCGCGAAACAAGCTCGTGCACCGCCATCCCGGCTTCGCTGGCCATCGTGACCAGCCCATCCGCCATCGTCTGCCAGTGCGCGGCAAGATCGGGCGAGGCGTTGTGATAAAGGTCGCCCGCGGCCACATCGACCGGATAGTCCTGCAGCCGGGGGCCGGCCGGCGCGGTGAGGACGGCGTCGCTCGCCATTGGGTTAGGCGACGTGGGCTGGGCGGCGCAGATCAAGCGACATCGGAAACTCCCCAGACGGTTCCTCAGGCGGCATCGTCACCCGCCCGGGCGAGTGGCCATGATCCTGAAACCGCGCCTTGCGCCGCGCCTCGGCCTCATAGCCGTTCACCGGAACGGTATCGTAGTTGCGTCCGCCCGGATGCGCCACATGATAAACGCACCCGCCGAGCGAGCGACCGTTCCAGCTGTCGAGGATGTCGAAAGTCAGCGGCGCATGCGGCGGCAGCATGGGGTGCAGGCAGTTGGCTGGCAGCCACGCCTTGTAGCGCACCCCCGCGACCGCCTCGCCGGGAATGCCGGCGGTGGTCATCGGCACACGGCGGCCGTTGCAGGCGATGATGTGGCGCCCCGCCACCATCCCGGTCGCGCGCAGTTGCAGGCGCTCGGTCGAACTGTCGACATAGCGCACCGTCCCGCCGATCGCACCGGTCTCGCCCAGCACGTTCCACGGTTCGAGTGCATGGCTCACTTCCAGCGTCACCCCGCCGCCTTCGACCGCGCCGTGGACCGGGAACCGGAACTGGCGCTGCGCCTCGAACCACACTGGATCGAAGTCGTAACCGGCCTCGCGCAAGTCGGCCAGCACGTCGAGGAAATCGGCCCAGACGTAATGCGGCAGCATGAACCGGTCATGGAGCTGGGTGCCCCAGCGCACCAGCGGGCCGCTCAACGGCTCGCGCCAGAACCACGCGGCCAGCGCGCGGATCAGTAGCTGCTGCGCCAGCGACATCTTGGCCTCGGGCGGCATCTCGAAGCCGCGGAACTCGACCAGCCCCAGCCGCCCGGCTGGCCCATCGGGCGAAAACAGCTTGTCGATGCAGATCTCGGTGCGATGGGTATTGCCGGTAACATCGACCAGCAGATTGCGGAACAGGCGGTCAACTACCCACGCCGGGGGCTGCGGCTGCTCCGGGCCGGGCACCTGCGCCAGCGCGATCTCCAGCTCGTACAGCCCGTCATGCCGCGCCTCGTCAATCCGCGGTGCCTGGCAGGTCGGACCGATGAACAGGCCCGAAAACAGATAGCTCAGCGCCGGGTGGCGCTGCCAGTAGATCACGAAGGACTTCAGCAGATCGGGCCGGCGAATGAACGGCGAATCGAGCATGCTCGGCCCGCCAAGCACGATGTGGTTGCCCCCGCCAGTGCCAGTGGCGCGGCCATCGACCATGAACTTGTCGGCGGTCAGCCCGGTCTCGCGGGCCTTTTCGTAAAGCGTCTCGGTGATCGCCACCGATTCGCGCCAACTGGCGGCGGGCTGGATGTTGACCTCGATCACGCCGGGATCGGGGGTGACCTTCAGCACGGTCAGGCGCGGGTCGGGCGGCGGCGGATAGCCTTCGATCTGCACTGGCAGGCGCGTCTCTTCGGCCACCGCCTCGACGGTGGCGATCAGCTCGAGCCAGTCTTCCAGCGCCTCGACCGGAGGGATGAACACGCATAGATGATCGCCGCGCGGCTCGACCGTGATCGCGGTCCGCACTGCGCCCTCGATCGCCACCTGTTCGACCCGGGTCTGCGCGGCATGGCCCGAAGCCTCGATCGCCACGGAGCGCTGCTCGGCGGGTTCGACCGCAACCTCGCGCACCTGATGCCCGCGTTCGAGCACTTGCTTGCGCACATCGGGCAGCGGGCCGCGCGGCTCGGCGGTGTCGCGCGGATGAATGTAGGGGTATTCGGATGGCGGCACTTAAGGCAGCGATCCCAGCGGCAGGCGATAACCCAGCGCGCTGTCGCCCGGCACTGCGAACAGCACCCCGCGCCGCACCCGCCAGCGCTCGCTTTTCCACTTGCCCGGGGTCGGGATCATTTCGGCCTGCCACTGCTGGCGCTCCGGATCGCGCTGAACCGGAAGGACATAGCCCACCGGCCTGGTCAGCCCGCGCTGGAACGTGCGCATGAAGCGCTCGCGCACTTCGGCATCGTCGATCTTGGGATCGGTGGGCGAAGTGTTCTCGGGCAGTTCGGCCTCGCGCACGATCCATTCGACCGCGTCCTCGAACACCGGCACGGCGAAGCTGTCCTCCAGCCCCAACGAATGGGCGATCCCGCGCGCAACTGTTCCGGCCGATTCGGTGTCGACCACCGGCGCCGGATCGGCGGCAAAATCGGGATCGGAGGCCCGCACCCCGGCGATCAGCGAGGGATCGCGCCACACCGGCACCCCGTCCTTGCGCCAGTAGAGCGAATAGCCCCAGCGCGGCAGGCTTTCGCCCGGATACCACTTGCCCTGCCCGTGATGGAGCAGCGCGCCGGGCGCAAAGACCTTGCCGAGCTTGCGGATCAGCTGGTCGGCATAGACCCCCTTGGTCGGGCCGACCGCATCGGCGTTCCATTCCGGCGCTTCGAAATCGCCTTCGGCGATGAACGTCGGTTCCCCGCCGATGGTCAGCCGCACGTCGCCCGCAGCCAGATCGGCGTCGACTTTGTCGCCCAGCGCCAGCAGCGCATCCCAGCGCGCTTCGGTGAACGGGCGGGTGATCCGCACCGCTTCAGCAATGCGCGAGACCTGCATCTCGAAATGGAAATCGCTGTGGACCGGCTCGGTCACCACGCCCTCGATCGGCGCGGCGGAGCGATAATGCGGGGTCGCGCAAAGCGGGATGTGCCCTCTCCCGCAAACAGGCCCCAGGTCGAATCAAGCCCGACCCAGCCGGCGCCGGGAATATAGGCCTCGGCCCAAGCGTGGAGGTCGCAGACGTCCTCGGCCACGCCCTTGGGGCCGTCGACCGCCGCCACGTCAGGGGTCAGCTGGATCGAATAGCCCGAGACGAACCGCGCGGCGAAACCCAGCCGGCGCAGCAGCTGGACCAGCAGCCACGCCGAATCGCGGCACGATCCAGTGCCGATGCCCAGCGTTTCCTCGGGGGTCTGCACCCCCGCTTCCATCCGGATGACATAGCCGACGGTACGGTTGACCGCCTGGTTGACGGCCACCAGCATATCGATCGTGCGGCCGGTGTGGCCGGCGAACTGCTCGATCAGCGCCTCGAACCGCGCCCCTTGCGGCTCCAGTTCAAAGCACGCCGCCAGATCGGTGGCGAGGTCGGGAGCGTAAGCGAAGGGATAAGTCTCGGCGTAGTCCTCGACGAAAAAGTCGAACGGATTGATCACCGCCAGTTCGGCCAGCAGATCGACCTCGACCGTAAAATGATCGATCGGATCGGGAAAGACCGCCCGCGCTTGCCAGTTGCCGTAGGGGTCCTGCTGCCAGTTGAGGAAGTGGTTCGACGGGCTGATCTTCAGCGAATAGTTCGGCACCGCGGTGCGGCTGTGCGGGGCCGGCCTGAGGCGGATCACTTGCGGACCCAGGCGGACTGGCCGGTTGTAGGTGTAGCGTGTGAGGTGGTGCAGCCCGGCTTTGATCATAGCCATGGATTTGCGGCAATTGATGCTGCGTCGCAACACGAATCGTGCAGCTTCGCTTATGTCATTGGCCGGGTCATTTACCCGTCGCCAAAAAGTCATGTAGAGGCGCGATGCCAGTGCCCGGGCCGGGAGCGCCATTGCCATGATCGAATTTTCCGCCGCAGCTGCCGCGATTGTTGCCGCCGGGCGCCGGCTCGAGGCGCGCGGGCTCGCCCCGGCAACCGCCGGCAATTACTCCGCGCGGCTGGCCGACGGCACGATCGCGGTCACCGTCTCGGGCGCGCACAAGGGTCGTCTGGCCCGGGCCGACGTGATGCGGGTCAGCGCTGCGGGCGATCCGCTTGATGCCGGCACACCTTCGGCCGAAACGCTGCTGCACTGCCTGATCTACGCCCTCGATCCCGCCGCCGGGGCAGTGCTGCACACCCATTCGGTGGCCGGCACCGTGCTCAGCCGGGCACTTCCGGACAGCGAGGAGATCTTGCTCGAAGGGTACGAACTGCTCAAGATCTATGGCACCGGCACGCATGATACGGTCGTCCGGTTGCCGCTGGTCGATAACAGTCAGGACATGGCGGCGCTGGCCGGGCAACTGCGTCCGCTGCTAGCAGCCCAGTCGCCGCTCATCCCGGCGTTTTACATCCGCGGCCACGGGCTTTACGCTTGGGGCGCCGATCTCGCCGCTGCCGAGGCGGTGGCCGAGGGCACCGAATTCCTGCTCGCGTGCGCGTGGGAAGAACTCAAACTGGCCTGGACAACCCGATGACTGCGCTCACGCTCTATTCCGATCGTGCCCCGTTCAGCCTTGTGGGAACCATCGCCAAGCGTGCGGTCATCGTCGCCGAGCTGGCGCC